>NZ_JBHUZJ010000086.1:0-38921 GCF_042667685.1 Streptomyces sp. NPDC057302 | reverse complement strand
CCCCGGTAGCGATGTCGCTACCGGGGCGGACCCGTGTCACACGTCAGCCGAAGTGCGCCGAGAAGGTCGCTCAGCCGAGAAGGTCGAGCGCCTTGTTCAGCGTGGGCGACGGGCGCATCACGGATGCGGCCTTCGCCGAATCGGGCTGGTAGTAGCCGCCGATGTCGGCGGGCGAGCCCTGGACCGCGTTCAGCTCGTCGACGATCGTCTGCTCCTGCTCGACCAGCGTCTTGGCCAGCGGGGCGAACTCCTTGGCGAGCTCCGCGTCCGCGGTCTGCTTGGCCAGCTCCTGGGCCCAGTACATGGCCAGGTAGAAGTGGCTGCCGCGGTTGTCGATGCCACCGACGCGGCGGGTCGGCGACTTGTCCTTCTCCAGGAAGGTGGCCGTGGCGCGGTCGAGGGTGTCGGCCAGGACCTGGGCGCTCGCGTTGTCCGTGGTCTGCGCGAGGTGCTCGAAGCTGGACGCGAGGGCGAGGAACTCGCCCAGGCTGTCCCAGCGCAGGTAGTTCTCGCGGACCAGCTGCTGGACGTGCTTGGGGGCCGAGCCGCCCGCGCCCGTCTCGAAGAGGCCGCCGCCGTTCATGAGCGGAACGATGGAGAGCATCTTGGCGCTGGTGCCGAGCTCGAGGATCGGGAACAGGTCCGTCAGGTAGTCACGCAGCACGTTGCCGGTGACCGAGATGGTGTCCTCGCCGCGGCGGATGCGCTCCAGGGAGAACGCGGTGGCGTCCACCGGCGACATGATCTCGATCTGCAGACCGTCGGTGTCGTGCTCGGGCAGGTACGCCTTGACCTTCTCGATGAGCTGCGCGTCGTGCGCGCGGGTCTCGTCGAGCCAGAACACGGCCGGCGAGCCGGTCGCGCGGGCACGGTTGACGGCCAGCTTGACCCAGTCGCGGATCGGGGCGTCCTTGGCCTGGCACATCCGGAAGATGTCGCCGGTGGCGACGGTCTGCTCCAGGACGGCGTTGCCCGCCGCGTCGACCACGCGCACCGTACCGGGCGCGGCGATCTCGAAGGTCTTGTCGTGGCTGCCGTACTCCTCGGCCTTCTGCGCCATGAGGCCGACGTTGGGCACCGAGCCCATCGTCGCCGGGTCGAAGGCGCCGTTGGCGCGGCAGTCGTCGATGACGACCTGGTACACGCCGGAGTAGCTGGAGTCCGGGAGGACCGCGAGGGTGTCGTGCTCCCCGCCGTCCACACCCCACATGTGGCCGGACGTACGGATCATCGCGGGCATGGAGGCGTCGACGATGACGTCCGAGGGGACGTGCAGGTTCGTGATGCCCTTGTCGGAGTCGACCATCGCGAGCTCGGGGCCTTCGGCGAGCTCCGCCTCGAAGGACGCCTTGATCTGCGCGCCCTCGGGCAGGGCGTCGAGGCCGTTGAGGATGCCGCCGAGGCCGTCGTTCGGGGTCAGGCCGGCACCGGCGAGCGCCTGGCCGTACGCGGCGAACGTCTTCGGGAAGAAGGCGCGCACGACATGGCCGAAGATGATCGGGTCGGAGACCTTCATCATCGTGGCCTTCAGGTGCACCGAGAACAGCACGCCGTCGGCCTTGGCCTTGGCGATCTGCGCGGTCAGGAACTCACGCAGCGGACCGACCCGCAGCACGGCCGCGTCGACGACCTCGCCCGCCAGGACCGGTACGGACTCGCGCAGGACCGTGGTGCTGCCGTCCTCGCCCGTGAACTCGATGCGCAGCGTGCCCGCATCGGCGATGGTCGCGGACTTCTCGGTGGAGCGGAAGTCGTCGACGCCCATGGTCGCGACGTTCGTCTTCGAGTCGACCGTCCAGGCGCCCATGCGGTGCGGGTGCGCCTTGGCGTAGTTCTTGACCGAGGCGGGGGCGCGGCGGTCGGAGTTGCCCTCGCGCAGGACCGGGTTGACGGCGCTGCCCTTGACCTTGTCGTAACGGGCGCCGATGTCCTTCTCGGCGTCCGTCTTCGGGTCGTCCGGGTAGTTCGGCAGCGCGTAGCCCTGCGCCTGCAGCTCGGCGATGGCCGCCTTCAGCTGCGGGATCGAGGCCGAGACGTTCGGCAGCTTGATGATGTTCGCGCCGGGCGTCTTGGCCAGCTCGCCGAGCTCGGCGAGGGCGTCCTCGATGCGCTGGCTCTCCTCGAGGAAGTCGGGAAAGAGGGCGATGATGCGCCCCGCCAGGGAGATGTCACGGCTCTCCACAGTGACTCCGGCCGTCGAGGCGTAGGCCTCGACCACCGGCAAGAACGAATACGTCGCGAGGGCCGGGGCCTCGTCAGTGTGGGTGTAAATGATGGTCGAGTCAGTCACCGGGTGCTCCGCTCCACGTCTGCAACATTGCTCGACATCAAGATATCTCGTGATCGCCTCCTTCCACGAAGCGGCCCCGATTCTCGGACGTCACAGCCCGTAATCGCCACTACGTTCCGTGGTCACTTGAGGACAGGGGGTTGCTCAGCGCGTGAGCAGCAGCGCGTCGCCCACCGCGCGCTCGGTTCCGTCCGACGGCGAATTGATCACCTTGCCGTTCACCGCCATGGTGACCGAACCGCCGCCGTCCAGGGCCATCGCCCGCACCGCGCCGAGCGACTTCATCAGCTCCGCCCCTTCGTTCAGACCGAACCCGTCGCTGTAGCCGGGCTGCCGGCCGTCCGCGCCGACCAGGAGCATGCGGCCCTGCCGGTCGACGCCCAGGAGCATGCGCGGGTTGCGCTTGATGCCCCAGGTGTAGGCGAAGGAGGGGTCGGCGGTGTGCTCGATGCCGTCGGCGGCGTAGTTCACGGCGACCTTGCCGTCGCGGACCAGTTCGGGGCCGCCGTTGACGATGTCGTCCTGCGGGCCGAGCTTCAGCTCCCGGCCCCGCTCGTCCAGGATCCGCTGCCGCACCTCCAAGGCACTGCCCGGCTTCGCGTGCGTACGCAGCCAGGTGGCGCCCGTGCCGATGCCCGCGAGGACGCTGCCGCCCTCGGGCACGGCGCCGCCGCGCGCCCGCACCTCGCGTACGCGTCCGCCCGCGTCGAGCACCGCCTCCGCCCCGTCGCCCGCCGGGGTGCTCGCGCCGAGCTCGTCGGTGAACTCCACGATCTCGTCGGGGTCGGTGCAGGTCACGTCGTGCTGCGGCCGCTCGGTCGGGGCGTCGCCGCCGACACCGCCGCAGTTGCGCACCAGGCCCGGCACCCGGTTGACCCCGTCCACGACCGCGGACGCCCCGCCCGCGCGGACCCGCAGCTCCGTGCCGAGCTTCTTGAACTCAGGGCGCAGGCCGTTGCCGCGCAGCACCGCCGCGATCCGGCCGTCGGTCGCCGCGCTCTGCAGTTCCCCGTCGTACGCGGCGATGCCGGCCGCCGCGCCCGGCACCCCGTCCTTGCCCTCCATGACGAAGAAGCCCGCGTTGACTCCGAGCAGGGTGTCCTCGCCCGCGGCCATGGCGCTCACCGTCTCGCGGCCCGCGACTCCCTTTCCGTACGTTCCCTTCAGCGCACCGCGGTAGCGCTTCGGGTCGACGACCGCCACCTTGACCCGGGCGACTCCGGTGCCGGGCGCCCCGTCGGCGCCGGTCCACTCGCTCACCGCGTCGAACCCGGCGGCGGCCAGGGCTTTGCGCTCGGCGTCGGCGTCGGCCCGTGCGGCGTACTCCCCCACCCGGACCCGCACCCCGATCACGCCGTGCCGGTCGGAGCCCCGCGGCCACGAGACCGCCTCGGCCCGCGCACGGAACCCCGCGTCGCGCACCCGCCCCGCCAGCGCCTCGGCGTCCTGCCCGGCGGAGAGGTGGGCGCCGTTCGCGCGCACCGTGACCGTCCAGTGGTCGGCGCCGGGGCGGCCCGAGATGCTCCCCTGGTACAGGTCGGCCCCGGAAGCGAGGCGTTCGTGCCGCCAGTCGGCGATCGGCGCGGGGACAGCGGCAGTTGGAGCGGCGGCGGCAGCGGCGTTCTCGTACCGGTCGACGGCGACACCGGGGGCGAGAAGCCCCGTCGCGGCGGCGGCGACCACCGACACCTTCGCGGCGGCTCTGAACGGACAGCGTGCGAGGGCCACGGGAACTCCTAGGTCGCGTTGGTACACCGCAGCGAACGCGAGCGCGCGGACGGCGATCGATCCCAGGAGTGAATACCAGAAGTCAGGCCGGAAAACAGGGCCCGCTCTCCGTATAGAGGGCTCTCCCCCGCATTCGGGGGCCGGATTCAGTCGCCTCGCCCTGTGGAGCGCGCGCGGTGCCTGCGGACCGCGTCACGGTTGGCGCACCGCTGGGAGCAGTACCGCTGGCGTCCGGTGCGGGAGGTGTCGGCGAAGATCGTGGCGCACTCGGTGACGGCGCACCGCCTCAGCCGGTGCATGCCACGCCCCGCCAGGTGCAGCGCCGTACCGACGGAGATCAGCTGGAACAGCAGGGCGCCGAGCGGCTGCCGGTCCTCGCGGTAGTGCAGGTGCCAGCCGGTGTCCGCGTGGTTGGTCATCCGGGGGTGGGCGGCGGAGGCCTCCAGCATCCGGTTGAGCAGCTCGGCCCGCTCGTCCTCGTCGGTGGCGTCGACGACCTTCTCCCATGCCTCGAGCGCGTCGTGGGCGCGGTCGAGGTCATCCGGCGTGACGGGAGCCTCCAGGACGAGGCCGGCGGTGCGGCAGCGCTCAGCGAGCTCATCGGCGGTGGCCGGGCGCCGGTTGGCGAGATCGGCGGCCAGGTTCACGACCTCTTCGCCGTAAGGGTTGAGGTGCATAAGACCATTACATCAGTCTGACCGGCATGCCACAACGCACCGGGGAACACACCGACATACGGACGGCGACGACGGAGGACATCACGGAACTCGTGCGCCTGCGGGCCTTGTTGTTCGAGGATCTCGGCGGCGCGTACTTCGATCCGCCGTCGGGAGACGGCGGATGGCAGGGCGCCCTCGCCGTGGTCCTGAAGGAGCAGTTGGCCGCGGGCAGCATGCGGATCCTCGTCGTGGACGGCGCCGCAGGTCTGGCCGCGTGCGCCATCGGCTCGGTCGAGCAGCGGCTGCCGGGCCCGCATCTGCGCAACGGCCGGGTCGGCCTCGTGATCGGCGTGGTCACCGACCCGGCACACCGGCGGCGCGGGCACAGCCGCGTGCTCATGCGCGGCCTGCTCGACTGGTTCCGGGAGCGTGAGGTGGCCCGCGTGGACCTGTACGCCTCCCACGAGGGCGAGCCGCTCTATCGCGACCTCGGCTTCGTCGACCACCCCGACCCCGCCCTGTACTGGCGCCCGTGACCACCGTCGTCGACACGGCGCACACCGCGTGGCGCTACCGCTGGGTCGTCCTCGGGATCGCCACGTTCACCCAGGCCGCATCCGGCTTCTTCGTGCAGGGCATCGGGGCGATGGGCATCCACCTGCAGCGCGACCTGCAGCTGAGCACGGTCCAGTTGGGGCTGCTGGTCTCGGCCGCCCAGGTGGTCCCGCTGGTCGGACTGCTGGTGGCCGGGGAGCTGCTCGACCGCTGCGACGAGCGCTGGGTCGTCGGGGTCGGCGCCGGTGCGGTCGCCGTGGGCCTGCTCGCCGGGAGCGCGGCGCCGGGTTACGCGTCCCTGCTTCTCGTGCTGCTGTTCGTCGGCGCGGGCTACAGCACCGTCCAGCCCGGCGGCAGCAAATCGGTGGCGTCGTGGTTCGACGCGTCCCAGCGGGGCTTCGCGATGGGCATCCGCCAGGCGGGGCTGCCGCTGGGCGCCGCCCTCGCGTCGGCCGCACTGCCATTCGTCGCGGAGGCCTACGGCTGGCGAGCGACGCTCGTGGCCGGCGGGGTCGTGGCGCTCCTCGGTGCCTGGGTCTTCATGGGCTTCTACCGCAGGCCGCCGATTCCTGCGGCTCCCCGCGACGGCGGGCCGCGCGCCTCGGTCGGGGCGCAGCTCGGCGCACGGCTGCGGATGCTGCGCGAACCGTCCATGGCGCGGATCATGCTCACCGGGTCGAGCATGATCTCCGTGCAGTACGGCGTCGGCATCCTGACGGTGCTGCATCTGCACGAGACGGCGTCCCTCGGGGCCGGGGCGGCGGCTCTCGTCCTGGTGGCGGTGCAGGGTGCGGGCATCGTCGGCCGGATCACGCTGGCCGCCTGGAGCGACCGGAGCAGCCATGGGCGGTACGGCTCCCTGGTCCTGTGCATGGCCGCCGTACTCATGGGCATGGCCGTGCTGATGACGCCGCTGGGGCGATCCCCGGCGACCGCCTGCTGCACGCTCGTGTGGCTCGGTTTCTTCGGCTTCGGCTGGTACGGCCCCTGGGTCACCTACGTGAGCGAATCGGCCCCGCCGGAGCGGACGGGATTCGCGCTCGGCCTCGCCATGTCCGTCAATCAAGTCGCCGTCGTGGTGATGCCGCCCCTGCTCGGCCTGCTCAAGGATCTCTCCGGCAGCTTCGTGCCGGTCTGGGGTCTCCTGTCGGCGATGACCGCCGCCGCCCTGATCGCCTCGGCCCGCGTGCGGCCGGGCAACCGGCCCCGCTCGCCTGGCCGAGGCGGCGTCCGCGGTCCACGGTGAACCCGTACGAGGTGTTGCCGCGTCGACGGCGGGTAGCCGGGCCCCGCACCGGAAGCCGTCGTGGGACCGCGCGGCACGAAGTGACAAGGACTGGAAGGACTGGAGGGAACACCGTGAGCGAGGAGCTGCCCGAGACCCGGGGCGAGGACGAGACACCCGTCCCGAGGGATCTGCCCGATCAGCAGGCTTCGGACGAGGAGGAGGACCACTGGGAGCCGGACGACGAATCGGCGACCACCGGCAACGCGCCGGACGCCGACGACGACGTACCGGACACGGACGAGGCGGGAACCGGCCGGCGCGGCGCACCGCACACGGGTGGCGTGCGCCCCGACCAGCCGGTGCCGGACGAGCCCTCCGGCTGACCGGACGGACCGTCACGGACCGCCCGCTCCGGCCGGCGGGGCCCGCTCAGCGACGTGCCGTCGGCTCGGCGTACACGGCCAGGGTGAACGAATGGCCCGCCGGGTCGCTGTAGGTCCGGGTGTCCCGGGGGCCGGAGTTGTCCTTGGCGTCCACGGGCCGGGCGCCCAGGCCGACGGCCTCGCGCTCCGCCTCGTCCATGTCGCCGCGGGCCACCAGGATCCTCAGGTGCGACTGCTGGGAGTCCTCGGGCCGCGGCCAGCTCGGCGGCGCGTATCCGTAGTCCCGGTGGACCGCCAGGCAGAGGCCCTGCCCGTCGGAGACCTCCACGTAGTCGGGGTCGTCGCCCACACCCACCGTGCCGCCGAGCAGCCCCGCGTGGAACTCCGCGAGCTCCTCGGGTTTCGCACAGTCCAGGACGATGACGGCGGTCTTCTTCACGGCCATGGGCACCTCTTCGGTCGGCAACAGGGCGGGCCGCCGTGTCGCCCGGCCGCCCGCGTCTGACCGAGTGCCCCACCAGGCCCACCTCAATCGGCAGTCACTCGCGGGCGGGTCGGCGCCCGCGCGGGCGACACTGAGGGCATGTACCTCGTCGATCAGTACCCGCCCCCGTCTCTCTACGGCCGTCTGCGTGTCGAGCGGCGCGACCTCGCGCCGGCCCGCTGGCTGGAGCAACGCCCGCCGCACGACGACGGATTCGGCACGGTGGCCGGCGTCTGCGCACCCGGCTTCGACGCGTACGCGCGAATCCTCCACCCGGCGCTGCTCGGCGCGGACCTCGTGCGGTGGGACAAAGTCGCCACGGCGTACGGCAGGTCGGTGTCGGCCGGGACGCGCTGGCACGAGCTGATCGGTCTCGACGACCGCTCCCCCTACCGCAACGACGACACCCCGGCCGTCCCCGGCCTCTGGGACGAACACCCGCACGAGGGGCCGACCCCCGCATACGTGGCCCGCATTCTGATCCCCGTGCTCTCCCGGCACACCCGGACGCCCGACCGCTGCTGGTTCGGTCTCTGGGAGGGGTACGGCACCTCCAACTGGGACGGCTTCCCCGTGTTCCGCACGCCGGGCCGCGACGAGATCCTGCTCGCCGGTCCGCTCGACGACGCGGCCTCACCGGCCTGGCCCGCGGGCGATCCCGACGAGGCGGCGCCCGAGATCCCCGACCTGTGGTGGCCCGATGACCGCGCCTGGTGCGTGGCCGGCGACGTCGACCTGGTGAGCACGTACGTGGGCGGCTCCGCGGCCTGCGTCGCGGACCTCCTCGCGACTCCGGGCCTTGAGGCGTACGAGATCGACGAGACGTCGGCGGTCGACTGATCGGCCACGGGTGATGCGCCGCGGGTAATGCGCCGCGTGATCACCGTTGTAGAGTCGAACTCCACTACCACGACGGCATGTTCGAGGGGCGAGAACACGACGAAGTGCTCTTCTGAGCGGTCTGTTCCACCTCTCCGTCCTGCTCGCCCCGGCGGGATGACTAGCATGGCGCGAAGCGAGACCCGGAAGATCACCGTCCTCTTTGGTGTTCCGCCGGGTCTGCGACCGATGCGTGGACCGATCGGCTCGTTGCTTACCTGCACCCAAGGACCGAGGGACCGCTGAATGCCCGTGCCTGCTCCTCCCAGCCCGCACCGAATAGCGAAGGCGCGGCGGCCCGCGTCGGCCGTGCCCGTGGTCGTGCTGGTGGTGACCGCCGCGGCCGGTGCCATCGCGGGCGCCCTCGCACCGGACAACGCCCGGGTCTGGACGGTGGCTTCCGTCGCGGCCGGCTGGCTGTGTCTGGCGATCGCCCTCGTGACCGGCTCGCTGCTCGTCAAGCGGGTCCGCGCGACCGCCGCCGCGGACCACGCCGAGGCCTCCTCCCTCAAGGCGCAGTTGGCGCGCCAGGGCGCCGAGTCGGCGCATCTGGTGAACGTCACGCTGCCGACCGTCGTGAAGCGGCTGCGCGAGGGCACCAGCGCGGGCGACACCCTGGCGCAGACGGCTCCGCCGTCGGATCCGCAGCTGCGTCAGGTCGTCCAGGTCTTCGCGTCCGTGGTGGAGGAGACCGTGCGGCACGCCGCCGACGTCGAATCCCGGCGCGACCAGACACAGGGACAACTGGCCCTGGCCGCAGAGGAATTGGACCATCTGACGGCGGTCACGCTGCCCACCGCGATCGAGCAGCTGCGCGAGGGCGCCTCCGCCGACACGGTCCTGGCCGGACTCGACTGGCCGAGCAACCCCCTGCTGCGGCTGCCCGCCGAATCGTTCGTACGGGAGCTCGCCTACAGCGAGCGGCGTGCCGCGGCCGCGCAGGCGGCGTCCGCCAAGGCGCTGAGCCGGGTGCAGGCCAAGTCCGTGGGCATGCTCGCCGACCTGCGGGACATGCAGGAGCGGCACGGCGTCGAGGTCTTCGGCGATCTGCTGCGGCTCGACCACAGCACCTCCCAGCTGGGTCTGATGACGGACCGTCTCGCCCTGCTGATGGGTGGCCGCTCCAGCCGTGCGTGGAACAAGCCGATCGTCATGGAGAGCATCCTGCGGGGCGCGGTGGGCCGGATCTCCGCCTACCAGCGGGTGCGGCTGCACTGCTCGACGACCGTGGCGATCGCCGGGTTCGCCGCCGAGGGCGTCATGCACGTGCTCGCCGAACTGATGGACAACGCGGCCAACTTCTCCCCGCCCATCGACGAGGTGCACGTGTATGTGGAGGAGCGCAGCGCCGGGATCGTCGTGACGATCGAGGACAGCGGTCTGAAGATGGCCGACGCGGCGATGCGCCGTGCGGAGGAGTCGGTCTCCGGTCGCGTGACGGACCTGGCCTCGCTCCAGGGCACCCGCCTCGGCCTCGCCGTGGTCGGGCGGCTGGCCGCCAAGTACGGCATGAGCATCAACTTCCGTCCCTCCTCTCGCGGCGGCACGGGCGTCGTGGTGCTCCTGTCCCCGCAGCTCCTGGCCCAGCAGCGCGACCCCGCCCCGCAGCAGCTCGCCCCCCGGAGCATCCAGCCCGCGACCGCCCCTGCGGCCTCGCCCGCGGTCGCTCCCGTGCCCGAGCCGACAACCGCCGCGACGGCCCCGGAGGTCGCGGCCGCCCCGCAGCCTCCCGCGGCCACCGTCCCGCCGCCCCCGGCCGACGCGGACACCGCGCCCCGTCCCGCGCACGCCCGCCCCGCCGCCACGACCAACGGTCTGCCCGTGCGCGCCCCCGGCCGCACGATGGCCGAGGCCGAGCGTGAGCGGGAGCAGCGCAGGGCGGCGTCCGACGCCGCCGCGGGGGCCGCCGGGGCGATCGCCGGCGATGCGGGTCTACCGCCGCGTGACGCCGGTTCACGCTTCGGTGCCTTCCACCGTGCGCGGCGGGCCGCGGGCGATGTGCCCGGCTCTCCCGCGATGCCCGATTCCCCCGCCGAGTCCGGGCCGCCGCCCGCCGAGTAGATCGAAGCCACCCGCACGGCGCCCGGGCTCTGGCGCCCCCTTCCCCGCTCAAGATCGTGAGATTGGAGGGACGGGCAGGTGACCGGAAGCCCCGGCGCATCTCGCCCCGCCTACCATGCAGACCACTGACAACAGCCTGACCTGGCTCCTGCAGAGCCTCCTGAAGCGCACCCCCGGTACGCGGCACGCCCTGGTGCTCTCCCGGGACGGCCTGAAGCTGTGCTGGAGCGAGCATCTGATGCTCGACCAGGCTGACCAGCTGGCGGCGATCTGCTCCGGCATCCAGGCACTGGCCCAGGGCGCCTCCATGGAGTTCGGCGACGGCACCGGAGGCGTGCGGCACTCCATGACCGAATTCCACGGCGGGTTGCTCTTCATCGTCGAGGCCGGCCAGGGAGCGCACCTGGCGGTCATCGCGGAGGAGAACGCCGATCCCGGTGTGGTGGGCCATCAGATGACCGAGCTGGTCGAGCAGATCGGTGAGCATCTGCGTGCCGAACCGCGCGGTCAGAGCGAAGGCAGCGGCTCCTCGTGACGCCGCGCAGGCCCGTGGACATCGGTGACCCCGACCGGCTGTACACGGTCACCGGTGGCCGCAGCCGCGCCGACGACGATTCGTTCGACCTGGTCACTCTGGTGGTGAGCGAGTGCGAGCCCACTGCCGGGATGCAGTCGGAGCACGTACGGATCCTCGAACTGTGCCGGCATCCGACGGCCGTGGTGGAGATCGCCGCGGAGATGAAGCTGCCGATCACGGTGGTGCGGATCCTGCTGGGTGACCTGCTCGCGATGAGCCGGATCACCGCCCGTCATCCCCGCGCGGCCGGCTCGGCCGCCTCGATCCCCGATTCCGCCCTTCTCAAGGAGGTGCTCCATGGGCTCCGCAACATCTGAGCTGCCCTCCCGTATGCCGCTGTCCGACACCGCCGAGACCGGCCTGAAGATCGTCGTCGTGGGCGGCTTCGGCGTCGGCAAGACCACGCTGGTCCGGTCGGTCAGCGAGATCCGTCCGCTGAACACCGAAGAGGTGATGACGCAGGCCGGCATAGGCGTCGACGAGACGACCGACGTGGCCGCCAAGACGACCACCACGGTGGCCTTCGACTTCGGCCGCATCAGTCTCAACGAGCGTGTGGTGCTCTATCTGTTCGGGGCGCCCGGACAGGAGCGCTTCTGGTTCCTGTGGGACCGGCTCTTCGCCGGGACGCTCGGCGCGGTCGTCCTGGTCGACACGCGGCGGATGGACGACTCCTGGTACGCCATCGACCGTCTGGAGCACCACAAGACGCCGTTCGTGGTGGCCGTCAACCGGTTCGACGACGACGGCTCCGCCCACTCGCTCGACGAGATCCGGCAGGCTCTCGCGCTGCCCGACCATGTGCCGCTGATCGACTGCGACGCACGGGTGAGGTCGTCGGGCAAGGACGTCCTGATCACCCTCGTGGACCACCTCTACGCACTGGCCATGGCCCAGGAGATGACACCGTGACCGAGCCGACCGGATCCCCCCATCTGCAGAGCCCGCCGCCCGGGTGCCCGGCGCACGCGGATACGGGCGCGGTACGCCTGGGCGGTCTGGAGTACCAGCAGACGCCTTCGCAGCTCTACCGCAGCCTGCGCAGGGAGCACGGCGCCGTCGCGCCGGTGCTCCTGGACGGGGACGTGCCCGCGTGGCTGGTGCTCGGTTACTCCGAGGTCAGCTATGTGACGGGCCACGACGAGCTGTTCGCCCGCGACTCGCGGCGCTGGAACCAGTGGGACCACATTCCCGCCGACTGGCCGCTGATGCCGTTCGTCGGCTACCAGCCGTCGGTCCTCTTCACCGAGGGCGCCGAGCACCAGCGGCGGGCCGGGGTGATCACCGAGGCGCTGGAGGGGGTCGACCAGTTCGAACTCGCCAGGGACAGCGCCAGGATCGCCGACCGGCTCATCGCCGAGTTCGCCGGCAGCGGCCAGGCCGAGCTGATGGACGCGTACGCGCACGCCTTGCCCATGATCGCCGCGGTGCAGATGTGCGGGATGCCGCACGAGGGCACGGACACCCAGCAGCTCGTGGACGACCTGCGGATCTCGCTCGACGCGCATGAAGGAGACGACCCCGTCGCGGCGTACACCCGGGTCGCCGAGCGCATCCAGCTGCTGGTCAAGGAGAAGCGGGAGAAGCCCGGCGCGGACGTCACCTCCCGAATGCTCCAGCACTCGGCGGGCCTGACCGACGAGGAGATCGTGCAGGACCTGATCTCCATCATCGCGGCGGCCCAGCAGCCGACGGCCAACTGGATCTGCAACACCCTGCGGCTGATGCTGACCGACGAGCGGTTCGCCCTGAACGTGTCCGGCGGCCGGCTGAGTGTGGGCGAGGCGCTCAACGAGGTGCTGTGGCTGGACACCCCGACCCAGAACTTCATCGGCCGCTGGGCGGTGCGTGACACCCAGCTCGGCGGGCGGCAGATCCGGGCGGGCGACTGCCTGGTGCTCGGTCTCGCCGCGGCCAACACCGACCCGCAGATCTGGCCCGAGTCGCACGTCGGCCCGGAGAACTCCGCGCATCTCTCCTTCAGCCACGGCGAGCACCGCTGCCCCTACCCCGCCCCGCTCCTCGCCGACGTGATCGCGAGGACGGCGGTCGAGACGCTCCTCGAGCGGCTGCCCGACCTCGTCCTCGCGGTGGAGCCGCACGAGCTGACCTGGCGCCCGTCCATCTGGATGCGCGGCCTCACCTCGCTGCCGGTGCAGTTCACGCCCGCGGCGCACTGAAGCGGCGCCGGGGCGCCGCTTGCGGGCGGCGCCCCGGTCGGGTCAGGCGGTGACGGGGGTGAACCGCACCGGCAGCGACTGCGGTCCGCGGGTGAACACCCCCTGCTCGACGGGGTCGAAGCCCTCGGCGAGCCGTACGTCGGGCATCGCGTCGAGGAGTTGGCCGACGCCGATCTCCACCTCGGCCTTGGCCAGCAGGGCGCCCACGCAGAAGTGGCGGCCGAGGGCGAAGGAGAGGTGGTCGGCGGCGGCGGAGAACGCGGTCGTCGTGGTCAGGTCGTCCCGGAAGATGTCGAAGCGGTCCGGCTCGCGGTAGCGCTGCTCGTCGCGGTTGGCCGAGCCGATCAGGCAGGTGACGGTGGCGCCGGCGGGGATGGTGCCGCCGGAGACCTCCACGTCGGTCGCCGACTGCCGCATGATCATGTGGACCGGCGGCGTGTGGCGCAGGGTCTCGGCGAAGGCGCGGGCTATCAGGGTGCGGTCCTGCCGGACGGCTTCGAGCTGTTCGGGGTTCATCAGGAGGTTGGCGAAGATGCTGGCGATCGCCTTGTCGGTGGTCTCGCCGCCCGCCGCGAGCAGCAGGCTGCAGAAGGCCTTGATGTCCTCGTCGCTCATGCGGACGCCGTCGACCTCGGCGGCGCAGAGCGCGGAGAGCAGGTCGTCGCCCAGGTTGTCCCGACGCTCCTGGATGATCGGGATCATGTACTCGGCGAACTCCACGCGGGTGCGTTCACCGGCCGCCGCGACCTCGGCGTCGCCCGCCAGGTTGCCGAGGAAGGCGATGACGGTGGTGTACCAGCCGTGGAAGCGCGCGTGGTCGGCCTTGTCGAGGCCGAGCATGTCCGCGATCACGTTGACGGGGAAGCGGGTGGCGTAGCCCTCGACCAGGTCCACGCTGCCGGTGTGCCGGAAGGTGTCGATGAGTTCGCGGGAGTTGCGCTCGATGACCGGCAGGAATTTCTCCTGGAGGTCGCTGCCCCGGAACGCCGGTGCGACAAGGGCCCGGCGCACGGAGTGCTCCCGGCCGCTGAGCTGGAGGATCGTCTTGCCGTGAACGGGCTCGATCTGCCAGTCGTAGTTGTCGGTGGTGAACTGCGAGCCCTTGTCCTTGAACACGCGCTCGACGTCCTCGTACCGCGAGATGATCCAGCTCTGCGTCGCCTCGTGCCAGAACAGCGGCGCGCTCTCCCGCATCACCCGATAGGCCGGGTACGGGTTCTTGGCGAACTCGGGCGAGAGGATGTCGGGGACCTGCTGCGCGGTGGACATGTGGCTCCTAGGTCAGAAACAGGCAACGTCCACCAGGCTATTGATCACTTACGGAGGCAACCAGTCCCTCCCGGCCGACGGTTGAGCGCTGCACTAATGTTGGCCGAAAATCACCCCTCGCCCCGCCGGATCGAAGCCGACGGGGCGAGGGGGAGCAGCGGCACCCCGCTGCCGGGAGACTCAGCAGCTGAGCTTGTCTCCCGGGGTGACGTTGAGGATGCCGGTGAACCGGGTGTAGTTGTTGATCCGGCTCTGCACCTGCTCAGGGTTCTTCCCGTCGCATTCCAGGCTTCCGTTGATGCTGCGGATCGTCTCGCCGAAGCCCGCGCTGTTGACCATAGCGTTGTGCGGGGTCATCGTCCCCGGCCCGTTCTGGGTGTTCCAGTACCAGAGGCCGGTCTTCCACGCCACGGCCGCGTCGTTCTGCACGAGGTCGGGGTTGTTCAGGAGGTCGATGTTCAGGGCGTCGCCCGCGGCCTTGTAGTTGAAGTTCCAGCTGAGCTGGATCGGGCCACGGCCGTAGTACTTGTCGTTGCCCGCCGGACAGCCGTAAGGCTGCGAAGTGTCGCAATAGTGCGGGTAGTTCGCGGTGTTCTGCTCGACGACGTGGACCAGACCGCCGGTCTCGTGGCTGACGTTCGCCAGGAAGGCCGCGGCCTCCTGCTTGCGTACGGTGTCGCTGCCGGTCCCGGTGAAGTCGGGGTAGGCGCTGAGCGCCTGGGTGAGACCGCTGTAGGAGTAGAAGGAGTTCCGGTTCGGGAACATCTGGTTGAACTGGGCCTCGCTGACGGGGAATTCCGCCGCGGCCTTCTTCGCCGGTTCCGCCTTCTCGGCGGAGGCGTTGGGCGCGAGGGTCAGGAGGGTGAGCGCGGCGGCGGACGCGGTCGCGGTCAGTGCGGCAACTGCACGAAGACGCATGGGGGATCACTCCTTGGGCGGGCCGGTACAGGCGCGACCGGCCGCCGGGTGGTGGGGGGATGTGCGGTCGGGAGCACGCCGGACACACCGGGGCTGCGGCTATCCGGAATAACTCCCGCCGTTGGACTAGACCATACCGAGTGACGCATTCACGTCAAGAGGTCGGCGGATAACGGCAGTTGAGAGGCGCCGCCGGCCACCTCAGATCGAGCTCGGGCCGCCCAGACCCTCGATGACTCCGGCGACATGGGCGGCGTACGCACCCACCAGAGGCCAGAGATCCCGCCAGCACTCCCCCTCCCCCGTGACGTACGCGGCCCGCGCGTGGGCGAGCACGGGCCGGAGGGCCGCCGGGAGCCGGGGCAGCGCCCGGTCGGCCGCCGCGTCCTTGGACGTCAGGGCTCCGGTGGCCAGGGTCATCCAGATCCGGGCCAGCGTCAGGACGACGTTGCGGGTGTCCGACGAGAGCTCCGCCAGCAGATCCGGCACCCCGGCGACGATCGCGCGGGCGAGGTCTTCAGGCGGTACGGGAGCAAATACGTCGCCCGGGGGCGGCCCGGCGAGCGGGGTGTCCGCGAGCAGCACCATCGTGATCAGGGGCGCGAGATCGGGGTCGGCCACCGGCGACGGCAGCCGCCCGCGCTCGTACTCCTGGCGCAGCCACTCCCCGTACTGGAACTCGCGGCGCGGCGGATAGGTCCAGGGACTGACCTCGCGCCGGACGACGATCGTCAGCTCGACGGGGCGCGTCGCGTCGCCCCGGGGCGGCCGGGCGGACAGGCCGAGCAGCCCCTCGACGAGTTCCCGGCGCCGCGTGGCCGCCGGCGGCCGTTCCACGACGGCGAGCACGTCGATGTCGCTGTGCGGCCGCAGCCCGCCGAGCGCGGCGGAGCCGTACAGGTAGACGCCCACGACGTCCGCGCCGAGCGTCTCGCGCACCAGGCGGACGGTGTCCTCGGTCTGGCCCACTGAGGCCCTTTCTCGTACGGCCATGCGCGATGGCGCGGGGACGAACCGGTCATGATCGTAGGAATGACGCCTGCCGCGCTGCCAGCGATTTTCCGGCCCGTCCGCCGCGATCGTTCGCGGACGTACACTGAAGCGGTGTCGGGCAGGTCCCTGCTCCGCCCGACCATCTGTGATCAGCCCTCCACGACCCGGATCCGGTCCTCAGCGACCGGTCGTGCGGCGCACAGGTAGCGTTCCTCGGCCGCCTTGGCCCTTCGGCCCGCACGCAGATATCCCCCTGTGGGGCCCCGCTCGCCTTACGCGCATCACCGCGGATTCCGTCACACCGCCGCCCTCGCCCCTCGGGTTGGGCGTACGCGGTGTGCCGTGAGCCGCCTTCGAGGGGACTGTTGTGAAGCTCAGCGCACTGCTCGACGGGCACGACCACCATGTTCTGCACGGTGACCCGGATGTCTCCGTCACCGGCGGAATGACCTTCGACGCCGGACAAGTGACGTCCGGATCGCTGTACGTCGCCGTACCCGGCCACGAGGAGGGCGGGCCCGGGGGCATCGGCCGGGCACTGGAACGGGGGGCGGTGGCGGTCCTCGCCGAGGACGGCCCGTTGCCTGCCGAGAGCGGCGCCGGGCAGGTGTGCGTGGTGCGGGTGGCCGACGCACGGGCGGCCGCCTCACTCGTCGCCTCCCGGTACTACGGCGAGCCCGGCCGCGCGATGGACGTCGTGGCCATCACGGGTACGAACGGCAAGACCTCCGTCTCGTACATGATCGAATCGGCGCTCAGGCTGGCCGAGGGCGCCAAGGTGGGGGTGATCGGCACCTCCGGAAGCCGGATCGGCACGGAGCGGATCCCGATGCCGCGGTCGGTGCTCAGCACCCCCGAGTCCCCGGACCTGCAGTACCTCCTCGGCCACATGCGCGACCGGGGCACGAGCAGCGTGGTCCTCGAGGCCACGTCCATGGGGCTGTTGCAGCGGCGCCTGGACCATGTGCCCGTGTCCGTCGGTGTCTTCACCAATCTCACCCAGGACCACCTGGACGACCACGGCACCATGGAGCACTACAAGAACGCCAAGCTGCGCCTTTTCGCCGGCCTGTGCGACCGCGCGGTGGTCAACGCCGACGACCCCGTCAGCGCCGAGATATCGGCCCTGATGCCGGGCGCCGTGACCACGTACGGCCTGGACGCACCGGCCGACTACCGGGCCAGCGACCTGGTCGTGGACGCGGGGGGCACCCGCTTCACGCTCCATCACGACGGCCGCAAGTACCCCGCGGCGATCCCCGTACCGGGCCGCTTCTCGGTCTCCAACGCGCTGGCCACCCTCGCCGCGTGCCATCTGCTCGGGCACGAACTGTCCGCGCTCGTCGAGGCCTTGGACCGGATGCCGCCCACGCCGGGACGGCTCGAACGCTTCACCACCGCGCAGGGGGTCTGCGTGATCGTGGACTACGCGCACTCGCCGGACTCGCTGGAGAAGGTCCTGGGCACGATCCGCGGCTTCGCGACCGATTCGGTGATCACCGTCTTCGGCTGCGGCGGCGACCGTGACACCACCAAGCGCGCGCTGATGGGCGAGATCGCGGGCCGCCACTCCGATCTGTGCGTCCTCACGTCGGACAACCCGCGCGGCGAGGACCCCGAGATCATCCTGGACCAGATCGTGCCGGGCCTGACCTCCACCGGTACGCCCTTCCACCGGGTGGCCGACCGCCGCGAGGCGATCTCCCGCGCGCTGTCCGTCGCGCGGCGCGGCGACATCGTGCTCGTCGCGGGCAAGGGGAGCGAACCGCACCAGATCGTCGGCGAACAGCTCATCCCCTTCGACGACATGACGGTGGTCCGCGAGATCGACGCACTGTAGGGACGTTCGCGCAGGCGAATGTGCGATCCATCCAACGCCTCGGCGCGGGCAGTGCGAATCGGCACTGGCGCGGCGGGGCGAACGGCGTCTACGGTCCCTGCATTTCCGCCACATCACCTCGCCCGCCGTGGTGATGCCGTCCCAGGGAGCTGTCTGTGCCCAAGGAGTCATCTCCGTCCGTCACCGAGGTCGAGACGCACGGAGTCGAACGCATCCCTGACGCGGATCGCACGGCGAAGCCGATCGATCTGTTCCGGCTCTCGTTCGGCGGCGCAAACACCTTCGCCACCTGTGTGCTCGGCGCGTTCCCGATCCTGTTCGGCCTCTCCTTCTGGCAGGGGCTCGCGGCGATGCTCGTCGGGCTGCTGGTCGGCGCGCTGCTGCTCGCCCCGATGGCGGTGTTCGGGCCGCGCAACGGCACCAACAACGCCGTCTCGTCATCGGCGCATCTGGGCGTGCACGGCAGGATCGTCGGCTCCTTCCTCTCCCTGCTGACCGCCGTGGCGTTCTTCTCCCTGTCGGTGTGGAGCTCGGGCGACGCGCTCATCGGCGGGGCGCACCGGCTGCTCGGCGTGCCGGAGAGCGACGTGGCCTACGGCTGCGCGTACGCCGTCTTCGCCGCGCTCGTGCTCGCCGTGTGTGTCTACGGCTTCCGCTTCATGCTGCTCGTCAACAAGATCGCGGTGGTGGCGGCGACCCTGCTGTTCGTCCTCGGCCTCGTCGCCTTCGCGGGGGACTTCGACCCCTCGTACGCCGGGATCTTCACCTCGGGCGCCGACCAGGCCACCCAGGACCTGTTCTGGCCGTCCTTCATCGGCGCCGCGCTGATCGTCCTGTCGAACCCGGTCTCCTTCGGCGCCTTCCTGGGCGACTGGGCCCGCTACATCCCGGCCGAGACGCCCCGCCGCAAGGTGATGGGGGCGGCCTTCCTCTCGCAGGTCGCCACGGTGCTTCCGTTCGGCTTCGGCCTGGCGACGGCGGCGATCATCGCCGAGCAGGCCCCCACGTACATGGACCCGGCCGCCCCGAACTTCGTCGGCGGTCTGCTCGCGATCGCGCCCGCCTGGTACTTCCTGCCGGTCTGCCTGATCGCGCTGATCGGCGGCATGTCGACCGGGACCACCGCGCTGTACGGCACCGGCCTCGACTTCTCCTCGGTCTTCCCGCGGCTCAGCCGTGTCCGGGCCACCGTCCTGATCGGCGTCCTGTCCATCACGTTCATCTTCGTGGGCCGCTTCGGCTTCAACCTGGTGCAGGCGATCTCCACCTTCGCCACGATGATCATCACCTGCACGGTGCCGTGGATGATCGTCATGATGCTGGGCTACGTCACCCGGCGCGGCTGGTACGACCCCGAGGCGCTCCAGGTCTTCACCCGCCGCCAGCACGGCGGCCGCTACTGGTTCGCGCGCGGCTGGAACTGGCGCGGCATGACGGCCTGGTGGACCGGTGCGGTGACCGGCGTGCTCTTCACCAACATCCCCGGACAGTTCGTCGGGCCGCTCGGCGACCTCGCGGACGGCGCCGACATCAGCCTCCCGCTGGGAGCGGCCGTCGCGGCGGTCGTCTTCCTCGGCCTCCTCGCGGCCTTCCCGGAGCCGCGCGCGGTGTTCGGGCCCCAGGGGCCGCGCTGGGTGCGCTCGGCGGACACGCCGATCGCTCCGATCACCGGGCCGCTTCAAGCTCCCGCTTGAGGTTCTTCAGCGTCCGGTCGATATTGCCGACCTGGAAGGCCGCGAAGGTCTTTCCGCCCGTGGCCAGCCGGTCGAAGCCGTTGGCCACGAAGGTGGGCCAGGAGCGCCTGTCGTCCGTCCAGGTCTCGGTCACCTTGGTGGCGCCGCCGCTGTCCTCGAAGCGGTACTGCCAGGTGGCGATCGGGGCCTTCAGCCGGGGACGCTTGAGGCCGATCGCGTGCACGCGGAAGGCGAAACGGCGGCCCTGATCGGCCTCGGTCACCGTGCAGCGGGTGGTCCAGCGGAACGGGCCGCGCTTGTTGTGCCCCTCGAACACCAGGCCGACGCCGACGGGTGCTCCGTCTCCGGGCATGGTCGCCCCGAGGTTCTCCGGGCTCCACCGCCCCATCAGGCCGGGCTGGCTGACCTGCTCGTACACCGACTGCGGTGACGCCTCGACCAGGATGCTTCGGGACACTGTGAACGTGCGGGTCATGACCACTCCGATCCTCGACCCGCGACCTTACTCACCAGTAGCATAAATGTCAGCCCCCGGAGGACACCGGACTGCTCGCCGACCACCCGCCGGGCATGCCGCTCGACGTGCACGGCGAAACGGTCCTGGGCCTCGGACCCCTGCCAGGCGTGACCTCAGACGAGGCCGGTGACCGTGACCGTGACGGCGGGCGCGGTCGCAACCCCGGTCACTCGCCGAACGGCGTCCGCCGCGGCCGAGCGCACTTCTCGTGTCACGTCCAGGGCCCGCCGTCCCCGGCGAAGCACGACGTACACCTCCACGCTCCAGTCCTCGGTGTCCTTCTGCCGCCGCACCTGCACCCCCGCGGAGCCCGCCGGAGTGCTGGGGAGCCCCCGTCTCAGCAGGGCCGATGAGCGCAGGAGGTCCGCGAGCCCCGGCCGCAGGAAGGCCACCCCCGGAGTGCCGAGGACCGCCTCCTTGACGGCGTCCGCCAGCGTGCGGGAATCTTCTCGATCGCTCACTGCCGCCGTCCTTCCACGCTGTCGTCGCTGTCGTCGCCGTCGTTGCTGTCGTCGTCGATGACATCGGTGATCGTCACGTCGACGGCCGCGATCCGCATGCCCAGCTCGCCGTCCACGGCTTCGAGCACCTGGTTGCGCACCCGGTCCGCGATCGCGGGCAGGTCCCACGTGAGCGGGACCTGGACCTCGACGCGGACCCTGAGCGGCCCGCGCGCCAGGGAGCCCTCGTCGTCCAGCGGTCCGATGCGGCAGCTGCCCGCGCGCACGCCCGGCAGCGACTCGGCCGCGGCCCGGACCGTCCGGGCGGCGGCGGCCTCCACGATCCACGCGTCCTCGGTCTCGTCGCCGAGCGGCAGCGTCCTGCCCGGCCGCAGTTCGAGGCGCACCACGTCCATGACACGGCCGGTGAGCGCGGAGGCGTCCGGCTCCCGCGGCGTCACCTCACGCGTCTGCGTGACGATTCCCTCGAGGCTCCGCAAGGCGTCCAGAGCCTGCGCGCAGTGCGGGCAGGTGTCGGCGTGGGGGTCGGGCACGCCCGCCTCCCACTGTTCCCATACGTGTGACAACTCGCGCCCGCAGGGCAGCAGTTCGTCCTCAGGCAGCACTCCGAAGCCCGCCTCCCGCTCGTCGTCCGGTACGGATTCCCCGTTCATCGCCATTCGGCCATCGCCTCCGTCAGATAGCGCCGCGCCCTGAAGACCCGGCCGCGGACCGCCTCCGGACTGATGCCGACCGTCTCGGCGATGGACTCGTAGGGCGCGCCGTCCAGTTCGCGCAGCACCCAGCACACCCGCTGCTCCGGCGAGAGCCCCTCCATCGCCCGTGCCAGGTCCGCCACGGCCGCGTGTCCCTCGGCCGCCCTCGCGGGCGAGAACGCGTGCTCCGGCGCGGAGGGCTCGGGCAGGCCGTCCAGAGCGACGACCGGCCGCCGCGAGCGCAGCACGTTCAGGCAGCGGTTGGTGACGATGCGGTAGATCCACGTTCCGAACTGCGCGTCCCTGCGGAACTCCGGCAGCTTGCGCCAGGCACTGACGAAGGAGTCCTGCACGGCGTCCTCCGCCTCCGGTCGGCTCCCGAGCAGGCGCGTGGCAAGGCGCAGCGCCATGGGTGCGTGGCGGTGCACGAGCGCCTCGAAGGCCTCCTCGTCACCCTCCGCCGCCCGCACCGCGAGGAGGCCGTCCTCACGTCGTGAGGACGCGTCCGCTTCCTCGGGTGTTCCTCCCCGGTCGCCCGGCACACGCGGCTCCTCTCACTTCGGTCGTGCTCGTACGACACACGAAAGGCCCGCCGCGTTACGCGGCCCCGGAACGCTACATGCCGGGGGAAGAAATTCGCGGGAGGCGCGTAACGGGCGTACGGCGCCCGGGTCGGAGCAGATGAGGAACCGAGCAATCCCTGACGACGAGGAGATGCCACCATGGCGACGCAGGACCTGACTTCGAACGCGGCCGTATCCGGCGGCACCGAGAAGGACCTCTCCGGCGGGACGCAGAGGACGAGCGCTCTCGGAGCCACCACCGTCACCGGCGCCACGGGCGCGAGCCAGCCGGCGGCGACCCGGGGCAAGACGTCGATCGCCGACGTCGTGGTCGTGAAGATCGCCGGAATGGCGGCCCGCGAGATTCCCGGCGTGTACGACATGGGCGGCGGCCTCTCCCGCACCATCGGCGCCGTGCGCGACCGTGTTCCCGGCGGCCGCCCCAACGTCGGCCGCGGGGTCAAGGTCGAGGTCGGCGAGCGGCAGACGGCGATCGACCTGGACATCGTCGTCGAGTACGGCGTGCCCATCACGGACGTCGCCCATGACGTGCGCGAGAACGTCATCTCGGCGGTGGAGCGCATCACCGGCCTCGAGGTGGTCGAGGTGAACGTCGCCGTCAACGACATCCGCCTGCCCGACGACGACACCGCGGACACCGGCGGCGAGACGCGCGTCGAGTAGCGCACCGCCCCGCGCGGCCCAGCCGTCACGTCACCTTCCGTGGTGTCAGACGTCCCTTCTCTGTGGTGTGAGGTGAGTGGTGAGCACAGCTCTGGTCGGTCTGCTGGCGGGCATGGCCCTGGGATTCGCCGGATGGTTCGGCGGCTTCGGCGCGTTCCTTCTGGTCGCCGCGCTCGGCGCGGTCGGTTTCGTCCTGGGGCGCCTCGTGGACGAGGGCACGGATCTGCGTGCCTTCCTCGGCGGGCGCGACCGGGAGCGCCGATGACCACGCCCTCGGCGGAGCGCGGTACGACGACCATCGCGGACCGTGCGGTGCGCCGCATCGCGGAACGGGCGGCGACGGAGGCCCTGGCACCCGGCGCGGTCGAGGCCGGCCGGGGTTCGGCGGCCGTCCGGGGCCGGCGGGCCCGGGTCGCCGTCACCGTGACCCTGCCCTACCCCGCCGTGCTCGACGAGGCGGGCGAGAGCGTTCGCTCGCACGTCGCCGAGCGCACCGCCCTGCTCACCGGTCTCACCGTGCCCTCCGCGCGGATCCGGGTACGGGGCCTGTCCCGCCAGGCGCGGTCCGCCGAGCGGTTCGAGCCTGCGGTCGCCGCCGCCGTGGCCGCCGGGGCGGCCGGGGCCCGCGCGCGCCGTCCGTGGTCCCAACGCCGCCTGCCGGTGGCGGTGTTCGCGCTCGTCGCGGCGGCGGTCTGCGGTGTGCTGCTGTACGACGTGGTGTCCGTGCACGCGGCGGGGCGCGCTCCCGCGCGGTGGCGGGTCCAGGTGATGGAGTGGCTCTCCACGCACGGCCCGGACAGTGCCGGCGCCCCGGGCGTCCTCGCCGCGCTCGCCGTGTTCGCGCTCGGCGTGTGGCTGCTGGTCTTGGCCCTCACGCCGGGCCGTCGCGGCGCTCTCCCGATGAGGCCACCGCTGCCGGGCGTGCACGCGGTCCTGGAGCGGCGGGCGGTCGCGGCGCTCCTGCGGGACGCGGTGACCGACGTGCCCGGGGTCGGCCGCGTCCGGGTCCGGGTCGGCCGCCGCACGGCACGGGTGCGCGCCGGGCTCGACTTCGGTGAACCGGACGACGCGCGGCGGGCGGCGTGCGAGGCCGCCGGGGCCGCGGCCGACCGGCTCGGCCTCGCCGGACCGCTGCGGCTGCGCGTGCGGCTGCGGACGGAAGCCGCCTGGCGTGCCCCCGCGCCGCCTGCCGCCGGTCCGGCACCCGGGCCCGGACCTGGGCCCGCGCCGGATCGCGGGCCCGCCCCGGTGGAGAGGAGCACCCCCTGATGAGCCGACTCCGTGGCGGCACGAACCGCTCGACCCTGTTCTGCGTGGCGGCGGTTCTCCTGGCCGCCGGAGCCGCGCTGGCCTCCGCGGCCGCCCCCGTGCGCGACCGGCTGCCGTCGGGCTTCCCCCGCATCGGCGCCGACCGGGTGTGGCTGGACCAGGAGCTGCTCGGCCGCTGGCGCGACCACGGCTGGTGGCAGCCCGTCGTGATCGCGGCCCTTGCCGTCGGCGCCGTCCTGTTCCTGAGCTGGGCCACCGTCCAGATCCGCAGCGGGCGGCCGCGGGAACTCCCGCTCGGCCAACCCGGCGTCACGCTCTCCGCCACGGCCCTGGCCGCCGCGATGGCCGAAGGTGCCCGAGCCGTCGACGGTGTCGCCCGCGCCCACGTGCGCCTCCTCGGGCGCCCGAGGCGGCTGCGGGCCCGCATCACGCTGGTCCTGGACCCCGACGCGTCCCCGGAGGCGGTGCTGCGCGAGCTCGCCGGGGGCACGGTCGCCGAGGCACGGCTGGCCGCGGCGCCGCGCGTCCTGGAGGCCGACGTACGCCTCACGACCCGGCCGCATCGGGCGCGCCGCATCCACTGAGCGCGCCGACAGGGGCCCGTTGGCCCAAGGGCCCCCGCAAGCGGCTACGGCTGAAGCTCTTCCAGCGTGGTGCGCAGGTCGGTGGCGCGAGGGCGGTTGTGGGGAAGCCTGGCCAGGACAGCCGCCATGCCGCAGGTGTTGGTCACGGCGGAGAAGACGAGGCCCGCGCCGATGCCGGCGGCCAGCAGGCGTGCGGGCCGGTAGCGGGTTCCGGCGGCGAGGCCGAGGACGACCAGGGACCCGGCGGCGAACCGGACCTGGCGCTCCATCGCCCAGGCCTTCGGTGCGCCTTCGGAGGGCTGCAGCGGGTGGCCCTGCGCGGCCCAGGCGGTGGTGCCGCCGGCCAGGGTGGCCGCCGGGATGTCGGCGCCTGCCAGCTCGGTGCACGCGGTGGCGGAGCGGTTTCCGGAGGCGCAGACCATCAGGAGCTCGCCGCGGGCCGCGGCGGCCTTGAGCTCGGGCAGCACCGTGTGCAGGTGGTCCACGGGGATGTTGTGCGATCCGGGGAGGTGGCCCGATGCGTACTCGCCCGGGGTGCGGACGTCGATGACGGTGTAGCGGTCGAGGCTGGCTGCTGCCTGGGCGGGGGCCAGATCGGCGGGGAAAGTCATGTGGGGCTGTCCTTTCGTTGGTCCAAGGCTCTCACTTCGGCGGACCTCAATACCCCCAGGGGTATCTGCTGGGCGGTGTGTCGGGCCGCCCGGCCGACCGCCGAAAGCCTCCGCTGCCCCGGGGAGGGCGGCGGAGGCTTTCGGGGTGGGGCGGCCGGTCAGCTCTTCGGCATCAGGACGGTGTCGACGATGTAGACCGTGGCGTTGGCCGTCGGGACGTTGCCGCAGACGACCTTCGACGTGTCGTTGACCTTGTACTCCGTGCCGGAGCCCGCGGTGGTGAGCTTGCTCTTCTCCAGCGTCTCGAAGGAGCCCTTCTCCAGCTGCTGCGGCTCCAGCTTCTGACCCACCACGTGGTACGTGAGGATCTTGGTCAGCATGGCCTTGTCGCTCAGGACCTTGTCCAGGTCGGCCTTCGGGATCTTCGCGAAGGCGGCGTTGGTCGGCGCGAACACCGTGACGTTCTTCGCGTTGTTCAGGGTGTCGACCAGACCGGCCTTCTTGACCGCGGTGACCAGGGTGGACAGCTCCGGGTTGTTCGACGCGGCGGTGGCGACCGGGTCCTTCGCCATCCCGTCGAAGGAGCCGGCGCCGTCCTTCGGGACCGACGAACAGGCCGGCCCGAAGGGCTCGTCCCCGGTCATGGAGTCGTCGGCCTTGGTCTGCTTCGCGCTGGGCGTGGAGTCCGCGGCCTTGGTGTCCTTGTCGCCGCTGTCCGAGCACGCCGTCAGGGCGATCGGCAGCATCGCCGTGGCTGCGACGGCGACCGCGGTACGGCGGATTCGGCTGGAGTACATGGACATGGTCTTCTCCTTGCGTCGTTGCATGGGGTGGCCGGGAGCAGGCGGAATCAGGGCACGGGGGCCACTGCCGCGCTCCGGCCGGTCGCGCCGTCGGAAGCGGTCCCGGGGCCAGGGGTCCCGGGCTGCGGGCACACCGTCCGTGTGCACCGTCCCCACGTCTTCCGTTCTTCGCTCACATAGGGAATTCGTCACGGAGAGGGCGGGGGATTGGTCCGGTTTCCACATTCACCCGATCGGGCACACCCGCCCCTCCGGCACCCCGGTCAGGCGCCGCGGGCCTGCTCGAAGCGGGCGCGGCCCTCGGCCAGCTCGACGATCGGGTCGGGGTAGTCGAGGCGGTCGGCGGACGCCCCCGCCCCGTCCTGGTCCCGGAGCTTCCACGGCTCGTGGATGTACCGGTCGGGAACATCGGCGAGTTCGGGCAGCCAGCGGCGTACGTAGCTGCCGCCCGGGTCGAATCGCTTGCCCTGGATCACGGGGTTGAGGACCCGGTTGGGCCGGGTGTCGGTCCCGGTGCCCGCGGCCCACTGCCAGTTCAGCTGGTTGTTGGCGACGTCGCCGTCCACCAGGAGGCTCAGGAAGTGCCGGGCGCCCACGCGCCAGTCGACGTAGAGGGTCTTGGTGAGGAAGCTCGCCACCACCATCCGTCCCCGGTTGTGCATCCAGCCCTCATGGCTCAACTGACGCATCGCCGCGTCCACGAAGGGGTAGCCGGTGCGTCCCTCGAGCCAGGCGGCGGTCTCCTTCTTGTTCGTGCGCCACCGGTCGCCGCGCGAGCGGTAGTCGTGGGCCGCCGCGTCCGGGCGGGCCGCGAGCACCTGGTGGTGGAAGTCCCGCCAGGCCAGCTGCCGGATGAACGCCTGGGCCCCCGACGAGCCCTCACGGGACGCCTCGTTGATGACTTCGGCCGCCGACAGGGTGCCGAAGTGGAGGTGGGGCGAGAGGCGCGACGTGGCGTCGTGCGCGATGTCGTCCTGGCCGTCCTCGTAGTCCGCGACGCCCCCGGAGAGCCAGGACCGCAGCCGCTTGCGCCCGGCGTCCTCGCCGCCGGTGTCCAGACCCGGCGAGACGTCGTCGATCTCCTTGCGCGGCCGCACCCGCTCCGACGTCACGTCGCCCACCCGCACCGTGCGCGGGGCGGCCAGGACGTCCCGTACGCCCGCCGACGTCCAGCGCCGGAAGTACGGGGTGAACACGGCGTAGTGGTCCTTGCCCGAAGGGAGCAGCTCCCCCGGCGTCACCGCCGTGACCACCGCGTCGTGCACGACGAGGCGGCAATCGGTGTCGCCGAGGGCGGCCCGCAGCCGCTCCTCGCGCCGCGTCGCGTACCGGCTCACTCCGGCCGCGACGTGCACCCGCGTCGCGCCGGTCTCCGTGGCCACCCGGTGGACCTGGTCGACGACATCGCCGCTGCGGACCACGAGACGGCCGCCGCGCTTGCGCAGCCCCGCGTCCAGGTCCGTCAGGCAGTCGGCGAGGAAGGCACTTCGGTTCGGGACGGCGAAGCCCGTGGCCCGCACCCCGTCGTCGTACACGAACAGGGGGACGATCCGGTCCGCGTCGTGCAGTGCGGCCCGCAGCGCCGGGTTGTCGTGCAGCCGCAGATCGGAGGTGAAGAGGACGATCGAGACGGTCACTTTCTGCGGCTCCTCAAGACAGTCATTCTCTGCGGCTCCTCGTGCCTCATGCCGAGGGGAAGTTCATCAGGGCCACCGGATCGGTCGTCGGCTCCTTGGAGCCACCGGCGGGTTCAACGGTGATGCCGATGCCCGATGCCTGGTCCACCGGACCGTCGAGCAGCACCGCTTCGGTGCTGCGGCCCGGATCCATCAGACCGGCCGAGCGCATCGTCCCGTCGTCGTTGAACCACAGTTGATACACCTTGCCCGAGGGCGGCTCGGGCATCTTCGCGGCCACGAAGGCGGCTTGGTTGAGGCTCTTGGCCACCACGACCGTGCCGGTCGCACCGTCCGAGAGCCGGCCGGTGGAGGCCTTGGCGTCCGGCGCGGCGAGCACCTGGGCCAGCTGCTCGGACTGGCGCTGCGCCTGCTGCGCCTGCTCGCTCGCCTCGTCGGCCCGTTGGTTCTGCCATACGGCGATCCCGCCGAAACCCGCGGCGAGGGCCAGGCACGCGGCGAGGGCGAAGCGGGACAGCCGGTGTCCGCGGCCGTTGCCGCCCGAGGCCCTGGTCTGCGTGGGCATGTGCGGGGGCAGCTGGCGGACCGTGGCGATCTGCCGCAGCACCTCGGTCTTCATGTGCGCCGGAGGGGCGACCGACACGGCGCGGGCGAGTCGGCCCGCCGTCGCGGCCAGTTCGCTCACCTCCTGGGCGCAGGCCTCGCACACCTCCAGGTGCCGCTCGAACTCCGCGCGCTCCTCGTCCGAGAGGGCGTGCAGAACGTACGCACCCGTCAGCGTGTGCAGATCGGCGGCGCTCATGCGCTCACCCCCAGGCAGTCGCGCAGCCGGATCAGACCGTCGCGCAGCCGGGTCTTGACCGTCCCCAGGGGCACGGACAGGAGCTCGCCGACCTCCCGGTAGGTCAGTCCCCGGTAGTAGGCCAGGGTCACCGACTGCCGCTGGAGTTCGGTCAGGGTGCGCAGACAGCGGCGCACCTGCTCGCGCTCCAGGCGGTTCTCCACCTGCTCGCTCACCTCGTCGAAGGCGGGTGTGCGTTCGAGCAGCGCCGCCTTGTGGTCGCGCTCGGCCGAGGCCTGTACGGACCGCACGCGGTCCACCGCTCTGCGGTGGGCCATCGTAAGGACCCAGTTCATGACACTCCCCCGTTCCGGCCGGTAGCGGGCGGCGGTACGCCACACCTCCACCAGCACCTCCTGGGCGACCTCCTCGGACTGGGCCGGGTCGCGCAGCACCGTGCGCACGAGCCCCAGGACGGGCGAGCAGACGGCGTCGTACAGCGAGGCGAAGGCCTGCTGGTCGCCGCCGCGGGCCACCCGGCTCAGCAGTTCGGGCAGATCGGGGCCGGCGGAGGGGGCTCCGCTGATGTGCACTACTTCGTTCACCCGGTGATCCTCCTGGACGCTGGTCGCCTTCAGAGGTGATTCGGAGCCGGTGCGGCGCCGGATTGCCCCTGGGTCACGTTTTCTCCGTGGTCCCGGCGGTGCGCTGTTCGGCCGTACGCGTGATGTTGCGTGCCATGCCGCCGAAGACGAGCGCGTGGAACGGCGAGACACTCCACCAGTACGCGTGCCCCAGCAGTCCGTGCGGATGGAAGAGCGCCCGCTGCCGGTAGCGCGTGCGGCCCTTGTCGTCCTGTTCCGCGTACATCTCCAGCCAGGCGAGGCCCGGCAGCCGCATCTCGGCCCGCAGCCGCAGCAGCCGGCCCGGTTCGATCTCCTCGACCCGCCAGAAGTCCAGCGGGTCCCCCACCCGCAGCCGCTGGGCGTCACGGCGGCCCCGGCGCAGCCCGACCCCGCCGACGAGCCGGTCGAGCCAGCCGCGCACCGCCCAGGCCAGCGGGAAGGAGTACCAGCCGTTGTCGCCCCCCACGCCTTCCACGACGCGCCACAGGGCCTCCGGGGATGCGTCGACGGCCTGTTCCCGGCAGTCGGTGTAGAGGCTGCCGCCCGACCAGTCGGGGTCGGTGGGCAGCGGGTCGCTGGGGGCGCCGGGTACCGAAGCGGACGACCAACGGGTGCTGACCTGGGCGTCCTTGACCCGTTTGAGGGCCAGCGCGAGCGCCGTGTCGAAGCTGATCGGGATGCCGGGCGCGTCGGGGACGTACCGGGCGATGTCGCGCTCGTGGCAGACGACTTCGTAGCGCAGCGATTCCGCGAGGGGGCGGGCGATCGAGGCCGGTACGGGGGTGATCAGGCCGACCCAGTGGCTGGAGAGACCCGGGCTGAGCATGGGGACCGGCAGGATCAGGCGGTGGGGCAGCTTCGCCACGGACGCGTAACGGCGCATCATCTCGCGGTAGGTGACGACGTCGGGGCCGCCGATGTCGAAGCCGCGGCTGACGTCGTCGGGCATGGTGGCGCTGCCCACGAGGTAGCGCAGGACGTCGCGTACGGCGATGGGCTGGATCCGGGTGCGCACCCAGCTGGGCGTGACCATGACCGGCAGCCGTTCGGTGAGGTAGCGCAGCATCTCGAAGGACGCGGAGCCGGAACCGATGATCACGGCGGCGCGGAGCATGGTGGTCGGCACGCCCGACTCCAGGAGGATCCGGCCCACTTCGGCCCGTGACCGCAGATGGGGCGAGAGATTCTCTTCCGGGATGCCTTCGGGGGTCAGCCCGCCCAGGTAGACGATGCGGCGCACGCCCGCGGCGCGGGCCTGCTCGGCGAAGATGCGGGCCGTCTCACGGTCCTTCTTCTCGAAGCCGGAGCCGGTGCCGAGCGCGTGGATGAGGTAGTACGCGACGTCGATGTCCCGCATGGCCGCCCCGACCGACTCGGCGTCGGACGCGTCGCCCCGCACCACGTCGGCCCGCCCGGCCCAGGGGTAGTCGCGCAGCTTCTCGGGCGAGCGGGCCAGGCAGCGCACCTGGTGCCCCGCGTCGAGCAGTTCGGGCACGAGGCGCCCTCCGATGTAACCGGTCGCCCCGGTCACCAGGCAGCGCAGCCCCTGCGCACCTTCGCCGCTGTCCATCGGTACCTCCGGCCTCGGGTGACGTACTCGGCTTCACCATCCCACACCCACCCACCAGGGACTATCACGCACCGCAATCGTCTGATATGCGGTGGGTAATCGCACGTGCCACGATGAGAAAACCAATTCGCCCTCACTAGGAGTGAAACTCATGGGCAAGGGAAAGCAGCCTCCCAACCGGTCCCGTCAGAACCCCGGTCAGCCGGGCCAGCCGAAGCCGCAGGAGCGTGACCAGGCCGCCGAGCGCCGCCAGCAGGAGCGCGCGCCGGGCGAGGAGCGCGCGCAGCGTCGTCAGGACATGGACGACGACCTGATCTGACGCGGGACCGCGTATGCGCAGTGGGGCGCACCCAAGTACTTGGGTGCGCCCCACTGCCGTGGGTACCTGGATTGCCCGGCCCGCCCAGGAAAGGCTGTCGCTTTGGTTGCTGTCGACGGGTTCACCGACCGCCTCGACTACCCGATGCAGGTGGTGACGGCGGCTGCCGACGGTGCGCCTGCGGGCTGCCTGGTCGGCTTCGCCTCGCAGTGTGCGATGGATCCGCCGCGCTTCGTGGTGTGGCTGTCCCGGGCGAACCACACGTATCGGGTGGCCCGGGACGCCGCGTTCCTCGGCGTGCATCTGCTCAGGCACGATCAGCACGACGTGGCGCGGCTGTTCGGTGGTGAGTGCGGCCGGCGTGTCGACAAGTTCGCCGACGTCCGGTGGGAGCCGCGCACGGGCGGGACCCCCGTGCTCACGGACTCCTGCGCCTGGTGGGTCGGCAGAATCGAGCGGCAGGCCGACTGGGGAGATCACGTGGGCTTCCACCTCACTCCGGTGGAGGCGGGCGCCGACCCGCCGCCGTACGAGAAGCTGCTGCGCCTGAGCGACGTCACCGACTTCGAACCCGGCCACCCGGGATGACCGGCCGGCAGGCCGTGATGCGGGAACTCCTCAGGACTTCGGGGCAGACGTACGCGGCGGAGGCGGGCATCCGGCTGACCGACACGCCCCGGCCGCTCTACCGCACGCTCGTGCTGTCCTGCCTGCTCAGCGCCCGGATCCGGGCATCCGTCGCGGTGGCGAGCACCCGTGCGCTGTACGACGCCGGGATGCGCGGCCCGCGACAGATGGCCGATGCTTCCTGGCAGCGGCGGGTGGACGCCCTGGGCCGTGGGGGCTACCGCCGCTACGACGAACGGACCGCGACGCAGCTCGGCGACGGCGCCCGCCTTGTGCTCGACGAGTGGGGCGGTGACGTGCGCCGGATGCGTGAAAGGGCCGACGGCGACGAGGCGGCCCTGAAACGGCTGCTGCGTCAGGTGCCGGGCATCGGGCCCACCGGCGCGGGCATCTTCCTGCGCGAGGTGCAGGACGTATGGACCGAGTACGCACCCTGCTTCGACGCCAAGGTGCTGCGGGGAGCCGAGCGCCTCGGTCTGCCCCGCGGCACGTCCGAGCTGTTGCGGCTCGCGGGCGACGCGAAGCCGGGCGTGGCGGCCGCGGCGCTCGTCCGGGCCGCCCTCGCCCGCGAGCCGAAGCACTGAGTCAGGTGTGTTCGAGGGCCCAGGCCAATGCGTGGTCGGCGATCTCCTCCCAACCGGCCTGGGCGGGCATCAGATGGGAGCGCCCCGGGTACTCGACGACCTCGGTGACGGTGTTCGACTTGTAGTGCTTGGCGTTGGACTGCTGGAGCTTCGGCGGCATCAGGTGGTCGTTCTCACCCGAGACGAACAGCAGCGGAGCCCGGTCGTCGTTGCGGTAGTTCACGTACGAGTCGGCGTGGCCGGGGTGGATGTTGGCCAGCGCACTGCCCCAGAAGACCTGGCCGGACGCGGGTATGTGATAGCGCTCGTACAGGGCGCGGGACTCGTCCTCGGGGAAGGTGTTGGTGAAGGCGTAGCGCCACTGGTCGTAGGTGAACCCGACGGCCTTGTGCCGGTTGGCCGGGTTCTTCAGCACCGGGAACGACGCCTTCAGCTGCGACAGCGGGACCGTCACCACCCCTTCGGTGGGCGCGGAGTTGATGGCCACTCCGGCGCAGCCGTATCCGTGGTCGAGCAGGATCTGGGTGAACACTCCGCCGGCGGAGTGGCCCATGATGACCGGCTGCGTGCCGAGGCCGCCGATCAGCTTCTCCAGGGACGAGATGACCGAGGGAACGGTGAGTTCCTCGATCGGGGTGGGGTCGGCGTTGAGCGCCTCCACCTCCACCTCGAAACCGGGGTAGGCCGGGGCCAGCACCCGGTACCCCTGGGACTGGTAGCGGGTGATCCAGTGTTCCCAGCTGCGGGGTGTCACCCAGAAGCCGTGGATGAGGACGACGGTGTCCGGTTTCATGAGTGTTCGCTCCTTCAACGGGCCGTGGGGTGGACCGACTTGATGAACTGGGTGGCGGCTTCCGGGGAGGGATCAGGAGGCCAGGAACGCCAGCAGATCGGCGTTGAACTCGTCCTTGTACGCGCCCACGAGACCGTGCGGAGCGCCCGGATAGACCTTCAGCCTCGCGTCCTTGACGAGCTTGGCGGACTCCAGGCCCGCGGCCACGATCGGCACGATCTGGTCGTCGTCGCCGTGCGCGATGAAGGTGGGGACGTCGAAGCGCCCCAAATCGTCGGTGAAGTCGGTCTCGGAGAACGCGCGGACGCAGTCGAGGGCGCCCTTGAGCCCGACCTGCATGCTCTGCAGCCAGAACGCGTCCGACACTCCCTGCGAGACCTTCGCGCCGGGCCGGTTGAACCCGTAGAACGGCAGGCTCAGTTCCGCGTAGAACTGCGAACGGTCCTGCGACACGCCCGAACGGATGGCGTCGAACGCCGCGATCGGCAGGCCCTGCGGATTGGTGTCGGTCTTGAGCATGAGAGGCGGCACCGCGCCCAGCAGGACGGCCTTGGCTACGCGGGAGGTGCCGTGGCGGCCGATGTAGCGGGTTACCTCACCGCCGCCGGTCGAGTGCCCGACCAGCACGGCGTCGCGCAGGTCGAGGCTCTCGATCAGCTGGGCGAGGTCGTCGGCGTAGGTGTCCATGTCGTTGCCGTTCCACGGCTGGTCGGAGCGGCCGTGGCCGCGCCGGTCGTGCGCGATCGCGCGGTAGCCGTGCGAGGCGACCAGGTGCAGTTGGTCGTCCCAGGCGTCGGCGTTCAACGGCCAGCCGTGGCTGAACACCACCGGCCTGCCGGCGCCCCAGTCCTTGTAGAAGATGCCCGTTCCGTCGTGCGTCGTGATGAAGTTGCCCATGAGAGCACTCCCGTCAGCAGCCGGTATCGGTCTCGGTGTCCGTGTCGGCGCCGCTGTCCGTCTCGGCGACCGACTCAGGTGAGGCAAATCGTGGCAGGGCCGGGGGCAAGGTTCCATACCGTGCGCGCCGAGAACTCGTACGGACGCCGCTGTCGCCCGTGGGGGCCGCCTCCGCCAGATCCGCCGGACGTACGGCGCCACACCCCTCCAGTGGCGCCGTTCCCTGGATACTGGCCTCAGTTCCACAGATCTCGACGGCAGCCGACTTGACCCGCAAAGACCCAGCCCAGAGGCTTAACTGCCTACCCCACCAGGAGGTACCCATGAAGATGTTGATCAACGTGGCGGAGACGGTCGTCGCGGACGCGCTGCGGGGGATGGCTGCCGCGCATCCCGATCTGACGATCGACGTGGAGAATCGCGTGATCGTGCGCAAGGACGCTCCCGTCGCCGGAAAGGTCGCCCTCGTCTCCGGCGGAGGGTCGGGGCACGAACCGCTGCACGGCGGTTTCGTGGGGCCGGGGATGCTGTCGGCCGCCTGTCCCGGCGAGGTGTTCACCTCGCCCGTGCCCGATCAGATGGTGCGGGCGGCGGCCGCCGTCGACAGCGGGGCGGGCGTGCTGTTCGTCGTGAAGAACTACACGGGTGACGTCCTGAACTTCGACATGGCCGCCGAGCTCGCCGAGGACGAGGGCATCCAGGTCGCCAAGGTGCTCGTCAACGACGACGTGGCCGTCACCGACAGTCTGTACACGGCCGGGCGGCGCGGCACCGGTGCGACGCTCTACGTGGAGAAGATCGCCGGGGCGGCGGCCGACGAGGGCATGCCGTTGGAGCGGGTCGAGGCGATCGCGCGGCAGGTGAACGAGAACGCGCGGAGTTTCGGGGTCGCGCTCACCGCCTGCTCCACGCCCGCCAAGGGCAGCCCCACCTTCGATCTGCCCACCGGTGAGCTGGAGTTGGGCGTCGGAATCCATGGCGAGCCCGGCCGTGAGCGGCGGTCGATGATGACGTCCAGCGAGATCGCGGACTACGCCGTGGACGTCGTACTGGAGGATCTCCGTCCGCGTAATCCGGTGCTCGTGCTCGTCAACGGCATGGGGGCCACTCCCCTGCTCGAGCTGTACGGCTTCAATGCCGAGGTCCAGCGTGTCCTCGCCGAACGTGACGTCGTCGTGGCGCACACACTGGTCGGCAACTACGTGACCTCGCTGGACATGGCCGGGGCCTCCGTGACCCTGTGCCAGGTCGACGAGGAGCTGCTGCGGCTCTGGAACGCGCCGGTGCGTACCGCCGGGCTCCGCTGGGGTGTCTGACCCCTCGGCCGTCACCACGCACACCACGTACACCACGTGGAATCTCGACCCCGACCGTTCTACCGCTCTACCGCGCAAGGAGTTTCCGTGCTCGATGCCGCATTCTTCCGTCAGTGGCTGACCTCGGCCGCCGCCCTCGTCGACCGGGAGGCGCAGCGGCTCACCGAGCTGGACTCGCCGATCGGTGACGCCGACCACGGCAGCAATCTGCAGCGCGGGTTCGCCGCCGTGTCGGCCACGCTGGAGAAGGAGGCGCCCACCACTCCGGGAGCCGTACTCACCCTGGCCGGGCGGCAGTTGATCTCTACCGTGGGGGGTGCGTCGGGGCCGCTTTATGGAACGTTGCTCCGACGGACCGGCAAGGCCCTCGGCGACGCCTCCGAGGTCGGCCGGCAGGAGTTCGCCGACGCGCTGCGCACCGGCGTCGACGCGGTCGGCGCGCTCGGTGGCGCCGTGCCCGGAGACAAGACGATGCTGGACGCCCTCGTCCCCGCGGTCGACGCGCTCACGGAGTCGTTCGACGCGGCGCGCGACGCCGCGAACGAAGGCGCCCTCGCCACGACGCCCCTCCAGGCGCGCAAGGGGCGGGCCAGTTATCTGGGTGAGCGCAGCATCGGGCACCAGGATCCGGGGGCCACCTCATCCGCGCTGCTCTTCGACGCGCTCGCGCAGACCGCGGAGGCCGGTCGTGAGTGACGACAAGCTGGTCGGCATCGTCCTCGTCTCGCACAGCGGCCCCGTCGCCGAATCGGTCGCCGCGCTGGCCACCGGGCTCGCGGGCGGCGGCGAGACCGCGCCGGTGGCCGCCGCGGGCGGCACCGAGGACGGCGGCTTCGGTACGAGCTCGGACCTGATCGCCCAGGCCGCGGCGAAGGTGGACCGCGGCGCGGGCATCGCCATCCTCACCGACCTGGGCAGCGCGGTCCTCACCGTGAAGGCGCTGCTCGCCGAGGGCGACGAGCTCCCGGACGGCGCCCGTCTGGTGGACGCCCCGTTCGTGGAGGGCGCGGTCGCGGCGATGGTGGCGGCGTCGGCGGGCGCCGACGCCGCCGCGGTAGAGGCCGCGGCGGCGGAGGCGTACTCCTACCGGAAGGTGTGAGGCCAAGCGGTCAGTTCTGGCGCAGGAACTGCCGGGCCAGCGCGTCACCTCGGGTGACCGCGGCCCGGTGGTTCTCGATGGGCGACGCCTTGGGCCCCTTGAAGAGGATGTAGGTGACCTCCGCGTCGGTGCCGCCCGACCTGGGGTCGGGGCGGATGCCGAGCGACTTCGCCGCCGCGTAGGACGCCTCGCCGATGAGGTCGGTGGGTCCTGTGTCGCCGACGACCGCGTACAGGACCTTGCCCTGGTGGATCACGGCGGCCACCGAGCCGCCCGTGATGCCGTGCTTCGCGTGGTTCCAGCGGTTGCTCGCGCCCGGCACGACGACGTACGGCAGGCGCTCCGAGCTCAGCTGGCGGCCGTTGGTTTCCTGGAACGCGGTGGCGGGCTGGAACAGCGGGTCCGTGCGCCGGTTGCAGGCCTTGCTCGGCCGGCCGTCGCAGTCGATGTCCATGTCGGCCTTCCAGAACACCGCTCCCCGCTTCCCGCAGACGGGGATGTCCGCGCGGGCGCCGTCGTCCGTACGGTACTTGCCGCGCGAGACCTGTTGACAGGTGTCGGCGGCGGCGAGGAGCGCGGCGGCGGAGACGGTTCCCTCCTGGGTGGCCGGATCGGCTGAACTCGCACTGCTCTGGGCCGAGTTGCTGCTCGGCTCGCTCTGCTGCGGATAGGCCGCGGCGGGCAGTGACGCGGGCGAGAGCAGGGCGGCTCCGGCGGCGACGGCGAGCGTCGTGATTCTGGTGCGCACGAGAAAGGACCTTCCCTAGACGGAAACTGACGGCGGGTCGGACGAGGACGGCCGGTCGGACAGGTGACGGCTGGTCGAGCGAGTGGCGGCCGCCCGGCCTGAAGCACGTGACCAGACATCCCAATCTGTCCCGGCTCCTACACCTCGGCCGCCGCTCAGGGCCCGGACAGCGCACGCACACCCTCTTGATGTGCACCCGACACCTGTGTCAAATAGGTCCGGACCAATGCCGCCCGAACGGAAGGCACGACCGTGCGACGGACCCCCCACCCAGTTGCCCTCCTGGCCGTCACCGCCGCCACCCTCACCGCCTGCACCTGGGGCAGCGACCAGGACGCGAAGGACGTGCAGCCCCCGGCCGCCCCCCGGGGCGTCACCGTCCAGGCGGGCAGCGCCACCACCGCCCACGTCATGTGGAACCAGGCCACGGACGACACCGGGGTCACCGGCTACGACGTGTACCGGGGCGCCACCAGGGTCAAGCGCGTGCCGAGCCGCACACACATGGTGGACGTCGTCGGCCTGAAGCCGTCCACGACCTACACCTTCACCGTCCGCGCCCGCGACGCCGAGGGGAACGTCGGCCCCGCCGGCAGAAAGCTGACGGTGACCACGCCCGCCGCGGCCACCGCGGACCGCGAGCCGCCGTCCCGTCCGGGCTCCGCACGCGGCACCGTCGAGGGCAGCCGGGCGGTGAAACTGTCCTGGGGCGCGTCGAAGGACGACCAGGGCATCGCCTCGTACGAGATCTACCAAGGCACGTCGAAGATCCACAGCGTGGCCGGGAGCGAGCGCGAGACCCTCCTCACGGGGTTGCGTCCCGGCACGGACTACCGCTTCACCGTCAAGGCCCTCGACGCCGCCGACAACGCTTCGCCCGCGAGCCGCACCGTCCGCCTGACCACCGCGGCGGGCCAGGACGACGGCCGGGGCACCGCGCCGACGGACTTCCGCGCGAAGACCCGCCACGCCGACGGGGCGTACTACATCGACCTGGCCTGGACGCCGCCGCACACCGGCGGCGCGGTGGCGGAGTATCAGATCCACCTCGACGGCAAGACCGCCACCTCGCTGGTGTTCGGCGGGACGGCGCCCCGGAAGAAGGCCACCCACAGCTTCTACGTGGGCAAGGAACCGGGGGACACCCACCGCGTGAAGCTCAGGGCCAAGCTCCCCGACGGGACCTGGGGCGGCTACTCCGCCGAACGGACGGTCACCACCGGCTGACGCCCGAGGCGCCCACGAGGCCGAGGACACCCATGACGCCGGGTCAGCTGTCGGCCGTACGAAGGATTCCGTCACCTGCCCGGTGGCTGTCCGCATGCGGCCCGGGCGAAGGGCGCGTTGGCTCGCCGTCAGGTAGCACGGGCGCTCCCCTACCCTCGGCGGCGCATGGGATGTACCGCCTCCCGTGTCACCGGAGGGCAGACTCATGCGTACTACTCGGATATTCGTCCGCGCCGGCCTGACCATCGCCGCCGCCGCTGCACTTCCGCTGGCACTGACCGCTCCGTCGGCGTCCGCCGCCGGAGGGATCACGGTGACCGCCACGGGATCGACGGTCACGGTCACCACGGCCGCCTGCACCAACGGCGGTGACGCCTCGCTGATGAGCAACGGCCAGGCCAGCTTCGCCCAAGGTAGGCAAGCGGAACTGACGAACGGCAGCGCCACCTGGCAGAACGTCACCACCGGCGTCCATACGGTGGCGGTGGTCTGCGAGGACGGTTCGGCGGCCGGTTCCCAGACGGTCACCGTCGGGGCCACGGCGACCACCTCGTCCACCACGGCGCCCGCGCGCGGCGTCCGGGGCGGTCTCGGGGGCGGCAGCGAGGACTACGGCACGTACACCCTCGCCGCGGGCGGGGCCCTCGTGCTCCTGGCCGCGGGCGGCGGTGGCGCGTGGTACCTGCGCCGCCGGGGCGCGCAGCACCGGCTCTGATCCGCAGTCACGGCTCCGGCTGAGCCAGGGCTTCGAAGAAAGAGCGGCTGCCGCCGG
>NZ_JBHUZJ010000085.1:0-39105 GCF_042667685.1 Streptomyces sp. NPDC057302 | reverse complement strand
CCGTTGCGCAGCGCGGCGACCGAGGCGACGGCGACCACCGAGCCGCGTGCTTCCAGGAGGTGGGGAAGCGCGGCACGCAGCAGGAGGAAGGGCCCGGTGAGGTTGGTGCGCAGCACCGCGTCCCAGTCCTCGTCGGAGAGGTCGCCGACCGCACCGCTGCGCCCGACCCCGGCGTTGAGCACCAGCCCGTCGATGCGGCCGTAGGCCTGTGTGGCCGCATCGACGAGGCCCGCGATCTCCGCGGGGTCGCCCGCGTCGGCGGGGTGGGCCAGCGCTCCGGTCTCCTCGGCGACCCGGCGCAGCGGCTCGGGGCGCCGCCCGGAAACGACGACGCTGTGCCCGGCGGCACGAAGCTGCCGGGCCGTGGCGGCGCCGATGCCGGTTCCGCCGCCCGTGACGATGACAACTCGGCTCTCTGTCATGCCTGTTCTGCCTCCGAACGCAGTCGTGAGCACATGGCCGCGATCATACGTAGGCCGCTCACGACCGCGTTCGGGTGGATGGCCTGCCGGTGGGCCCGGCGCGGGCCCACCGGTTCCTACTCGTCGATCGCCGCGCCGAACGCCGCGCCCGTGCCCGGCGCGCCCAGCGAGTCAGCCCCGTACGTCCAGGACCCCGCGGCGGTGATGCCGCCCGTCCCCGCGGACAGGACCCACACGACTCCGTCGCCCGCGTTCTCGCCGGGTGCGGCGGCCAGCAGACCGAAGCGCCCGTCGCGGTTCGGGTCCGTCAGGCGCACCTGCGCGCCCCACTTGTCGCCCTTCTCGGCCGCGCCGGGGATGTCCGCCGAGTTCTGGTCCCAGGACTTGGCGCCCACCCCCGTCAGGCCGGCGTTCGAGCCGCGCAGCACCCAGGCCGCTCCGGCGTCCGCGACCGTGCCGATGTCCTCGCCGGGTGCGCCGATCGCGACGTCCGCGTACCCGTCGCCGTTCGTGTCGGCCACGGACAGATCGGCGCCCCAGCCGTCACCGCGCTCGGCGGTGCCGGGCACGTCCACGCTGTCCTGCGTCCACCACTTGGCCTCGTCCTTGAGGCCGTCCGCGTCGCCGTAGCGGACGCCCACCAGGCCGCCGGTGAGTGTTTCGCCCCCGTCGTCGGGGGAGTTGGGCTCGCCGGTCACCAGGTCGTCGTAGCCGTCGTTGTTGATGTCGCCGGACGCGGCCACGGGACCGCCCCGCAGATCGTGCTCGTACTTGAGGCCGTCGGCGTTGCCCGAGAAGAACGCGGACCAGCCGTGCCCCGGCTCGTCGCCCACGGTCACGCCGGACACGACGAGATCCGCGAAGCCGTTGTCGTCGTAGTCACCGGTGGTGAGCGACTTCGGCTGGATGTCGCGCTCCTCGGCAGCCGCCGAGAGGCGTTCGGTCGCCTGCCGACGCAGCGGGGCCTGCCCGTCGGCCTGCGGTGCGGCGTCGTACGCGAAGAGCTCCAGGTCGTCGCGGTCCAGTACGGCGAGCACGTCGCCCGGTGTCTCGCCGGTCAGGTGCGCCGCGGCCAGACTCAGGCCGAACTGCTCGCCCTTGGTGGGCTCCTGGGTCTCCAGCCAGTCGCTGGCCGCCCCGCTGAGGCCCTGCTTCGAGCCCCACAGGATCGCGACACCACCGGCGTCGGCGGTGTCGCCGATGTCCTCGCCGGGGATGCCGACGATCGCGTCGTCGAAGCCGTCCCCGTCCAGGTCGCCGGTGGCGACGGCCTTCCCGAAGCCGTCACCCGCCTCGGCGGCTCCGGCGACGCCGGCCGTCGACTGGCTGAACCGGGCGACGGAGGTGGTGCCTATGCCTCTGGACGAGCCGTACTGGGCGGTGACGAGACCGGCGCCCTTCTGGCCGCTGACCGTTGCCCCGGGGGCTCCGACCAGCACGTCCTCATATCCGTCGCCGTTGAAGTCACTGTTGCGGTCGTTTGCGTGCGTACCCCCAGGGGTGCCGGCGACAGCGGACGGGGCTGCGGCGATGCATGCCCCGGTGAGAAGGAGGAACGAGGCCGCGGCGAGGGCGGCCGAACGGTTCTTGCGCACGAGCGGCTCCTGTGCAGGAAGGTGGCCGGGCAGGCGCGAGGGTGTCCGGAAAGGGCCCGTTCCTTGTCCGGCGCCCTGTTCGACACCGGATGGGGCACAAGGGTTGTACGCGTCCTTCGTTTCCGTGGTTCTTTCTGCCCGTGCCCGTGGTTTCCCGTGGCTCAGGCGCCCTTCTTGGTGACCACGAACCGGTCGATGACCAGGCAGTCGATCTCGGTGGCGAGAAAGCACTCCAGGGCGTCCCGCGGCGAGCAGACGATGGGCTCACCGGCCACGTTGAAGGAGGTGTTGAGGAGGCAGGGCACGTCCGTGCGCGCCGTGAAGGCACGCAACAGCGCGGTGAGCGCGGGATTCTGCCGCTCGTCGACCGTCTGGACCCGCGCCGTGCCGTCCACGTGACAGGCACCGGGGATCCGCTCCTGATACTCCTCCCGCACCGGGAAGACGAACGTCATGTACGGGGACGAGGTCTTCTTGCCCATCTCGAAGACGCGGGGCGCCTCGGATGCGATGACGACGGGCGCGAACGGGCGGAAGGGCTCCCGGTGTTTCACCCGGAGATTGATGATGTCCTTGATGTCGGGGAAGGCCGGGTTGGCCAGGATGCTGCGGTTCCCCAGCGCGCGCGGTCCGAACTCGGCGCGGCCCTGGAACCAGCCCACGACGTTCTTGCCCGCCAGCAGCTCCGCCGTCCGCTCGACGACCGAAGGCAGGTCGGGCTCCTCCTGCCATGCGACGCGGTCCGCGTACTGGTCCAGCACGTCGAGGATCTGCCGCTCGTCGTACGAGGGACCCAGGTACGGGGTGGTGACCGCGTCCGCCGGCCGGTTCCGGAGACCGGCGGTGTACACGGCGGCGCCGATGGCGACACCCGGGTCGCTGGCGCCGAAGCTGACCTCCATGTCGGCGAACGTGGAGCGCTCCAGCATCTTCGTGTTGGCCACGCAGTTGAGCGCCAGGCCGCCCTCGAAGAGCAGCGTGTCCAGGCTTGACGCGGCGCTCAGCGCCCGCAGTTGATGCGCGGTGACGGCCTCGACCAAGTGCTGGGCGAGACCGGCCACCTTGACCCGGAAGTCGAACTCCTCGCGCTTCCCGCTGTCTCCGCCGAACAGGTCGTCGAACAGCGCGTAGTAGGCGCCGATGTCGCTGGGGACGGACAGGGTGTACGAGCCGTTCTCGTGCAGCCGCACGACATGTTCGAGCAGGGGGTTGTGCTGCGGCGGAGGGCCGTAGGCGGCCAGCCCCATCACCTTGTACTCGTCGTTGTTGGGCACGAACCCCAGATAGCGGGTGATCCTTCCGTAGGTCACCCCGAGTGAGCTCGCCATGTCGACGGTGCTCTCGTCGAAGACGCGGACCACGCCGTCGCGCAGTTCGCCCGCGACGGAGGAGAGGGTCTCGGCCCTGCCGTCGCTCACCAGGAAGGCCGCGTCACCGCCGCCCGCCAGATAGGCGCCGCACATGAGATGGGCCAGGTGATGGGGGACCAGGACGAGCTTGTTGGGGTCCAGCGCATGCCCGGTGCGCTGGACGAAGTCGCCGTACACCGCCTCGCGGCTGAGCATGTCGGTGTAGAGCTCGCCCGTGCGCCGCAGGGCGTCGAACTTCGCCGCGGCCGACAGGTCGGCAGCGCCGGATATCTGCGCGATCATCTCCTCGGCCACGGTCGGCGAAAAGCGCCAGGGGAAAGCGAAGACGTCGACCTGGTCGAGTTCGACGCCGGCCGATTCCAGGCACCACGTGATCGCGTTCGCCGGAAAATCGGAGGTCTTCTTGACCCGGCTCAGCTGTTCCTCCTCGACGGCGGCGACCACCTCGCCGTCGATGGACAGGGCCGCCGCGGCGTCATGCCCCACCAGAAGATTACGGCCGACACCGGTCGCCCCGTAGAGACGCCCGAAAAGCTCCGCACCCCTGGTGAATCCGTTGTAACCGAGCACGATCACAGGCGTTCATCCTCCTCATTGGGTCAATTGCGCTACAGGAAAAGCTACTTGGCTCGCATACATTTCAGTTAGGGTGCCACCGACGTACACCGAAGGCCGAAAGGAACCGCTTCGTGGGCAGCAATTCATCCACTGACTCTCCGCTGACCAGCACGGTCGTCGCCGAAGGATTCGACCGCTGGAGCCCTCCGCTGCACAAGGAATTCGAGAACAACACCCATAACGGATGCATCAGTCAGTCGCTGATGAAAGAGACCGAATCGGTGCGTGTCTGGGAGGTTCGACTCCAGCCCGGGGAGCGTATTCCCGTTCACCGGCACGTACTTGATTACTCGTGGACCGCTCTCACCCATGGCAAGGCCCGCCAGCACGCGAGTGACGGCAGCAGCCGCGAAATAGCGTACGTTCGCGGGCAGACCCAGCATTTCAGTTTCTCCAGCGGGCAATACCACCTCCATGACCTGAAGAACATCGGTGACGACGTCCTGTCGTTCGTGGTCGTCGAGTTCAAGGAAGGGGCGAACAAACCCCTTCAGTTGGATGAGACCGTCGGCTCCTGATCCGGCTCACACGGCGGCGGACAACGCGGCGAGCAGCGCGTCGTTCGCCCGCCGGTTGCCGATGGAGATGCGGCAGGTGCCGGGGATGAGGAACCCGACGTCGGCGACCACGATCCCCGCCTGGTGCAGCTGCTCCATGACGCGCTCGTGCTTGTGGAGCCGCACCAGCAGGAAGTTGGCCTCCGAGGGGAACACCCGCTCCACCACGGGGTGTTCGGCCAGTATCCGGGCCATCCGGTCGCGCTCGGCCCGGATGTGCCGGATGCTGGCCAGCACCCGCCGCGCGTTGGTCAGCCGGTCGCGTACGGCGCTCTGCGACGCGTCGGTGAACCCGAAGGGCACCTGCACCCGCCGCAGCGCGTCGATGATGCCGGGCTGCGCCAGGGCGATCCCGCAGCGGGCACCGGCCAGCCCCCACGCCTTCGAGAGGGTTCGAAGGACGATGAGGTTGTCGTGCTCGGCGACAAGACGCGCGTACGAGGGCTTCTCGCTGAACTCGACGTACGCCTCGTCGATCACCACGAGACCCCGCGTGCCGGTGACGACCGCAAGCACCTGCGCCGGATCGAGCCTGGTCCCCACGGGATTGTTCGGATCGCACAGGATGGTCACCCGCGGATCGGCGGCCAGGATCCGCTCGGTGTCGAGCTCCGACAGGTCGTCGCCGCGCAGGGGCACCTCGACCAGAGGCAGGCGCAGCAGGCGGGCGAAGTGGGCGTAGAGCGGGAAGGTGGGCGGCGTGACGCACACGCTCTCACCGGGCGAGGCGAGGGCCGCGAGGAGCAGCATGACGCCGTCGACCGATCCGCTGGAGAACAGCAGGTGATCGGCGGTCAGCGCGCCGGTGCTCCCGTGGCCGGGCAGCTCCGAGATCGTGGACAGATACGTGTCGGCGAGCTCCACCGTGTCGAGATGGGGGTACAGGCTCGCGGTGCCCAGGAACGGATTGGTGTTGCCCGACAGGTCGACGGTGTCGAACCGCGGCTGTAGCCGTCCGCGTGCCGGACCCGGGACCGGCACGGTCGTGACGGGCTGCGCCGCGAAGCGCGACAGCCCCGGATCCCGCGGCGCTTCTTCCCGGTCCGCGAGGCCGTCGGCGCGCAGCCAGTGGTCGAGGGGGACGAACAGGTCGGCTCCGAGGGGCCGCTTGTCGCGGGCCTCCCCCGGGCCGAGATGGACCCAGTGCAGGCCGGAGCGCCGGGCGTCGAGGTAGATCCCGTACAGAGCCGTCGCGTGGAGGTCGCCGCTCGCGGCGGGATCGTCGGGGTCGATGGCCTGCGTCAGGTGGTAGAGCCCCCGGCCGTTGTGGGACCTGGCCGTGAGCGCCACTTGGACGACGCTGTCCCCTCGGCGGCGCACCAGCATCTCCGTACGGTCCGCCAACGCACCGCCCGCCAGGGCGTCGAGGGCCTCGGCACTGTACGGGTTGTGGCCGGCGCCGTGGCGCTCCGAGCGGCGCCGGTGGAGTTCCACGAAGGCGTCTCGCGCCCACGGGGCCCCGCCCAGCTCGCTCAGGCGGATCCGCTCCCAGGTGAGGTCACGGGCAGCCGAGTCATGGCTACGACGCAGAGCGCGCTGCCGCGCGCCACCCACGCGGGCACGCAGGAGTTCGTCCACGTCGCCGGTCAGGCGGACGACACATTCGGCTCCCGCGGCGACGGGAACGAAGCCCGCCGCCCGCAGCGCGCGAGCGTCGTCGGTGCGGCGCACGTGGGGCACCAGGATCTGCGGCACACCCAGTGCCTCCGCGCGGCGCAGCAGCTCGTCGACCGTGTGGGCGGTGGGCGCGGGGCTGGCCGGGGTGTAGAGGGCCGCGCCGCCGACCAGGGTGGGGCGTTCCAGCGCGGCGGGGTCGAAAGCGGTGAACACGCCATCCCTCAGACCTAGTTGGGCCGGGGAGCCCACCGGTTCGCGGGAGCCGAGGGCGGCGCTCAGGGCCTGCTGGAGCGCCTCTGTGTCTGTGGGCCTGCGCATGCTAGTGCTCCACCCCTTGCTTCATTCCTCGCTTCGTTCCTTGCTTCGTTCCTTGCTCCGTCGCCCGCTCGTCGACGTACGCGTCGATGCGGTCGCGGTACTCCTCGAACAGCTCGGCCAGGGTGCGGGCGATACCGCTCTTCCAGCCGACGGAGCAGTCGCCGATCAGCCCCCGGCGGACGTCGTGGTCGAAGATCGCCGTCTCTCGGCTGTAGTCGCTGCGGTCCAGCTCGACGGGGACTCCGGTGAGCGCGGACATGTACTCGAGGAGGTCGCTCATGCCGACCTCCTCGTCCCCGCCCCAGTTCACCACCCGGGCGGGCGTCCCCGCCGCGCCCCATAGGAGCGGTACCTGCCGGACGAGGTCGTCGGTGTGCAGGAGGTTGCAGTAGTTCTGCCCCTGGCGGGGCACCGCGCACGGCTGGCCCTTGCGCATCTGCTTGAACAGGATCATGGGTACGCCGCCGTGGCCGTACGGCCCGTAGGCGATGTTGAGCCGGGCTATCACCGTCGGCAGTCCGAGCGCTTCGGCAAGGCCCCGCGCCACGCCTTCCGCGGCGAGCTTGCCGACGGGGTACGTCGGCAGCCACGGCACCGCGCCGCCCACGGCATCGCCCTCCCGGTACCGGTGGGTGCTGTCGGCCCGGTTGTAGACCACACCGGACGAGACGTACAGGAACGCCTCGGCGCCGGAACAGTGGGTCATGAGGCGCGCGGTGCCCGCGGCGTTGATCCGCGCGGTCTCCGCGAAGTCCTTGCCGTCGCCCCGATGCACCGCCGAGTGCAGGACGTGCGTGAAGTCGCGCGGCAGCCCCTCCAGTTCGTCGGCCGCCATGTCCCAGGTGAAGGTGTGGGCGCCCATCTTCTCCAGGGACTTGCGCGCGGCCGGGTCGCCGAACCGGCCGAGACACCACACCTCGTTGTCCGGGGCGAGCGCTTCGGCGACGGGCATCGCGACCTGCCCGGTCCCGCCGGTGACGAGAATCTTCTTGCCTTGCATTCCTGTGTCCGTCCTTAACCGAGTGCGCGGGTCAGTTCGCGCCGCAGCGTCGCCTGGAAGCTCTGCACGTGCTGCGGGCTCATGAGGGTGTAGTGCTCGCCGTCGACCTCGATGTACTGGTTGGGGCCCCGGGTGAAGTCGTCCCACTGGCGCAGCTGGCCGTCCAGCCACTCCTGTTTGGTGCCCTTGAGCGGCGTGCAGTAGAAGACGCGTACGTCGTCGACCGACCCCGACGGCTCGTAGGTGCGGCCCAGGTGGACCATGCTCTGCGCCAGGTGCACCCAGGTGGTGAACCGCTCGACGGTGAGGTCCAGTTCGATCAGGCGTCGCTTCGGCGCGTGGTCGACGAGGTGGGCCAGTTGGTCGGCCTCGGGCAGCGGGCGCAGGGTGGCGGTGAGCCCTTCGACGTCGGCGGCGGCGATCAGTTCGAGGAACAGCGCCAGGTTGATCGCGCCGTCGGTGAAGGTGATCTCGTTCATGCGTCCCGAGATGCTCGGCGGCAGGTTGAAGACGCCCACGAACTTGACCTCGTCGCCCTCGGCCTCGAGCTTCTTGGCGATCTCGAAGGCGACCGCCCCGCCGTAGGAGTAACCGGCCACGGCGTACGGGCCGCTCGGCTGGGCCCGCCGCATCGCCTCCACATAGGTGCTCACCATGTCGTCGAACGACCCGAAGTGGCTCTCGCCCTGCCCGAACCCGCGGGCCCGCAGCGCGTAGAAGGGCCGCTCGCCGGTGAAGTACTTGGCGAGGTTGACGAACACCAGCACCTCCCCGAGGCCGGGGTGGACGCAGAACAGCGGCGTGCCGTCCCCGGTGACCTGGAGGGGCACCAGTGGGTCGTAGGCGGAGTCTCCGCCGTCGCTCCGTGCGGCGGTCAGGCGGGAGGCCAGGGCGCGCACGCTGGGAGCTTGCAGGAGCGTGGACATCGGGACGTCGTCGATGCCGAACTCGGTCTGTATCTCCAGCTTGAGCCGCAGCACGTCCAGCGAGGTGCCGCCCAGGTCGAAGAAGCTGGCGGTCGTCGGTACCTTCTCGCTGTTCAGTACGCGCGCGTAGACATCGGCCAGGGTGATCTCGACGTCGCCTTCCGGAGCCACATAGTCGCCGAGGAAGCGGGTGCTCACCTCCTTGGAGCGGCGTACGGCCGCGTCCAGCGTGCTGTCTTCGACGGCCGCGCGCAGCCGTGACCGCTGGATCTTGCCGAGGTTGCCGCGGGGCATCTCCGCCTCGGCGACGGGGAGGATCAGCTGGGGCCGGAAGCCCCAGTGCATCACCGTGGAGCTGCGGATCGCCACGAGGGCCCGGTAGACGGCCGTGTCGTCCGCCGGGTGGCCCGCGGGGACGAACGCGACGGCGAGCTGTTCGGAGTCGGCGCCGTCGGGCCGGATCGGGAAGGCCGCGACCTGCCCGCGCTTCACCCCGTCCAGCTCGTCCAGGACCGCTTCCAGGTCGTGGCTGTAGTAGTTGACGCCGTTGACGATGACGGAGTCCTTGGTCCGGCCGACCAGCGTCAGCCGGCCCTCGGCGTCGAGGCATCCCAGGTCGCCGGTGCGGAACCAGCCGTCGGGGGTGAACGCCTGGGCGGTGGCCTGCTCGTTGCCGAAGTACCCGTCGGTGACCATCGTGCCGCGCAGCTGCACCTCCCCGGGATCGCCCGCCGCGGGCCGCTCGGTGGAGGCGAGCACCGTGCCGTTGCCGTCGACGACGCGGATGTGCAGTCCCCGTACGGGGCGGCCGAGCGGAGGGAACTCCGTCTCCAGGTCACGGGTGGCGAACTCACGGTTGAACACGCTGCCCGCGCATGTCTCGGTCATCCCGAACGCGGGCACGATCACGTCGTCGCGCAGTCCGTACGGGGACAGCGCGTCCAGAAAGGCCCGGACGGTGCCGGTCACGGTGGCCTCGCCGCCGGAGATGATGTGCCGTACGCGGGAGAGGTCCAACTCTGCCGCTGGGACTGGGCGTTGGGCGAGCGCCTGGTTGATCTGCCCGAACAGGAAGTTGGGCGTGAAGGTCACGCGCACCCGGTGGGCGGTGAGCAGCCGGAGGAATTCCACGGGGTCCGCGAGGACCGTGGCCGGAGTGGCCATGACCTGGTCGGCGCCGTTGAACATCGGCAGCAGGTTCGCCTCGATCGCGGCTATGTGGTCGGCCGATATCCAGTTCAGCGAGGTGTCGTCCGGCCCCAGGTCCAGTGCGCCCGCCTTGCCCGCCTGCGCCGCGAGGAGGTTGGCGTGGGTGAGCCTGACGGCCTTGCTCGATCCGGTGGACCCGGAGGTGAGCATCAGGACGGCGAGGTCGTCCGGGGCGGCCGTATGGAGCTGATCGCGCTCGGCCGTGGCATGGCTCAGCTCCTCTACCGTCACGGTCCGCAAGCCGATGTCGGGCAGGTCGCCGTGGGAGTCCTTGGACGCGATCACCAAGGGGTCGCCCAGCAGTGTGCGCAGGTGTTCCAGCTGCGTACGCCACCGGGAGGGGTCGGCCGGCGGCGCGACCGGGCAGGGCACGACACCGGCCAGGACGCACCCCCAGAAGGCGCGGAAGAAATTCTCGGGATCGTGGGCGGAGATAAGCACCCGTTCGCCCGGTGAAGTTCCGTGGTCGCGCAGCCCTTGGGCAATCCGGCAGGCACACTCCCGCAAATCGGCGTACGAGAGGAACGAGGCACCGATGAAGGTGATTCCTCGCGCTGTGTCCCGAGCCGCACGTTCGAGCAGCTGCGGGAGCGTCGAGGCAGGACGTTGATCCGGCATAGGGGTGACGACCTCCGATCGGAGAAAAGCATCATGAAGGAGAATGTGGCTCGGGCAGGGCGCGGCCCGGCGTCCGAGAATGGTGCCGAGCTCGGAATTTCTCGCAGATCCAGAATTTCTCGCCGAAACCGACCGCGGATGCGGCGGCTACCGTCAGCCGCCGACCTCGTTGAAGCGCACGATTTCGTCGATCGTCTTCTGCAGCTTCAGTTCGTCGGGGTCGGAGACGATGGCCTGCCCGAAGCGGCCGTAAGGTCCGATCGCCGCATCAGGCGACGAGGGATACGTAATCTCGTCGAAGGAGAAGTGGCGCTCGAAATCCTGCTGGGTCAGTGCGCCGTTGTCCGAGCGGCGCAGGAGCAGGTATCCGTAGAAGCGGTCGGGTGTGCCGTTCTCCGGAATGCCGGTCGGCTCTTCCCCGAGTGCCAGACTGATTTCCACGTCGAAGAGGTCGACGCCGAACGTCAGCTTATTGACCTGCGGGGACAGCGCCCCCGGAAGCCGGATGGCGCACTCGCCGAACGTCAGTCCGGCTTCCCGCGCGAACGCCTCCATGTGAAAGACGCAGTCAGGCGCCTCAAGGCTCTCCAGCGCCTGCGCGGCAAGCTCCTCGGCCTGCTGGAACAGTGCCGGATGCAGCCTCCTGTCAAGGATGTGCGCGGACAGAATGCCGCCCTGCACGGCGCTGAGTGGCGCGATGTGATTGCTGCTCATGGACGACCATCGCAGCCGGCCGTTCCTCCAGATGCCGTCCATATAGACCTCGGGGGCATCGATGAAGGACTCGGCGACGATCGCGACGTCCGACCGACTCGGGAACAGCTCCAAGGCCCGCGCATACTCCTCGGGCGAACGGACGATGTTCGTGCGCAGCGAGCCGGCTCCGATCGCCGGCTTGACGACGAAAACGTCCCCGAGCTCCTCGGAAAGCTCCAGGAACGACGTGTCCTTCGATACGTAACGGCAGCGCGCCCGCTTGATGCGCGACGGCAGTCTGCTCTTCTGGAGAAACTTGTCCCGGAAATAGAGCGCGGCCTTGGAATCGGCGTTCCCGGGCAGTTTCAGCTGTTGCCGCAAATAGGCGGCCGCAAAGACGCCCATTTCATGGACCGTGAGCACTCCTGCCGCATCGGCAACACCGGCGGCGAGTACTGCTCGTAGTACTTCCTGGACGTTCTCAATATCGGCGACACGCTTGAACCGTCGCCCCTCAGGGGCGCTCGCGGGCGCCTGCACTATATAGCAGGGATCCAATCCTCGGCGCTGTAGCGCCTGATCGAGGTCGTCCCTGTATCCGATAACAATCATCGTCGGCATGCTTGTCTCCCCGTATAAAAGCTAGCCAACCAACAGGTGCATCGTGTCACACGGGATACAGGCATGTGGATATGCGCCATCAAGATCATTTGCTTGGTGAGATGTGATTTAACTCACAAGTAAAGCTTTAGTCGAATAGGCATGGAATGACGGGCGGGAATAGCTGGGGCCGGCGCACAGGCGAAGAATTCAGTCGGTACAGGAAAACAGGACCCATATGGCACCGCATATACAAGATGAGACAAGAAGGGCAGTGCCGTGCGTGTACCGGAGTGGGCGGCGGTCGCCCACCACCCACACCACATGACGGTCAGGACGTGGTTTCGACGCTCAGCCCAGGGGCCCCGGCGCCGGCAGCGAGGGCGCCGCCCGCCGTTGGCCGGGGGTCGCCTCGCACGTCACGTCGGCGGCCGGGAGCTTGCCGGTGGCCAGGTAGGAGTCGGCCGCCGAGTCGGCGCACCGGTTCGTGCCGTAGACGCCGTGCCCTTCGCCCTCGTCGACCGTCACCATGCGCGAGCCCTTCATCTCGCGGTGCAGGGCCTGCCCGGTGACCAGAGGGGTCTGCGAGTCCCACTCGTTCTGCACGATCAGCGCGGGGACCTTGTTGTTCACCTCGGTGGCGGGCTCGACGGGCTCGTCCCAGAAGGCACAGGGCATGACACCGGAGGCGAAGTCCCCGTACAGCGGATAGCGGTCCGCGTCGCGGACCGAGTCCCTGCGGTACGTCTCGGGGTCGCGCGGCCAGGAGGCGTCGCCGCACACCACGGCCGCGGAGGCCGAGATGTCGGACTCCGACGGGGGTTCGGCGGGGTCCAGGCCCTTCGCGGCGCCTCCCCCGGCGGCCTCCTTCAACTTCACGACCCGCTCGGCCGCTTCGCGGACGGTGAAGAAGTCCCGTCGCACCAGATCGCGTACGCCCGCGCCGTCGAGCGGCACCCCGTCGACGACGACGGGATCGCGGTCGGCCCTGGCGATCACGTCCCAGAAGCTCTTGCTCACCGCGGCCGGTGTGGCGCCGAGGCCGTACGTCGCGTCACGCGCCGCGGTCCACTTCGCCCACCGCTGGAACGCCCGCTCGGCTTCCGGGGCCCAGATCCGGAACATCCCGCGCCACATCCGCTTCGGGTCGACGGCACTGTCGAGGACGAAGCGGTCGGCGCGCCGCGGGAACAGCTGCGTGTAGACCGCGCCGAGGGCGGTGCCGTACGAGACTCCGTAGTACGAGACCTTCCGCTCGCCCAGGGCCGCCCGCAGGACGTCCATGTCGCGTGCCGTGTTGCGGGTGGTGATGTGCGGGAGGGTGTCCCCCGCCTTCGAACGGCACTTGTCCGCCACGGACTTGGCCCAGGCGACATTCTTCTCGAACGTCCGCAGCGGGCGCAGCAGCACGTTGTCCTCGTCGCTGAGCCCGCACCGGACGGGTGTGCTGCGGCCGACTCCCCGCGGGTCGAAGCCGATGAGGTCGTACCGCTCCTTCACCCGCTGGGGCAGTTGCCCCTCCAGCTCGAGCGGCATTTCGAGGCCGGGGCCGCCCGGACCGCCCGGGTTCGAGAGCAGCACGCCGTGACGTTTGCCGGGGGCGCTGGTCCCGAGGCGCGATATCGCCATGTCGATCCTCTTGCCGCCGGGCTTCCGGTAGTCCAGCGGAACCTTCAGGGTCGCGCACCGCAAGGCGGCGGGGACATCGGCCGCGCACCGCTTCCAGACCGGCTTCTGCCGGGTGTACGGGCGCAGGGCATCGGCTGAGGCCGAGCCGGGTTCCGACCGGGCCGAGGGGGTCGCTGTGGCCGGAGTCGCGGCGAGGGCGGGGGCCAGAGCCGCCATCGCGCTCACCGCGAGCAGCGGGACGAGCGGGCGTCTTTGCATGCGGACGATCCTTCCGATCGGCGTTACGGGACAAGAAGGATCATTTCTGGCTCAGCCGCCGAGCGACTCATCCCGCGAGCCGGAGTCTGTCCGACTCACGTGCCATACGGGAGAGTTGTGCGTCATCCGCTGGTAGGAGCCGATACGCGCAGACTCCTCAACCGGAGCAGAGGAGTTCACCTTCACACCGGATCAGCTCCCGGGCACACCTGCGGGCAGTTCATATGCGCCCAGGCGCCCGGCGGTTACCGCCTTCGGGTGTCTTGGCAGGCCCGGTGCAACCGGACGGACACCGATCCGCTTCCTCTCCGGCACAGGCATCGCCCACCGTCGTGAGGAAGCCGCCATGACTTCACCCGTCACCATCCTGCCGACCGTCGACTGGGACGCCGGGGCGGACTTCCTGCTGCCCCCGCCCGACCCGACGCAGCGTCTGGACATGGCGGCCCCGCCCGTCCTGACGCCCCGTGACCGGCACCGTCTGAGCCTGCACGCCACGCTCACCACGGCCGGAGTCCCTCCGCACCCCGACGACGCCAAGGCCATCGACGCGCTGAGCACACTCGACGGCACCATCGCCCTCGCGATCTGCCGGTGGCTCAGCACCCACGCCCACCCCGCGACCCCCCTGACGTGACACGGTGGGCGCGGCCGGTCAGCCTCTGTGGAACAGGTCCTGCGGATCCACGCGCTCCCAGCGCGAGCGCGGGGAGGGGGACGGGGCCGGCACCCGCGGCACTTCCCGCTGCTTGGCACGCCACTCACGCACCAGCGCGTCGTAGATGGGGGACGATGAAGAGACCTCCCCGCCACCGGCCCTTGTCTCGGGACGGGGCGGCCGCGGCGAAGGAACCGCATTCCCCGCATCGCTCATGCCTGGTCCAACGATCCTTTCCGCTCCCGGCAACGCAGGCATCAGGCCCGTGGCATGCGCATGCCACGGGCCCAATGGAACGTCAGACGCACACAAAATCGCCACTTACTCGTGACCACTCAACACCGAACCCCCGTCGGCAGTGCGGCTTCTGACGCCGTGACACCCCATTGAGTGACGCATTCGTGCAAGACGCCTGCGCGGAGCCTCGTCGATCCATAATCTCCGCCCCGAGGCCACCGCGAGGCTGCCGCCGGACCGCCGAGGCCCTCGCTCAGGCGCCCACGTACGCCGAGAGGTGTTCGCCGGTGAGAGTGGAGCGGTCGGCGACGAGGTCGGCCGGGGTGCCCTCGAAGACGATCTTGCCGCCGTCGTGACCGGCGCCGGGACCGAGGTCGATGATCCAGTCGGCGTGCGCCATGACCGCCTGATGGTGCTCGATCACGATGACCGACTTGCCGGACTCGACGAGCCGGTCGAGCAGGCCCAGGAGCTGCTCGACGTCGGCGAGGTGCAGGCCGGTGGTCGGTTCGTCGAGTACCAGCACGGGCTGGTCGGCGCCCTTCTCCGCCATGTGCGTGGCCAGCTTGAGCCGCTGCCGCTCGCCGCCGGACAGCGTGGTGAGCGGCTGGCCGAGGCTGATGTAGCCGAGCCCCACGTCGGCGAGCCGGTCGAGGATCCGGTGCGCGGCCGGCGTGTGCGCGTCACCGGAGCCGAAGAACCGCTCGGCTTCGGTCACCGACATCGCGAGCACCTCGCTGATGTCGCGGCCACCGAAGGTGTATTCGAGGACCGCGGGCTGGAACCGCTTGCCCTCGCAGTCCTCACAGGTGCTCTCGACACCGGCCATCATCCCCAGGTCGGTGTAGATGACACCGGCGCCGTTGCAGATGGGGCAGGCGCCCTCGGAGTTGGCGCTGAACAGCGCCGGCTTCACGTCGTTGGCCTTGGCGAACGCCTTGCGGATCGGTTCGAGCAGACCGGTGTACGTCGCGGGGTTGCTGCGCCGCGAACCCTTGATCGGCGCCTGGTCGACCGAGACCACACCCGCGGACGCGGGCACGGAGCCGTGGATCAGTGAGCTCTTGCCGGAGCCCGCGACACCGGTGACGACACACAGCACGCCCAGCGGGACGTCGACGTCGACGCCCTGCAAGTTGTGGTGGGTGGCGTCGCGGATCTCCAGGGTGCCGGTGGGCTTGCGCACCGTCTCCTTGAGCGTGGCCCGGTCGTCGATGTGGCGGCCGGTGACGGTGTCGCTGGCCCGCAGCCCGTCGACGGTGCCCTCGAAGCAGACGGAGCCGCCCCCCGTACCGGCGCCGGGACCCAGGTCGACGACGTGGTCGGCGATCGCGATGGCCTCGGGCTTGTGCTCGACGACGAGGACCGTGTTGCCCTTGTCCCGCAGCCGCAGCAGCAGGTTGTTCATCCGCTCGATGTCGTGCGGATGCAGGCCGATGGTGGGCTCGTCGAAGACGTACGTGACGTCGGTGAGCGAGGAGCCGAGGTGGCGGATCATCTTGACGCGCTGTGCCTCGCCGCCCGAAAGGGTGCCCGCGGGACGGTCCAGCGAGAGGTAGCCGAGGCCGATCTCCACGAACGAGTCGAGGGTCTGCTGCAGCGCGGTGAGCAGCGGCGCCACCGACGCGTCCTTGAGGCCGCGCACCCACTCGGCCAGGTCGCGGATCTCCATCGCGCAGGCGTCGGCGATGCTGAGCCGCTTGATCTTCGAGGACCTGGCCCCCTCGGTGAGCCGCGTGCCGTCGCACTCGGGGCAGACGGTGAAGGTGACCGCCCGCTCCACGAAGGCCCGGATGTGCGGCTGCATCGCTTCCTTGTCCTTGGACAGGAACGACTTCTGGATCTTGGGGATGAGGCCTTCGTAGGTGAGGTTGACGCCGTTGACCTTGACCTTGACCGGCTCCCCGTAGAGGAAGCTCTGCAGCTCCTTCTTGGTGTACTTGCGGATCGGCTTGTCCGGGTCGACGAAGCCGGACTGTGCGTAGACCTGCACGGTCCACTGGCTGTCCGACTTCCAGCCTGGGATGGTGAACGCGCCCTCGGCGAGCGACTTGGAGTCGTCGTAGAGCTGGGTGAGATCGATGTCGGAGACCGAACCACGGCCCTCGCAGCGCGTACACATGCCGCCGGTGCGGTTGAAGGTCGCCTTCTGCGACTTGGTCTTGTCGCCGCGCTCGACGGTGATCGCGCCACTCGCCCGGACGGATGCGGTGTTGAAGGAGTACGCGCTGGGCGGCCCGATGTGCGGCTTGCCGAGCCGGCTGAAGAGGATGCGCAGCATCGCGTTGGCGTCGGTGGCGGTGCCGACCGTGGAGCGGGGGTCGGCGCCCATCCGCTGCTGGTCGACGATGATCGCGGTCGTGAGCCCGTCGAGTACGTCGACTTCGGGCCGCGCCAGCGTCGGCATGAAGCCCTGGACGAAGGCGCTGTAGGTTTCGTTGATCATCCGCTGCGACTCCGCGGCGATCGTGCTGAAGACGAGCGAGCTCTTGCCCGAGCCGGAGACGCCGGTGAACACCGTCAGACGGCGCTTGGGGATCTCGATGCTGACGTCCTTGAGATTGTTCACACGCGCGCCGTGCACACGGATCAAGTCGTGGCTGTCGGCGGCATGGAGCGCAGGCGACTGCGTGTTCTTTCTCTTGGCGGGGCTCATGCTCTCTCCATCTGTCGGGCGGAGCCGCCTGCGCGGTCTCCGTCGGTGTCGCCCGGCTCGAGCTGATCAGCGTCGAGCAGTACGTCAGGTTCTACTTCGTCGGCGTGATCAGGGCAACGGGGGCGGGCTCCGGCGGGTCAGCCGTGGCGGGTCAGCGCAGTTCCTGGATGCGGAGCAGATTGCCCGCGGGATCGCGGACGGCGCAGTCGCGGATGCCGTAGGGCTGCCGGGTCGGCTCATGGACGATCTCGGCGCCCTCGGCCCGCAGCCGCGCGAAGGTGCCGTCGAGGTCCGCCGTGGCGAGGAGGATGCCTGCGTAGGTGCCCTTGGCCATCATTTCGACGATGGTGCGGCGCTCGGCGGCGGTGATACCGGGGCCGGCGGCCGGTGGCTGCAGGACGATGGATGTGCCGGGGTGGTCCGCGGGACCGACGGTGATCCAGCGCATCCCGTCGTACCCGACGTCGGCGCGGACCTCGAAGCCGAGGGTGTCGCGGTAAAAGGCGAGGGAGGCGTCCGGATCGTCGTGCGGGAGGAAGCTCGCGTGCAGGGTGACGTCCATGGCGCTCACGCTAGAACTGGCGAGGGCGCCGAAGCTTCTCGATTCCTGATCGGTCTGCGGTCGGCCGGTGCGTGGCGTGCCCGGGATGACGGGGTGGGCCATGCGTGGCGTGCCCGGGATGACGGGGTGGGCTGGTTCGGCTTCGCCTACCGCTGCCGGAGCTGCTCCCCTGCCTCTCGACCACGTCGACACGCCTCGGGGGCGGCACCGCATGGTGCCGCCCCCGATCGCCGCGCCCGCCGTCAGGACTGGGGGCGGCTGCCGTGGTTCGCGCCGTTCTTGCGGCGGGCCTTCTTCTTGCGACGTCGCTTCGAGGACATGGATACCTCCGTGGTTCCTGTGGTGCTTCCCGGGCTCGAGCTCGGGCGATCATGCCGCCCCTACCCAGGACGACGCACCCTCATAACGTGTCCTACGTCACTTTGGACATGGCTCAGGCAGAGATCGTCTCAACGGCGGGGACGACATCCGGACATGCCCTGTGCGGGAACATTCGTCCAAGACGGCCGCTTCCGAGATCGGCACAGTCAAGGGACTCACTTCCTCTGCCTGGGACAGCCGAAGGGAAACGACGATGACGATGACGAACGACACCGAGGGCGCCCACGAACTGGTCGCACGGCTGGTGTTCGGAAGCCTGGCCGCGCAGACCGTTCGCGCGGCCGTCCGGCTGAGGGTGATGGAGCTGATCGGCGACGAGGAGCGGTCGGCGACCGAAGTGGCCGCCGCTGCCGGAGCGCGCCCTCAGCCCATGACCAGGCTGCTGCGCGCCCTGGCAAGCCTGGGCCTGCTGCGCGAGCACACCGCGGGCTCCTTCTCGTTGACGCCCGCGGGCGCCACCCTGGACCCCGGACGGCCCGACTCGCTCACCTCACTGGTCCGGATGTTCACCGAGCCGACGATGCTGCGGGCCTGGGAGCACCTCGACGACAGCGTGCGCACCGGCGACGTCGCGTTCGACACGATCTTCGGGAAGGACTTCTTCAGCCACCTGAAGGACACCCCCGACCTGTCCGCGGAGTTCAACAAGGCCATGAGTCAGGCGTCCAGGGCAACGGCCGCGGTCCTGCCGCACGCCTTCGACTTCGGCGGCCGTGCCTCGGTGACCGACGTCGGCGGCGGTGACGGAACCTTGCTGAGCGCCGTACTGCGCGAACATCCCACCGTGACGGGCGTCCTCTACGACACCGAGGAGGGCCTGGCCCAGGCTCCGAAGACTCTGGAGAACCAGGGGCTCACGTCACGCTGCTCCCTGGTGGCGGGCGACTTCTTCCGCTCGGTGCCCGAAGGCTCCGACGTCTACCTGATCAAGAGCATCGTGCACGACTGGCCGGACGAACAGGCGGTCACGATCCTGACCCACTGCCGCGAGGTGCTGCCGCCCGCGGGCCGCGTGCTGATCGTGGAGCCGGTGCTGCCCGAGGTCGTCGACACCGAGACCGCCGGACTCACCTACCTCACCGACCTCAACATGATGGTGAACGTGGGCGGCAGGGAACGGACGAGGTCCGATTTCGAGGACCTGTGCCGCAGGGCGGGCCTTTCCCTCACCTCGGTGACCCCGCTGGTGGGGGCGGATCCGTTCTGCCTCATCGAGGTGACAGCGGCGGGGTGACGGCATCGCGGGTCAGGGGTCAGAGGAAGCGGCGGATCGGACGCACCGCCGCTTCCAGGGAGCGCTGGACGACCGAGCGTCTCTTCCAGCGGCCCTCCTGGATCAGTTCACTTGCCGTCACGTCGTCGTCGAAGTGCCCGTCCAGCGTCGCGGTGAAATCCTGGTCCAGGACGGCGAGCATGACTTCCTCGTCGTGATCGAGGGAGCGGCGGTTGAAGTTCGTCGAGCCGATCAGTGCGGCCACACCGTCGACGGTGACGACCTTGGCGTGCATCATCGTCGGCTGGTACTGGAAGATCTTCACCCCGCACGCGGTGAGTTCCTCGTAGTGGTGCTGGCCTGCCAGGTTGCTGACCCGCTTGTCGGTGTGCGGGCCCGGCAGCAGGATCTCCACCGCGACCCCGCGCCGAGCGGTGTCGCACAGCAGCTCGACGAAGTACGCGTCCGGTGAGAAGTACGCGGTGCAGAGCCGGACGCGCTCTTCCGCCGATTCGAGCATCACGCGGATCAGGGTCTGCATGTCCTGCCAGCCGAAACTGGCCGAGCCGCGCACCACCTGCACGATGGCGCCGCCGTGCGGCCGTTGCTCGACGAACCGGTCACGGTCGTCGAAGAGCTCTTCGTGGCACTCCGCCCAGTTCTGCGCGAACGCCGCGGCGAGTCCGTCCACGGCGGGCCCGCGGAGCTCGACGTGGGTGTCGCGCCACTCGTGTTCGTTGCGCGCGTCGCCGCACCACTCCTGTGCGATGCCCACACCGCCCGTGAACGCGGTCTCCTCGTCGACGACCAGGACCTTGCGGTGGCAACGGTGGTTCTGCTTGAGCGGCGAGAGGTACAGCGGCTTGCGGAACCACGCCACCTGCACCCCCGCCCGGTCCATCGCGTCGAGCTGCTCGGACTCGATCAGACGGCTGCCGAACCCGTCGAGGAGCAGCCGCACCCGCACCCCGGCGCGGGCCCGCTCCGCGAGTGCCTCGGCGAACTGGAGGGCGATGTCTCCCTTCCAGTACACGAACGTCATCATGTCCACGGTGTGCTCGGCACGGCGGATCCCGGCGAGCATGGCCGCGAATATCTCGTCACCGTTGCGCAGCGGCGTGAGCGCGTTGCCCTCGGTCGCCGCGATGCCGATCAGCCGCTCCAGGCGCCGCCGTATCCGCGTGACGCGGTCCTCGACGGAGGGATCGTCCGCCCCGTCGGGCATCCGCGACGTCAGCCCGGGCGATTCTTGCGTATCAGTCATTGGTGTCACCTGGCCGGTACGCGACGAGGAAACATCGGGCCGCGGCGCCCGGTCCGGCACGGGCTGAGCGGCGAGCCGACTGTACCGGGCGCGGCGACCGGTCCCGACCGGGCCCGGCGCATACACCTGCGCGGGCAGGGCACTCGGCAGACACACCCCGCTCACGCCTCGACCAAGGGAGCACCTCATGATCATTGTCGGCATCATCGGCGTCTGTGTCGTCCTGGCCGTCCTCGCCTTCTTTCTGCCCCGCCTCTCACGGCACCCCGAACGCGGCACTCAACGCACCCTGGGAGCGGGATCACGCGCCGGCGGCAAGGCTCCCGGCATCCTGGGCCGGATCTTCAGCAAGCCGTTCCGCAGCAGTTCCAAGGCCGTGGGGCGCAGCGGCTCGGCCGGTCGGCGCACCCGGGGCCGCATGCCCTTCTGACCAGTCCCCCAGGCCGACCAGCCGGTCCGCCGCCGTCTTCGCCCGCGGGCCCAGCAGGATCGTGTAGTGGTTCGCCCCCTCCACCAACTCGGCCCGCAGGCCGGGAGATCGACCCACCCAGTGCTCCACCAGCTCCCGCGGGAGGAGCGGCGGCGCCTGCCCGAGCACGCCGAGCGGGGCGTGCAGCAGCAGGGCCGGCACCGTCAGACGGGTCAGATCCGCGCCCAGGGACTCGGCGGCCTCCAGCAACTCCCGGCCGTCCTGGCGCACCGCCTCCGCACGGACCTTCGAGCGGCGGGCAGTTGGCGGCCCGGTGAGGTCGTGGCGGACGTACGCCTCGATGTCCTGGCTCCAGTCCGCACCGAGCGCCGGGTGGGCGCGGAAGAAGTCGACGTACGCCTCGTCATCGGTGAACGTCTGCGACAGCCGGGCGATGGCCGGGCCCAGCGTGCTGTCGAGGACGTCGTCCAGGTCCACGTCCGCCGGCACGGGCAGCGGCAGCCCGCCGTCGATGAGCAGCAGCCGGTCGAAGAGTTCGGGGCGGCGCACGGCTGCCCGCAGCGCCACGTAGGCGCCCATCGACTGTCCGGTCAGCGCCACCGGCCCACCGCCGCCGAACTCCTCGGCGGCCCTGCACACGTCCGCCGCATGCCTCTCGATGCCGTACGGCCCCGGTGTGTCCGCGCTGTCGCCGCGTCCGCGCAGGTCCACCGCGTACAGGGACCAGTCGGCGGGCAGGTGCCGGGCCACCGCCCGGTAGGACATGCCGCTCGCGGTGATGCCGTGGGCGGCGACGGCCACGCGGGGGCCGCTGCCGAAGCGCAGCACCTTGAGGGTGCCGCCCTCGACGGGCAGCTCCATCGTGAGGGGTTCGGCGGTGGTCGGCTCTGTCATATCGGCTCCTGGTCGTGCTCTCGGCGATCCGGTCGGCTGCTCGGTGATCCGGTCGGTGTTCCTACTTGTTCAGGCCCCAGGACCGGCTGATCCGGTACGCGGCGCAGATGTTCTCGTCGGGGAGGGAATCCGCGGCCACTCCGCACTGCGCCTCGCCGGTGCCGGGGTCGACGGGCTGGCCGTGGCCCATGCCGGTGATGGAGTAGCTCTCGACCACATCCTGGCCGGTCCTGTCGCGGTAGACCTTGTGCGGATACCCCTGGACCTGGTCGCTGACCTCCGGGGTGGTGTCCGTGCCGTGGACGTCGGTCCACTGCTCGACCACCTCGGTCATGTTCATGGGCGCCACCGCGGTGTCCTCGGTCCCGTGCCACACCGACACGGTCGGCCACCGGCCGCCGTGACCGGGGTGGGCTGCGCGGACCTTGTCGCCCCACTGCCGTGGGGTGAGGTCCTTGCCCGGGGTCGCGCAGCCCACGGCCTCGATGATGTTGCGGGCGCAGCCGTAGGGAGCGCCCGCGACCATGGCCGCGCCCGCGAACACGTCCGGGTAGGTGGCCGCCATCACCGCGGTCATCGCGCTGCCCGCGGACAGCCCGGTGACGTAGACGCGGGACGGGTCGCTTCCCTGGTCCTTCGTGATCCGGTCGACCATCTGCTTGATCGAGCGGGCTTCGCCCCGGCCGCGGGTGGTGTCGCCGGGCTCGAACCAGTTGAAGCAGGAGAGTGCGTTGTTGGCGGCCTTCTGCTCGGGCAGCAGCAGTGCGAAGCCGTACTTGTCGGCCATCTCGGTCCAGCCGGGCTCGTCGTCGAAGTCCCCGGCTGTCTTCCCGCAGCCGTGCAGGGCCACGACCAGGGGGCGGCCGGCGGGCAGGCCGTCGGGGACATGGCGGAACATCCGCAGGTTCCCCGGGTTCGGGCCGAAGTCGGTGACCTCCCGCGTGCCGGAGGCCGCGTGCGCCGGAGCGGGCGCGAGCCCCGGGGAGAGGGCGCTCAGCGCCAGCAGCAGCGCGACCGTGAGGAGACGCGGGACCGTCACTGGACGGGGCAGGGGGTCGCGGGAGCGGTGACTTGGTGCGGGGAGCCGGTGCATGGTGCCTCCTTGCAGATGCCGCCGTGGCACACGAGATCGGCGGTGCCGTACGGCGGTGGGGCGGGGCTCACCCTCGCGTTGCCGCGGGGTTACAGGGACGCTAGGGCCCAGCTGTGACCGGCGGATATGGCGATGTGCTCCACCACGCGTCCGCTTGCGGCGTAGGGGTGTTCCATTGCCGTACGGCCGAGGAGCGAGTGCCCGCCCACGACGCCTGCCTAGGGGGCGCCGAGTACCGCGTACACCTTGAGCGCCAGATGGACCTGAAGGATCTGGTCCGCGTGCCGCCACTGCGGGCCGAGCAGTGCGGTGATCCGTTCCACCCGCTGGTACAAGGTGTTGATGTGGATGTACAGGGCGGCGGCGGTGCGCGTGAAGTTCGCGTCGTTGGCGAAGTACGTCATGAGCGTGTGGGCCAGTTCGCCGCCGCGTCGCGCGTCGTGGTCGAGGACGGGGCCGATCGTGCGGCCGACGAAACGGTGCAGTTCGTCGCGGCCCGTCTGGTGGAACAGCAGCCCGTAGATACCCAGTTCGTCGGAGGTCGCGCCCTCTCCCTCCCGGTCGAGCGCGAGCAGGACGTCCAGGCAGCGTGAGGCGTCGCGGTGGGCCTCGATGACGCTCCGGGCACCGCCACCGGCCGCGGCGGCGCCCACGGTGACCGGCACGCCGACGGAGTGGGTCAACTGCTCGGCCAGCGTACGGGCGACGTCGGCGGGAGCGCTGTCGGCCGGGACGAGGACGACGACGTCGCCGCGGTACTCCCCCGCGAGGCCGCCCGCGCGTGCGGCGTACGAGGCCGCCGCGTCCGCGGCCTGACGGCGGTGCGGTCCGCCGCAGCGGGCGGCGAGCACGGTGTGCGGACGGCTCAGCGTGATGCCCATCAAGGTGGCGCGGCGGCGCAGGCCTTCGGTGTCGCGGTGCGGATTGCCGAGGAGGTCTTCGAGCAGTTCGCCGTGGAGCCGGTGCTCGGCCTCGGCGACGGCGCGTTCGCTGAGGAACATCAACGCGGTCACCAGGGCGGCGCTCTCCAGGGCGTGGATGTCGGCGGCTTCCGGCTCGTCACGCACGAGCAGCAGTACGCCCATCGCCTCGCCGCCCGCGACGATGGGGGTGGCACAGGCGGCCGGCCCGCCGTCGCCGGCGGGGACCCAGCGGGTGCGGCGCGCTTCGGCGGACGGCACGCCCGCCTCCCGCGCGGCCTGGGCGGCCGGGCTGTCCTCGGGCAGGGCTCCGGCCGCGCGTGCCTGGTCGACGAGGGGGTCGGGGCCCGCTGCGGCCAGTGTGCTTCGCCGGGCGTCCAGGACGAGGATGCTGCCGCCGAGGACGTCCGCGAGCGTCGCGGCGACGACGGGCAGGCCCGCGCCGTCGAGCACGATGCCGATGAGCCGCTCGTGCAGGGCGGCGGCCCGTTCGATGGATGCGCTGTGCGCCTGGATGACGGTGTTGGCCCGGGTGAGCTCGTCGACGGCGCGGCGTACGTCCTGGAAGAGGGTGGCGTTCTCGATGGCGATGGCGGCGTGGTTGGCCAGCGAGACCAGCAGTGCCACCTCGTGGTCGGCGAAGGGCCTGCTGCGGCGGTTGGCGGCGAAGAGCACGCCGATGACCTGCTCGCCCCGGACCAGGGGAACGCCCTGGACCGAGATCAGCCCTTCGGCGCGTACGACGTCGTCGCGCACGTGCTCGAACCGGGTGTCCTCGAAGTAGTCGGCCGTGTGGTACGGAACGGCGTGCTTGGCGACGAGCCCGCCGAGCCCCGAACCCAGCGGCAGGCTGTTGTGTTTGAAGGCGTCGGTGCGGATGCCGTCGGTGACCCGCATATAGGTGTCGCCGCGCCGGTCGTTGTTGAGCATCAGATAGGCGACGTCCGTGCCGAGCAGGGCGCGGGCCCGGTGGACGATGGCCCGCAGCACCGCCTCCAGATCGCGCAGCGAGGACAGATCGCCTGCCGTCTCGTAGAGCGCGGCCAGCTCCGTCTCGTGCCGGCTCTGCTCCTCCAGGCGGGCGCGCACCTGCAGCGCGTCGTCGACGAGCGGGGCCAGCCACGACCGGTCGGCCGGGGCACAGTGGTCGAGCAGGGCCGCGTACCGGTCGGGTCCCGCATCCGCGCGGAGCAGGCGCAGCAACTCTCCGGCGGGGCCCGCGCCGCCGTTCCCGGGGTGTGGGGGGATCTGCTGCACGGGCTTGTCTCCCTACGCCTCACCTGCGATGTCCACGCCTGTTGCCCGGCCACGCTATGCCCGCCGCGCGGCAACGACCATGGAAGGGATCTCCACCGGCCGCCCGTGGACCATGGTGGTGTTCTCCATGGCAGGGCGCCGCTTCGCGCACCGACGATGTGGCCATGGCAACGGCAATGATGGACACCCCGCTCACCACATGGCTCCTCTTCCCCCATGCGCCGCGCTACTTCCATGACACGGAAGTGGTCACACGCCGCGCGGACGGGAGCGTGCACCGCTACACCTACGCGGATTTCGGCCGCCGGGCGCAGCAGCTGATGCACGCCTTGGACGGCCTGGGGCTCGACCGCGACGCGACGGTCGGAACCCTTGCCTGGAACGGCTACCGGCACCTGGAGGCCTACTGGGCCATCCCCTGCACCGGACGCGTGCTGCACACCCTCAACCTGCGGCTCTCCCCGGAGGACCTGGCGTACGTCATCGGGCACGCGGGCGACAGCGCCATCCTTGTCGACGCGGACCTGATCCCGCTGCTGGAGAAGGTGCACGCACGCGGCGGCCTCAAGGGCGTGCGCCACATCGTCGTGCTGGCCGACGAAGTGCCGGAGACGACACTGCCGAACGTCCTGGCCTACGAGCAACTGCTCACCGGACGGCCCGAGAACTACCCTCCACGCGACATCGACGAACGCTCCCCGCTCGGGCTGTGCTACACCTCGGGCACCACGGGCCGCCCCAAGGGCGTCGTCTACACCCACCGGTCGACCGTGCTGCACGCCATCGCCGCCTCCTCACCGGCCGCGATGTCCATCGGCCCCGGCGACTGCGTGCTGCCGGTGGTGCCGATGTTCCACGCCAACGCCTGGGGCCTGCCCTACACGGCGACTCCTTACGGGGCCAAGCAGGTCTTCTCCGCCGGTGCGCTCGATCCGGCCGCGCTCGTCGCGCTCATGGTGCAGGAGCGCGTCACGGTGGCCGCGGGCGTGCCGACCATCTGGACGGCCGCCGCCGGGGAGATCGCCGCCCGGGGCCAACTGCCGGATCTGCGGCACCTGTTGTGCGGTGGCGCCCGGCCGCCCGCCGCGCTGATCGAGCACTACCGCCGTGACCTCGGCATCCCGCTCGTACAGGTCTGGGGCATGACCGAGACCTCGCCGCTGGCCAGCTTCGCCTGGCCCAAGGAGCGCATGCGGGACTGGGACGAGGACCGCCTGGCCGAGGCCGTGCACACCCGCGCGGGGCTGCCGGTGCCCGGTGTGGAGCTGGAGATCCGCGACGAGTCGGGAAGTCCCGCTCCTTGGGACGGGGAGGCGATGGGCGACCTGTTGGTGCGCGGGCCGTGGATCGCCGGTTCCTACCTCGGCGGCGAGGGTTCCGCCGCGTTCACCGACGACGGCTGGTTCCGTACCGGTGACATGGCCGTCGGCTCGCCGGACGGCTATGTCGTCATCGCCGACCGCGCCAAGGACCTCATCAAGTCCGGCGGCGAGTGGATCTCCTCGGTGGACATGGAGTCGGCCGTGATGGCCATGCCCGAGGTCGACGAGGCCGCGGTCATCGCGATCCCGGACGCGAAGTGGCAGGAGCGCCCGCTGATCTGCCTCGCCGCCCGCCCCGGGAGCACGGTCACCCTGGAGCAGGTGCGCGCACACCTCGAGGGCAACGGCTTCGCGCGCTGGCAACTGCCGGACCGCATCGAGCTCATGGACGCCGTACCCCGCACCGGCACCGGCAAGTTCGACAAGAAGTCCCTGCGCTCGCGCTACGGCGAGTAGGTCCTCACAGGCCCGCGAGGAGATCGTCGAGCGGTGCCGGTGTCAGATCGGCGTCGAGGGCCTCGACCAGGACGCGGCCATAGCGGATCTTGCGGCCCTTCTTCGTCCCGAGGAAGCGCCGCAACTGCTGCTGCCGGGGCCTGCCGTGCTGCGCGGGCTGGCGCAGGAAGGTCTGCCAGGCCCGCAGATCCCCCTCGGCGCGGACGGCCTCCTCGACCCGTGCCGTGCCCAGCGCGCGGATGAGTTCGTCCTCCAGGTCCGACACGCATACGTAGAAGTCCCCGCTCGGCGCCCCTGCCCGCTCCAGGCCCCGGTCGTAGAAGCGCTGCTCGGCCACGTCGCAGAGTCCTGCCAGTTCCAGGCCGAGGCCGGGCGGCCCGAGGATCTCGGTGTAGCGGCCGATGCTCATCGCCCCGCCCATCGACACGACGCACACCCCCTCGGCGGCCAGGTCCCGGCCACGCCGTGCGGCCAGCGCCTCGACCGCCTCGCGGTCGCTCGGCCCTTCCAGCAGCACCGCCTTCCGTACACCGACCCGCTCGGCCAGCTCGATCGCCGGACCGCCGGGCCCGCCGGCCGCCCAGTCACCGACCGCGTCCCGGAACGCCCGCATGTCTGCCATGGAGGGAGTCTGCACCGTCGTCGACGGCACGGCACGCGATATTCAGCCTCGGCAGAAGGAGTTCAGCCTCGGTAGGAGGAGATCGCGATCCGGACGAACGAGCGGAGAAGGGGATTGGTGTCGCCCTCGTTCCAAGCCGCGACCACACGGCTCGGCGGCATGTCGGTCAACGGCACCACGGTGAGCCCGTCCGCCGGTTCGTGGTCCAGGAGCGTCATGCCGACCGTGCCGTTCCAGAGGACGGCTTGCTGGCACTCCGTGACGGCGCGCACCACCGGGCCTTCGCGAAGTTCGCCGCCGTTCCAGTACGACTGCCAGCGAGGGTCCGTGCCTTCCGGGAAGACGAACCAGCGGCGATCGGCCAGGTCGGCGAGGTTCAGGCTGTCGCGGCGGGCCAGCGGGTCGTCGGAGCGCAGCAGCGCGCCCACCGGGTCGCTGCGCAGTTCCTGGACTTCCAGGCCTGTCTCGTCGAACGGCCCGCGGGTCAGGGCGACATCGACGAGGCCGGCATGCAGCCCACAGGTCGGATCGGTCAGATCGGTCTCTCGGACGCGCACCTCGATCTGCGGGTGCTGCCGACGGTAGGCACCGGCCAGCCGGGTCGCGCCGGGATCGGTGCTGTCCCCCAGGATGCCTACGGTGATGGTCGCGGCGCCGGCCGCTGCCGCCACGCGTACGCGGACCCGGTCCGCCTGGTCGAGCAGGGCGCGCGCCTCGTCGAGCAGCACGGCGCCCACCGAGGTGAGCGTGACCCCGGCGGGCGTCCGGTCGAACAGCGCGGCACCGGCCTCGCTCTCCAACCGCTTGATGGCGCGGCTCAGCGGCGGCTGGCTCATGTGCAGCCGGACGGCGGCCCGGCCGAAGTGGAGTTCCTCGGCGACCGCCACGAAATAGCGCAGCGTGCGTAGCTCCATGCTGCGACGATACCCGTTCGGTATCGGAACCACGGAACGGGTCTTGGACGAACGCGGCGCCCTGGCGGTGGAATCGAAGCATGAGCGATGAACCGAGAACCAGTGAGCCACTCACTGAGCCACCTACTGAGCAGCTTGTCGCCGCCCCCGCCGTGTCGGTGGTCGGTCCCGACGAGGGCGAGACGATCGTCCTGGGCACCACGCGACTGCGCGTCCTGGAGGACGGCAGCAACACCGGCCACCGCATCGGCCTCGCCGAATCGGTCCTCGCGCCCCACACGCCCGGACCGCCGCAGCACCGTCACGCACAGCACGACGAGGGCTTCTACATCGTCTCCGGCACGGTGCGGTTCACGGTCGGCGAGAAGGAGTACGACGCCACGGCGGGCACACTCGTGATGGTCCCGCCCGGCGCACCGCACACCTTCGCCAACACGACCGGCCAACCGGCCGTCATGGTCAGCACGTTCACACCCGACCTGTATGTGCAGTACTTTCGCGACCTGCAGGCCATGATCGCCTCCGGCCGGCCGTTGACCCCGCGGGCGACCGTCGAAGTGATGAGCCGTTACGCCACCGAACCCGCCACCGACTTCGCCTGAAGGCCCGGACTTCGACCGTGGACGGAATCAAGAACATGCACAGCGCACACTGGGCCTACTGGATCGTCGCGGGCCTGCTCTCCCTTTTCTACCTCTACGGCGGCGGGGTGATGCTGGTCCGGAGCCGTGAGCAGCTCCTTCCCATGATGGCGTGGGTGGACAGCACGCCGATGCCCGCCGTCCGGGCCATCGGTCTGGTCGAAGTGCTCGGCGCGATCGGCCTGATCCTCCCGCCGCTGACCGGCATCGCCCCCTGGCTCGCCCTCGTCGCGGCCATCGGGTTCGTGGTCCTGCAGATCGGCGCGACGCGGGTCCACCTGAGCCGCGGCGACCGGCGGATCGCCCTCAACCTCACGCTCCTCCTCACGGCCTGCCTGGCCGTCTGGCAGGCCACGGCGTGGCTGTGAGGGCTCTCCCCCGGCGCCCGCGAACAGATCCGCCCGCCCTCCGAGCCCGCCCGGTCCGCGCTACTTTCCGTTGGCCGAGAAGTGCTGGTAGTCCGGGTTCGCCCAGCGCCCGCCCCACTGCCAGCCCACCCGGCGCATGGCGCTCGACACGACGTCACCGGGGCGGATCATGCCCTTGACCCAGCGATCGCGCCGCAGGTACTTCGCCGACGACGCCGGATGGACCCGGCCGTTGACGTCGACGTACGGATTCTCGACCGTGTTGATGTCGATCGCGTTGCCGTACGAATGCTGCGACATCCGGCCCGGATCCCCGGTCACCTGTCGGCAGTTGAAGGCAGAGGTGTTGTCGGCCGCCATCGCCGCCAGGTCGCTGCCGCGGAACTCGGCCATCACCCGCATCCGGCGGATCGGGAACTTCGCCGCGAAGGCCTTCTGGAAGACGTACAGCAGAGGCTTCACCGACCGCTCGTGGACGATCAGTTCACCGGCATGGACCCGGCCGTCGAAGCCCCAGTGGTTCATGCGGATGAGCCGGAGCCGGCGCGGCGGAACAGGGCATCCGGGGCGGTAGGTGGGGCCGATCTTGGCCTTCGGCACGGCGGTGACGCGCGCCGCGAGGCGGGGAGCGGGGGCGCTGAGGGAGCCCGGGGTGCCCGCGTGCGCACCCGCACCGGCGTCCACACCGCCGACGAGCACCAGGGTCATGGCCACGGGAATGACGAGAGGCGTGATGTGCACCTTTTGACCCTAGGTGCGCCCGGCGCCATTCTGCCGGAGGCCACAGCGCCCGGTCGCTGCACGACGCTGGTGATGAGGCGACGCCGGCGACGGGGGTGGTGCTCTACCGGGAGCTCGAACCGGTCAAGTGGGCGTAGACGACGACATTGCCCGAGTAGCCGTCGCTCTTGCTGTAGCTGCCGCCGCACGTGATGAGGCGCAGTTCGGGGCGCACCCGTGGCGCGTAGACCTTGGCGCTGGGGAAGTCGTCCTTCTCGTACTCCTCGACGCCGTAGACGGTGAACTCCGCGGTGCGACGGTCCTCGCGGACCACCTTCACCTTGGCGCCCTTCTTCAGCGAGCCGAGTCCGTAGAACACGGCGGGCCCCTTGGGTGTGTCCACATGTCCGACGATCACGGCGGTACCGGTACTGCCGGGCAGCGTGCCTGCCGCGTCCCAGCCCGCCAGGTTGGCGTCGTCGGGTGGTGGCGCTTCGAGTCCGCCGTCCTCGGTCCTGGCGAGGTCGGTCAACGCGGTGTCCACTTTGAGGACAGGGATCTTGATGCGCACGGGGACCGACTCGGGCAGGGAGGCGGCCGCGGGCGCCGCGGGTTCGATCCGGCCGGACTCGTAGACCTTGGCCTGGGCGGCGGACGGCCTGGGCGGCTCGTCGGCCTCGTCGCCGTCGGCCGTCCAGGCCCACGCGCCGACGGCGAGGGCGACGACCGCACCCCAGGACCACGTACGGCGCCACGGGGGACGGGCCGTCGACGCGTAGCGGTAGGTCATGGTGCCGCCTTCCTCGCCCGGTTGACGTGGGGGTTGGGGGGTGGGGTGGGGAGAGAAGTGCCTCGGCCCCGCCGGGCGAGCCTCGGCTCTGCCCGGCGGGGCCGGTCGACCGGTAGCGGGAGGTCAGCGCTGTCCGGAGGTCTTGCGGCGGTGCAGGTACACCGCGCCCGCACCGACGGCCAGCACCGCCGCCCCGGCAGCCAGCTCGACCGGGTTGCTGCTGCCCTGGGCGCCGCCCGAACCGGCGTGCACGCCGCCCCTGACGGCCGGGTCGGTGGAGTCGCAGAAGCGCTGCGCGGTGGAGGCCGCCATGTTGGCCTCGTCCTCGGCGGCCTTCTTCTCCTCCTGCGAGGCGTTCGGGTCCGCCTGGACCGTGTCGGCGTTCTTCTGGGTGATCTCCGCGTCGTCCAGGGCCTTCTGGCAACTCGGTGACACGGCCTGCGCGTTGGGGGCGGTGATCGCCAGCGCGGCGCCCGCAACGGCCAGACCGGTGAGCACTCGGATGGAACGCATGTGTGTACCTCCAGTACGGACACGGCCTCCGAGGCTCTCCTGCCGCGGAATGTTGCTGGCGACGACCGCGCCACTACCAACAGCCCTCCCGCTCCACGGCGTGTCGCTACCGGCAACACGCCGTTTGTCCCTCGCACGGCCCACACCGGCCCACTCGTCTGGCCGGAGACGGTGACTCCTCGCCTTCGGTCAGTCCTGCCAGGACCAGTCCCGCACTTCCGGCAGGTCGATGCCGTGCTCACGCACATAGGCACGGTGGCGCAGCCGGGTGTCCTCCATCTGCTGGCGCACTTCGACCGCGCGGACGCCCAGGCCAGGGACCCGGTCGATGACGTCCATCACCAAGCGGAAGCGGTCCAGGTCGTTGGCGACGACCATGTCGAACGGCGTGGTGGTCGTGCCGCGTTCCTTGTATCCGCGCACGTGCAGGTGCGGGTGGACCGCGCGCCGGTACGCGAGGCGGTGCACCAGCCACGGGTAGCCGTGGAATCCGAAGATCACCGGCTTGTCGCGGGTGAACAGCGCGTCGAACTCCGCGTCCGGCATGCCGTGCGGATGCTCGCCCTCCTGCATCAGCCGCGCGACGTCCACCACGTTGACCACGCGCACCGCGAGCTCCGGCAGATGGGTGCGCAGCAGGCTCGCGGCGGCCAGTACCTCCAGGGTGGGCACGTCCCCGGCGCAGGCGAGCACGACGTCCGGCTCCCGCTCCGAGCTCTCGGTGCCGGCCCAGGTCCACACCCCGGCGCCCCTGGCGCAGTGCGCCCGTGCGTCGTCCAGGCTCAGCCAGTCGAAGCCGGGCTGCTTGCCGGCCACGATCACGTTCACGTAGTCGCGTGAGGCGAGGCAGTGCTCGGCGGTGGACAGCAGCGTGTTGGTGTCCGGCGGCAGGTAGACCCGCACCGCTTCGGGGCTCTTGTTGAGTACGTGGCCGATGAAGCCGGGGTCCTGGTGCGAGAAGCCGTTGTGGTCCTGGCGCCACACATGGGACGTCAGCAGATAGTTCAGCGAGGCGATCGGCGCCCGCCAGGGCAGCTCGCGGGTGGTGCGCAGCCACTTGATGTGCTGGTTGACCATCGAGTCGACGATGTGCACGAACGCCTCGTAGCAGGAGAACAGACCGTGGCGCCCGGTCAGGAGGTAGCCCTCCAGCCACCCCTGGCAGGTGTGCTCGGAGAGGATCTCCATCACCCGTCCGTGCCGGGAGAGGTGTTCGTCGACGTCGTAGATCTCCTCCTGCCAGGCCTTTCCGGACGCTCCGTAGACCGCGTCGAGCCGGTTGGAGGCGGTCTCGTCCGGGCCGACGAGGCGGAAATCGCGCCGTTCGGAGGTGTCGGCCATCACCTGCCGCAGGTAGTCGCCGAGGATGCGGGTCGGCTCGTGCAGCGTGGCGCCGGGCTTGTCCACGTCGACCGCGAACTCCTCGAGCGGCTTGAGCGGCAGCGAGCGCAGGAGCAGTCCGCCGTTGGCGTGCGGGTTGGCGCCGAGGCGCAGCGTGCCCTGCGGGGCGATGTCGACGAGCCCGGGGGCCGGGCGGCCCTCGGCGTCGAACAGTTCCTCCGGCCGGTAGGAGCGCAGCCACTCCTCAAGCTGGTGGCGGTGCTCGGCGCTCTCCCTGACGTTGGCCAGCGGCACCTGGTGCGCGCGCCAGGTGCCCTCCACCGGCTTGCCGTCCACCGTCTTGGGGCCGGTCCAGCCCTTGGGGGTGCGGAGCACGATCATCGGCCAGCGGGGCACGGGGGCGTCCTTGGGGCGCTCGGCGTCTCCGTCGGCCCTGGCCGTGCGCTGGATCGCGGCGATGGCGTCGAGGCAGCGGTCCAGGGCGACCGCGAAGTCCCGGTGGACGGTCATGGGGTCATCGCCCGTGACGTGCACGGGCTCGTAGCCGTAGCCGCGCATCAGGTCGTCGAGCTGGCTCTCGGGCAGCCGGGCCGGGATCGTCGGGTTGGCGATCTTGTAGCCGTTCAGGTGCAGGACGGGCAGCACCGCGCCGTCGTGCACCGGGTCCAGGAAGGTGTTGGAGTGCCAGGAGGCGGCCAGCGGCCCCGTCTCGGACTCTCCGTCGCCGATGACGCACACGGAGAGCAGGTCCGGGTTGTCGAACGCGGCTCCGTAGGCGTGCGAGAGGGAGTAGCCGAGTTCGCCGCCCTCGTGGATGGACCCGGGTGTCTCGGGGGCGACATGGCTGGGCACTCCGCCGGGGAACGAGAACTGGCGGAACAGCCTGGCCATTCCCTCGCCGTCGCGGGTGATGTCGGGATAGGTCTCGGTGTACGTGCCGTCCAGCCAGGAGTTGGCGAGCACGGCGGGCCCGCCGTGGCCGGGGCCCCAGATGCAGACGGTGTCCAGGTTCCGTGCCTTGATGGCCCGGTTGAGCTGGACGTGTACGAGATTGAGTCCGGGCGAGGTGCCGAAGTGGCCGAGGAGGCGCGGCTTGATGTCCTCGGCCGCCAGGGGGCGCCGCAGGAGGGCGTTGTCCATCAGGTAGATCTGCCCCACCGAGAGGTAATTGGCGGCCCTCCAGTACCGCTCCATCGCCTGTAGTTCGGCATCGGAGAGTGGCGCGGCGGCCGGCTCAAAGGGTCGTTCGGCCGGTGCGGCGGGGTTCACCGAGGGTTCGCCCATGGCTGCTCCTTACAAGAGGGACGGCCGGCGGGACACCACGGCGGTGGACCGGCACGGCGGCGCGCGCCCTCCCGCCCGATGAGCTGGACGAGGGCCGCAGGGCGCCATCGGATGAGTGACCGGTCACGCCCAACGTAATCGTGCGCCGGATCACCCGCCTCCCGGAGACGGCCGGACGCATGGCCCGCGGCCGGTCAGCTTCCGACACCGCTCAGGTGCAGAAGAACGCGAACCAGGTCAGGCCCGGGCCGCGTTCCGGGCGCGCGCCTCGGAGATCCGGCGCCGCACCGGCGCGTAGTGCTCGCCGAGCGACTTCATGAAGGCGGGGACGTCACCGGCCCGCGCGGCGTCCACGATGCTCTGCTTTGCGGCGACGGTCTCGGCCTCGTCGGCGTGCGTGAACCCGTCCAGGTGCGGCGCGACGATCGCGGACACGTCCCAGAACGCCGTCGAGAGCTGTTCGACGAGCTCATTGCCGAGCGGCGCGACGAGCAGCGCGTGGAACGCCCGGTCCGCCTCCACGAAACCGCGCTCCTGCCCCGCGCCCTGTTCCCGCAGGGTCGCCACGAGGCGCTCCAGCGCGTCGAGTTGACCGGGGCCGAGCCGCGTGACGATCCGGTCGGCCATCCCGCGCTCGACGAGTTCGCGTACGTCGACGAGGTCGGCGAGGACCTGGAATTCGTCGCCCGGCGAGAGCAGCCCGCGGAAGGTCAGGCTCTCCACCAGGGGCGAGAGGCTCAGCCTGCCGACGTAGGTGCCATGGCCGTGCCGGACCTCGACGATGTCCAGAGCGTCGAGGATCTTGACGGCCTCGCGCACGCTGGAGCGGCTCGCGCCCAGTGCCTCGCACAGGGCGGGCTCGGTGGGCAGCGGGTCCCCCGGGCGCAGCCGCTCCTGGAGGATGTGGCGCTCGATGCCCTCGACGACCTCCTGCCTGAGCAGCGTCCGAGCAGGCTTCGCACCGGACACGGGTGAACTCCCCACCTCTTGACCCCTCTCGTCGCCGAGCAAAGGCCCCCACGCTACCAAGGCATCAGACATCTGACGTATTACGTCAAAAGCCTCAGGTCGGACGCCGGGCCAGCGGGCGCAGGAGGTGTCGCGTCACGCACCAGGCGACCAGCACGGAGAGGAAGAGGAGAACGACGTCCGCCACGGCATGGGCGAGTCCGGTGAAGGCGGTCCGGTCGAGCAGAACCGAACCGGTCAGGCTGGCGCACCAGCCCGTCACGATCAGCAGGGACGCGGCCACGGCGACCGGCACACCGCCGAGCCCCACCGCACCCGCGTCCACATCCGCGTCGAAGCTCTCGGCATCGGCGCCGCCGAGCGCGACGAGCAGCCAGAAGCCCAGGACCACGGGGAGGGCGGCGCTGAAGAGGATGGCCGGGAATCCCGCCGCGGCGTAGAGAACGGCATCCAGAATCTCCCCCGCCTCTCCCCCTCGCGCCCACAGCAGCTCAGGTCCCGGTGCCGGATCCCGCTTCCGCGACCCGGCGCCGGGACCTACGCCCCCCGTTCCTGCCGTGGTCATCCTGGTCCGGAGAGCGGCCGCGGCGCATTGCCGTAACCCGGCAGTCTTTACGCGTTGTTGATGCCGGTCCGCGTCGCGCCGGGCGTCGGCTCGCTCGAATCGCCGACCGGTCAACGAAGCTCAGGCCGATTTCCACTATGCTTCCTGGCACCACCGCCTGTGCCGAGATGCGATCCGGTGCTGCGTGCTCCATCAACGCCCCCGTCGCACCATCACCCGCGCACGGTCCCCGGGCTCTGCGACCCGAGTGTGTTGTCGGCCGAATCGGGTCACGGCGTGTGGAACGTGCCCCGGTGGCAAGATGTACAAGAGAGACAACGCCGATCGGAGTGTCATCGATATGGGTCTGAGTCCCGAACCCGATCGCCGGTCCAGGGATGCGTCTCATGCGGGTTCCGAGTTCATCGAACTGCTCGAGGTCATGTGGGAGCAGGGGCGTGAGGCCGTTCCGACCGGGCCTGTCTCTCCCTCCCAGCTGCGCGTCCTTTACGCACTGGACCGCGAGGACGGCATCAATCTGCGCATGCTCGCCGAGGCACTGGGCTCCGCTCCCCCGTCCGTGAGCCGCCTGTGCGACCGCTTGCAGGCCACGGGGTTGATCGAACGTACGCCCAGTCCGGTCAGCCGACGCGAACTGGAGCTCCGGCTGACCGGCCACGGCCGGGCCTACCTCGCCGACCTGCGAAAACGGCGCGAGAGCATACTGATGGCCACCATCGACGCCATGCCGCCCAAGGCGCGGCGTGCGCTGCTCGAAGGACTCCGCAGCTTTCGTGACGCGGCGACCGCCGCGGATCAGGACAGCGACAGAGCCAGATCCTGGCGCTCGGTCGGCTAGACCCGGCCGCTGAAGGCCGGGTCGGCCCGTCGTCGCGCGGCGTTACCGCTTACCGTCCGAACCAGTCGAGGCAGACCACCAGGGCGTCGTCGTCCAGGGGCAGCGAGCCTCGGTACTCTCCGAGGTCACGCAGCACCGCCTGCGGCACCTGAGCCGCTGGCAGCAGGCGGTGCGCCGACAGGGACCGTGCGAGCGCCCGCTCCCCGTACACCTCCCCGGCCTCCGACACGCCGTTGTAGACCCCGTCGCTGCCCACCAGAATGCGGTCCCCCGGCTCCATCCGCAGGCGCTCCGACACGTAGGCCGTCTCCTCGAACATGCCCAGCGGAAGCTGCGCGTCGAAGCCGACGGGCTCGACCGCCCGGCCCCGCATCCGCCACATACGCGGGGATCCGGCGTCGACGGCCTCCACCTCACCGGTGGCGAGGTCGAAGCGCAGCAGCAGGACGGAGGCGTGCAGCTCGCCCCGGTACTGCGCGTAGACGGCCTGGTCGGCGAGGATCGCCTGGCCGGCCAGATCGAGACCCGCGCGGCGGGCGTTGCGCAGCGCGTTCACCACGAGGTTGGTGAGCAGCGCCGCCTCCATCCCCTCGCCCATTCCGTTCGTCACGGTGAGCGTGAGGTGGTGCGCCGAAACCGACCAGTCGAAGTTGTCGCCGAAGATGGCGTACGCGGGCTCCAGGTGGGCGCCCAGCGAGAACTCGGGACGCGTCACCGAGCGGCCGGGCAGCAGCTGCCACTGCATCTCGGCGGCGAGGGTGAGGCGGGCGGCCCTGCGGGCGAGGAGGTACAGGTCGGTGTCGCGTTCGGCGACCAGGATCTCGTGGCCCAGCGCCTCACAGACGCGCTGCATCTCCGGCAGCTGGGCCGGGTCGAAACACTCGTCGGGGACGATGATGGTGAGCACGCCCATCCGGTCTCCCCGGACGGTCACCGGCAGATGCACGGTCGCCGCACCCGGCACGGCGTTCGGCTCGACGCGAGGCTCCTGGGCGCCGAAGGCCCTGCCCTGCGGACTGCCCTGGATGGACACCGACTCGGTGGTGTACGGCACGTCCTCCACCACTTGGAGGGTGGTCAACCCGTAGTCGGCGAGCCGCAGTTCGACCTCCTTGACCCCGTACTGCTCGCGCAGCGCCCCGGTCACGGCATCGAGCAGCAAATGGGGGGCCGCACTGCGCAGCGCCCGCTCGACGGCAGCGAATCTGTCCACGTGATCCTGCTTCTCGTTAATCCACGCCGAGGTAAGAGCCCGGCCGACAGCATCCCCGGTCCGTCGGCCTTCGGCGTATGGGGACATGTACTCAGTCCAACACGGCGCGCCCGAGGAGTCACTCCGGTGGCTGGTGGCTGTCAGGTTTGGGGGAATGCCTGACCGAAGCCGGGCAACCTCCCACATCGTACGATGCACGGAGACAACTATTTCCCCACAGCAAGAAAAATTGGGTCAACGCACATGCCTCCCACAGAGCGGGGCAGGGGCCGTACGAGGAAGTCGTACCACCAGGGGAGGTAGGGATATGTCACTGATCTCTGAGCAAGCTGTCGAGACCGCGCCGCTGCCTTGGATCGAGGACACGGACAAGGTGGCTCCGCAGGACGCGAGAGCCCTGTCGAAGCTGTTCTTCGACCGGCTGCAGACCCTGGAAGAGGGCACGCACGAATACCAGTACGCACGCAACACCCTTATCGAGATGAACCTGACCCTCGTACAGTTCGCGGCCCGTCGGTTCCGCAACCGGGGCAACGGCGACATGGAAGAGATCATCCAGGTCGGCACCATCGGCCTCATCAAGGCGATCGACCGGTTCGACCTCAGCCGTGAGGTCGAGTTCGCCACTTTCGCCGTCCCTTACATCCTCGGCGAGATCAAGCGCTTCTTCCGGGACACCACCTGGGCCGTGCATGTACCGCGCCGACTCCAGGAGTTGCGCGTGGACCTCGCCAAGGCGAAGGAGGAGCTCTCCGCCCGCCTCGACCACGATCCGACCGTCAAGGAACTCGCCGATCACCTGTCCATCACCGAAGAAGAGGTCATAGACGGCATCGTCGCCTCGAACGGTTACACGGCCGGCTCCCTTGAGGCGCCCACCGACGGCGGTGACGGCGCGGCCGCGCCCACGCGCACCTTGGCCGACGTGATGGGCGGCCCCGACCCCGCCATGGAGACGGTCGAGGATCTGCACACCCTGGCACCGCTTCTCGAGGACCTCGACGAGCGTGAACGCCGCATCATCGAGATGCGCTTCGGCCAGGAGATGACGCAGGCGCAGATCGGCGCCGAACTCGGCTTCTCCCAGATGCACATCTCCCGCCTCCTGACCGGCACGCTCACCAAGCTCCGGACCGGAATGCTGGCCTGACACGAAGACCACCATGCCCCGATGGCTCGCCCACCCGCCCCCGGCGGGTGGGCGAAGTGCTGGTCCGACCGCACGTCCTGGACGCACGTCCTCGAAAGGAATCTCATGCTGATGGCACACCCCGTGGTCCTGCGGGACCTGGTGGAACGCTACAAGGCCCTCGCCGTGCTGCGGGCCGACCAAGGAAGCGCCGCAAGCCGTCAGGAGTACGAAGACGTCGCCTACAGCCTCTGCGTGGCCACCGGCACCAGCGACATCGACGCCGCCCTGGTGGCCGCGAGCCACCACCTTCCGGGCGCCCGCCCCGCCGACGACTCGGTCCTGTCCGGTGATGCCCCCCGGTAACCCGCCGGCCGGCCCGCGGGCCTCCGTCGAAGAAGGCCGTCGATCGGCCGCACCCC
>NZ_JBHUZJ010000084.1:0-39697 GCF_042667685.1 Streptomyces sp. NPDC057302 | reverse complement strand
GCGGGCCGCCGCATGGGACGCGGCGGCCCGCAGCCGGGGCAAGGAGTTCCTGCGTCGGCGCAAGGAACGCCAGGAGCGCCCGGCACGCCAGGAACGGTCCTGATCGCTCCGTTCTACGGCCGCTTGTACCAGTCGAGCCGCATGCACAGCTTGCCGCCGAGCCAGTGCTCCACCCAGTCGCCCATGTTCAGCGGCGAACAGTTCGGCGGTGTCGTGGGCTTCGTCGGCTCCGGCGCGGTGGGCTCGGTGTCCTTGCGGCCGAACAGCAGCGAGCGGTAGGCCTTGGACGACTTGGGATTGTCCTCGCACTGCCACACGCCGTGCGGGCAGTAGTCGGTGACGGTGTTGTACAGCGGCTTGTGCTCGTCCATCCAGGCGAGCATTTTCCGCATGTACTCCTCGTTGTCGCCGTTGCGGAAGAGACCCCATTCCGGATAGGAGATCTCCTTGCCGTGGGCCTTCGCGAATTCCACGTGCTGTTTCAGGCCGTACGGCTCGCTGACCTGCTCGGCGAAATCAGTTCCCGTCGGCTGGTCGTACGAGTCCATGCCGACGATGTCCACGACGTCGTCGCCCGGATAGCAATCCGTCCAGGGAATGGCGTCCCGGCCCCGGTTCGGCGTGAAGTCGAACGTGAACTTCTGGCCCGGTACCGAACGCATCGTCGTCACGATGCGCTTCCAGTACTTCTTCCAGGACTCCGGGTCGGGACCGCAGCGATGGGTGTACGTGGTGCCATTCATTTCCCAGCCGAGCACCACCACGGTGTCCGGGACGTCGAGCTTCACGAGCCGCTCGGCGAGAGCGCGGTAATGCTCGTCGAAATCGCCCGCTGCGCCCCGGCGCAGCATCGAGCGGACCTCCGCGTCGCCGACGTGGTCCTCGTTGCGCTCCAGCATGGGGACGTTGAGCACGAAGAGCCGGTCGTCCTTCGCTCGCCGCCACTGCGCCCAGCTCTCCAGGAAGTTCGGCGCCCCCTCGATGTTGCTCCACCGGTCGCCCGGCAGGTAGGTGTGCCCCACGCGCAGCTCGGCGCCGCCCAGCCATTTGCTGAGCTCGGCCATGCGTTCCACGCCCTGCGGCCCGTAGGTGAGGTAGGCCCCGAAGGCGGGCTTCTTGACGGCCGGGTCCGCCGGGGTGGCCGGGGTGGCCGGGTCCGCCGGGGTGGCCGCGGAGGGGGTCGGTACGGGCGCCGGTGTCGGCAGCCCGGCGAGGCCGGGCAGCTGGACCGGAGGGTCGGGGTCCTGTCCGGCTCCCCAGGCGTAGCCAGGACCGACGGCGAGTGCTGCCGATACGACGATTCCGCCGGCAACGAATGCCAGCCGTCTACTGGTGGTCCGGCGTCTCTGCACAACCATGGCCGCTCCTCATGCTGCTCCTCAACTACTGACACTCAGTCATATGTATTCCTATTGCGCCAATCGAGCCCCTAATCCTTTGGGCGTGCCCATCGCCCGCATGGGGGATCGAATTGAGAGGATTTGGCGGTGCTCACTCTCGATACCCGGGTCCCCGCGGTTCTTCTGCGGATCGACCGGAACCCTTTTCATCACGGCACTCTCGGAGCTGTCCGGTCGCTCGGCCGCGCGGGAGTGGAGGTACATGTAGCGTCCGCGGATTGTGCGGGGAGCCCGGTGGGCAGGTCCCGCTATCTTCACCAGACGCACCCTCCGCCGCCGCCGGGCGCTTCTCTCCAGGAGATTTCCGCCGTACTGCGCCGCATTTCCCACCGGGTGGCAAGACCGTCCGTACTCATTCCGATGGACGACGCGGGAGCCCTGGCGATCGGGCGGCTGCAGAAAGAACTGGCCGAGTCCTATCTCCTGCCGGACCAGACGAGCGGGCTCGCGGAACGGGTGGCCGACAAGGCGACGCTGGCCCACGTCTGCGCCTCGGCCGGCCTTCCCCACCCGGTGACGCTCCTGCCGGAGTCCCCGGCCCAAGCGGCGTCCGCCGTACGGCGGTTGGGGCTGCCCGTGGTGGCGAAGTGGAGCCGCCCCTGGCTGATCCCGGCCGGGAGCGATCTGCGCAGCACGGTCCTCGTACGGTCGGCGGGCCAGGCCCAGGAGCTCTACCGGCGCAGTGAGGAGGCGGGCAGCCGCCTCCTGCTGCAGGCCTTCCTGCCGGACGGCCCCGGCCGCGACTGGTTCGTCCACGGCTACGCCGACCGGACGGGCGCCGTACGCGGCGGCGGCTCCGGCCGCAAGCACCGCTCCTGGCCGCGCGGGGCGGGCCTGACGGCGGTGGGCGAGTGGACGCCCGACCCGGGCCTGCGGGCCGCGGTGGACAGGCTGGTCGACACGCTGGGCTACCGGGGCATCTTCGACCTCGACTTCCGGGTGGACGCCGCGACGGGCGAGCACTGCCTGCTCGACTTCAACCCGCGGCCCGGCGCCCAGTTCCGCCTCTTCGCCGACGGGGCCGACCTGGACGTGGTGCGCGCCCAGCACCTGGACATGACGCACCGCCCGCTGCCGGCCGCCGCCGTGCTCCCGGGCCGCTCGTTCGTCGTGGAGAACTACTCCCCGCTGGCCGCACTGCGGGTCCTGCTGACGGCGGGCCCCACCGCCACCGCCGCGCGCCGCCGCGAGCTGGCCTGGCACGCCCAGGACGACATGGCTCCCGCGCGCGCCATGTGGGTGCTGTGGTGCCGGCACGTGACGCGGCGGCTCCTCGGCCGGTTGCGGCGGACGGCACGCCCCACCGGGCCGCCGGGGGAGGAGGTGCGGATGCGGATGGTGCGCCAGGCGGGCGCGCCCGAGAGCTCGGGCCGTGCCGAGGATCCCCGTATCGACGACGCCCGTATCGATGACGCCCGTATCGACGACGCCCGTATCGATGACGAGAGAGCGAGCAGTTGCTGATGTATGACCTGTTGGTTGTCGGAGCCGGGCCCTACGGGCTCTCCATCGCGTCGCACGCCGCCGGCGCCGGACTCGACGTACGCGTCTTCGGCAGACCCATGGCCTCCTGGCGCGACCACATGCCGCGCGGCATGTTCCTGAAGTCGGAGCCCTGGGCGTCGAACCTCTCCGACCCGCGGCGGCGCCACGGCCTGGCCGAGTACTGCAAGCGCAACGGGATGTCCGCGCGGCACGGCGAACCGATCTCCGTGGAGACGTTCGCGTCGTACGGCCTGTGGTTCGCGCAGCACGCCGTGCCGGACGTCGACGAGCGCATGGTGGCGTCGGTCAGCGCCTGCCCCGGCGGGTTCGAGGCGGTCACGGAGGACGGCCAGGCCGTGCGTGGCCGCACGGTGGCCCTGGCCGTCGGCGTGATCCCCTTCGTCGAGATCCCCTCGGCGCTGCACGGAATCGGCACCGAGCACGTCTCGCACAGCAGCCACCACCGGAACCTGGACCGTTTCCGCGGCAAGGACGTCACGGTGATCGGCGGGGGCCAGGCCGCCCTGGAGACCGCGGCGCTCCTCGCCGAGCAGGGGACGCGCGTACGGGTCCTCGCCAGGTCGCACCAGCTGAGCTGGAACAACGTGCCCCCGGAGTGGAGGCGCCCGTGGCGTGAGTCGGCCCGTGCTCCGCACAGCGGCCTGGGCTGCGGCTGGCGCAACTGGTTCTACTCCGAAGTGCCCGGCGGCTTCCGGCGCCTTCCCGAGGCCACCCGCGCCCGCATCTCGGCGTCGGCGCTCGGCCCCGCGGGAGCCTGGTGGGTGCGCGACAGGGTCGAGTCACGCGTGGAGGTGCTGCTCGGCCACGAGGTCGCCACGGCTTCGGTGGCGCAGGGCCGGGTGCGTCTGGCGACCGTGGGCGGCGCGAGCGGCCCGGACTTCGAGACCGACCATGTCATCGCGGCCACCGGCTTCAGGGCGACGAGCGCGCGCCTCGGACTGCTGGCCCCCGACCTGCGCGGCGGCCTCGCGGTGAACTCCGCCCAGGAGCCGTACGCCTCGGGCGACTTCGAGTCCTCGTACCCCGGTCTGTTCCTGGCGGGCCTGGTGACGGCGGCCAGCTTCGGCCCGGCGATGCGCTTCGTGCACGGGGCCTCTTTCACGGCGTCGAGGCTGGTGCGGGGCGTGCGGCGGAGCCTGCGGCGGGGGCCGGTGGGACCCGTGGTCCCGGCGCCGGTCGGTGAGTTCGGCCGAAGGACACCCATGGGCGCCGTCAAGCGCTGAGTGAAAACGCCGTCCGTCGGGAACACGATCAGGTGATGCCATCGGCGAACGGGTGAATCGGTTCTTCGCCGGCGGTGATCAGGTGGTGGACTCTCCTGTCATGGGACGGGCCTGTTGCCCTCCGCCAGCCGTCGGCTCCACGCCGTGGGTAGGCAACACCCCCTTCGCGGGCCGGCCCTCCTTCCGTTCTGGCGGGGAAGAGACCCTCGGGTGTCTCTTCCCCGCCAGCGGCTTGTCCGGCGACTAGACGCCCGACGAGGCGCGTCCGCGGCGGTAGAGGATCCCTCCGCCGATCAGCAGGGCGGCGCTTGCCGCCGCCGCGGCCATGAGGTCCTGGTCGCTTCCGGTCTCGGCGAGCTGGGCGACGGGGCGCGGCGCCTCGGGGGCGGCGACCGGCGACGACACCTGCCGAGAGGTCGAGGAATCGACGTGCCGCGGCGGCTGACCGGGCTTCACCGGCGGGATGGCGCGGTCGGTCGGCGGCTGCACGACCCGGGGAGGCGTCTGGGGCGACGGAGGCGTCTCGTGCTGCGGGGGCGTCGGCGCGGGCGCTCCGTTGGCGCAGGAGTTGCCGAACACCGGGTTCAGCAGGGCGATCACGTCCACGGTGTTGCCGCAGGCGTTGACCGGGACGTCGGCGGGCGCTTGCGCGTTGTTGCCCGTGAGGACGCCGGGCGAGTGCGTGGCGTCGCCCTGGGCCACCGACTGGGTGCCCGCGTGAGTGCCGGGGTAGGAGTCCGGGTTCCCGCCCGGGTGCGAGCCCGAGTGGCCGCCCGGGTGCCCGCCGTCCGAGTCCGAGGTGTCGCCGTACCCGTGGCCGGTCCCGTGGCCCGAACCGTGGCCCGACCCGTGGTCCGTCCTGGGGGCCGGTCGTCCGTGCGTCGAGGATCGGTCCGGAGCGCTCGTGTGCGCCTTGGGGGAGGAACCGGCGTTCGCGCAGCTGTTGCCGAAGGCGGGGTTGAGCCCGGCAGCCGCGTCCGCGGTGTTGCCGCAGGCGTTCACCGGCACCTCGACGGGGGCCTGCACGCTGTTCCCCGACAAGATCCCGGGTGAATCCGTCGCGACCGCGTCCGCGCCCGCGGCGAACGCGCTCGAGCCGGACAGGGAGAGGATGCTGGTCGCGGCCGCGGTCGCGAGGATCCCTTTACCAATGACCTGTCGCAATGTAGTTGTCCTTCTCTGAGCAAGTGGAAAGCCGGCCTTGGAGTCGGAGCGACAGTCCAAGGCCGGCCATGAATCAGCCTGGTGGCTGGGTGCTATCAGACGTTGGCGCAGGTGTTGCCGAAGGCCGGGTTCAGCAGCGCGATGACGTCCACGCTGTTGCCGCACAGGTTGACCGGGACGTGGACCGGGACCTGGACGACGTTGCCGGAGAGAACGCCCGGCGAACCGACGGCCGCACCCTCGGCGCCGGCGTCGGCGAACGCGGGGGCCGCCATGCTCATGGCCATCACGACACCGGCGATGATCGTTGCGCTCTTCTTGTGCTTCACAGATGTTCCCTTCTCTGTGGTCATGCCGATCTGGCAGTCGAAACCGAGCGAGTACTTCTGTTTACGTCTCGCACCATGACCCGCAGTCTGCAAACGAGTTGAGCCGACGGAAGAAACCGCCGATTTCGACCGTTCAGAAAATTCACCCGAATTACCGCATTCAAAAATGCAGGAGCTCGGGCTGCCAGGCCTCGCGAAAGGCAGGCAGCCCGAGCAGCCTCACATCGGCAGATCAGCCGTTGAACTCGCCGTTCCCGGACAGGACCGGGATGTCGTTCAGGATGTGCGAGAGCGGCTCGTCGCCCTTGGCCTGCGTGGAGTTCTCCACGCACTGCTGGTTCTGCGGCGCCGACAGGATCGGGATGTCCTGGACGGCGATCGGCACGAGGCCGACCAGGGAGCCGACGTTGGCCTTGGCCGGCAGGCCGATGCAGGGCTTGTTGAGCGAACCCTGGACGAGGGAGAGCTGGGGGCTCATGTTGCCGTGCGTCGAGGAGTTGCCGTACGCCTGCTCGGCGCCGTTGCCGCTCAGGGACGTGGTGCCGTGGTCGTCGCCGATGGCGAGCGCGGTGGGGGCCGCGGCAGCGGACATACCGACGACCGAAACGGCAACTGCCGCCGTGGCCATAGCCTTCTTCATCATTGCGTGTGTTCCTTTTCTGGCAGACGCTCGAGTCACTGCCCACTGACCAACCTGCCGACGGGAGTTTGGGTTTCGGGGATTCACTCGGTTGGGCTCTCTTCGAGCTCACGTTGGGCCATAAGAGTGAAGCGCAGCAACTAAGCGGAGGGCGTGGAGTTAATCAGAGCGCTCCGGCGAACGGGGTTTCTCCAGAAGGGAATTAGTTGTGATCAAGAAGGGTATGGCTGCAGCTGCGGTTGCCGTCTCCGTCGTCGGCATGTCGGCCGCCGCAGCACCGTCGGCGATGGCCATCGGTGACGACCACGGCACCACGTCTCTCAGCGGCAACGGCGCCAAGCAGGCGTACGGCAACTCCGCCACGTACGGCAACATGAGCCCGCAGATGGCGCTCATCCAGGGTTCGCTGAACAAGCCCTGCATCGGCCTCCCGGCCAAGGCCAACGTCGGCTCCCTGGTCGGCCTCGTGCCGATCGCCGTCCAGGACATCCCGATCCTGTCGGCGCCGCAGAACCAGCAGTGCGTGGAGAACTCCACGCAGGCCAAGGGCGACGAGCCGCTCTCGCACATCCTCTCCGACATCCCGGTCCTCTCGGGCAACGGAGCGGGCAACAGCTGATCTCCCCACGCATCGCACAGCGGGCCGCCGTCCACCGGCGGCCCGCTGTCGCGTGCAACTCCGTCCGTGCGTCAGCCCCGTGGCCAGTGATCGCGTGACATGAGCTCCTGCCACTCGGGGTCGGGCCTGCCGGGAACGGTCTTCCCCTGCCGCTCCCAGGAATCCCGCAACGACGTGTAGAGAGGATCTTCGACGCGTCGTTCCGGAGAATCTCTGCTCTCGGGGATGAGGCCCTGCCGGTTCCATTGCTGCTTGAAGTCAGCCATGTTCCCTCGCCGTCGACGGGCGTGTGTCGAGCCATCTGTTCCAGCGGTCGAATCCGGCGAAACCGACGGCTTAGGGCGAACGAGTTGTTGTTCGTGCGCGCCGCGAAGTGCCGCGTGTCGCGGTGCCGTCAAGCGGTTTACCTTTTCTTCGCCCCGGTTCCCCCGCAGCGGAGATCAGCTTGCTCACTCACCTCTACTCACCGACCGGATCCCGGCGGTCCCGAAGGCTGCGCCTCGCCATTCCGGGGGTCCTTCTGATCGCTGCCGCCGCCGGAATGGGAAATGCCACGGCGCTGCCGTTGCCCGTCCAACGAGTCGACGTCTTCAGCGACATGAAGAATCGACCGGACGAGGGAAGCGGTACGAATATCCTCCTGATGGGGACGGACGGCCGCGACACCATCTCCCGCGCGGAGAAGCAGAAATTCCACGCGGGCGGAGTCGCCTGCAACTGCACGGACACGCTCATGCTGGTCCATGTCTCCCGGGCGCGGGACCGCGTCAGTGTCGTCAGCCTCCCCAGGGATTCCTACGCCGACATTCCGGCGCACCGCGACGAGGTCACGGGGGAAGAGCGCGCGGCGCACCCGGGGAAGATCAACGGCGCTTATGCCGAAGGCGGCCCCGCACTCTCCGTCCGGACGGTCGAGGAAATGACCGGCGTACGCATCGACCGGTATCTGCAGCTCGACTTCCGGCGCTTCATGGACAGCGTCGAGACGGTCGGCGGCGTGCGGGTCTGCACCTCCCGCGCCCTCAAGGACAGGACGACGAAGCTCGACCTCGCGCCCGGCAGCCACCTGCTGGACGGCGGCAGGTCCTTGCAGTACGTGCGCTCCCGCCACGTGGACACGAGCGCCGACTTCGGGCGGATCCAGCGCCAGCAGCGCTTCCTGGTCGCCGCGCTGCGCAGCGTACGCAAGGAGAACGTGCTGGCCGACCCGGTCAGGGCGGCGCGGCTGAGCCGGTCGCTCATCGGCTCGGCGCAGGTCGACCGGGGGTTCAGCACCGAGCAGATCCTGACGCTCGCACAGGACCTGGGCAAGATCCCCGCGTCGTCCATGGAGTTCACCACGGTGCCGGTCAGCGGTTTCAGTACGACGCTGAACGGCTCGCTGGAGTGGGACAGGGCCAAGGCCGACAAGGTCTTCAGGGCCCTCGGCGAGGACCGTGCGCTGACCCCGCGGAACTCGACGGCCAAGCTGAGCGATCCGCCGCGGTTCGGCAGCCCCGCGACCGTTCGCGGGGACACGCTGGACTGCCGTTGACGGCCGTCTGATTACTGGGCCAACCGGGTCGGAAGTCGCAACCATCGACCGATCAGGCAGTTCATCATCGCGCGGCTCTGCCAACGGAGCCCGCTCTTGAAGGGAATTAAAATGAAGAAGCTCCTGGCATCCGCGGCCATTGCCGCCTCCGTCGCCGGTATCTCGGCGGGGATGGCCCCCCAGGCTCTGGCGATCGGTGACGACTCGGGCACCACGTCCCTGAGCGGCAACGGAGCCGAGACCGCGTTCGGCAACTCCGCCACCGCCGGCAACCAGAGCCCCCAGCTCACCCTCGTCCAGGGTTCGCTGAACAAGCCCTGTGTCGGTCTGCCGGTCAAGGCCAACGTCGGCTCGCTGGTCGGCCTCGTGCCGATCGCCGTCCAGGACATCCCGGTCCTCTCGGCGCCGCAGAACCAGCAGTGCACCGAGAACTCGACGCAGGCCAAGGGCGACGAGCCGCTCTCGCACATCCTCTCCGACATCCCGGTCCTGTCGGGCAACGGCGCCGGCAACGGCTGAGAAGCCTTTCAGGGGCCGGCCGTCGTGCCGGCCGGCCCCGTCGGCTTCCCCCGTGTCGCCTCCACCGTGTGGGGGCGACACGCCGGGGGTAGGGGCTCGGCGTGATTGAACTCGCCGAGATGATCGCGCAGTTACGTGGAGAACTCGCCGCCGCCATGGCCGCGGCGAAGGACCCCGAGGACGACGCGCTGCGCTTCGAACTGGGTCCCGTACAGCTGGAAGCGGAGTTCACCGTGCAGCGGTCGGGCACCGCGGACGGCAGGATCCGCTTCTGGGTCGTCGAGGCAGGCGCCTCCGGCCAGCAGGCGCACAGCACCACCCACCGCGTCACCCTCAGCCTGGAGCCCAGTGTCCACGGCTCAGGTCAGCGGCCCTGGGTCGGTGGCGACCAGAGCCCGCGCGAGCGCTGAGCACGGCAGCCATGCCGGGGTCAGGGGGTCTTGAGGCGGCGCGGGTCGCCGAAGTACTGGTGGAGAGGCCGGACGGAGCGCCCGGCAGGCGCGGGTCCGGCTACCGCGTGGGGGACAGGTCCGTGCTGACGGCCGCACATGTGGTCGGCGGCCCCGTGGTGTCGGTCCGGGTGCGCTTCGACGCCGATCTGCCGGGGGAGTGGAGCGCGGACGTACGCGTCGTGCTGCTCGTCGAGGCCGCGGACATCGCGCTCCTGGAGATCGTGACGCCGCCGCCACCGAGTGCCGGAGGCATCGGGACGCCCCGCTACGCGGCCGTGCCCGACAGCGACGTGGTGCTGACCGTCAGCGCGATGGGCTTTCCCCGCTTCAAGCTGCGGGACGACACCATGCGCCTTCTCGACGACGGCGCTCCCGGTCAGTACCGCGACTCCTGCCATGCGTCGGGGACCGTCTCCGCGCTGTCCAACCGCCGTGAGGGCACACTCGAACTGGCCGTTCTCGCGCCGCGCGCGGACCCCGAACCCGGGCGCTCGCCCTGGGAGGGCATGTCCGGCGCGGTGGTCTGGTCCGGCGGCGCCGTGATCGGTGTGATCAGCGCCCACCACCGCTCGGACGGACTGGGGCGGCTCGCGGCCAGCAGGGTGGAGCACTGGTACGACGTCCTGACGGACCAGGAGCTGGCGCGGCTCCATCGGGACGCGGGGCTTCCGGTGCGTGGAGGGCTCGGTTCCGCGGTGGATCCGGCGGGTCCGACGGCCCCCGCGAGCCTCGCCGCTCTCCCCTCTGACCTGCCGCTGCGTGAACTCATGGGGCTGGTCGACGCATTGGTGGAGGTTCCTTCGCTCAAAGACGCGAACGGCCTGGCTCTGGTGCTCGCCAGCATCGACGCGGAGATCGCCGCGAACCGGCCGAGGGACTCCCGGCTCAAGATGGACATCTACGGCATCGTGCGCACCTGTCTGAGCTACCGGGGCACACTCGATCAGCTTCTGGAGACTGTTCGACTGCTGGAGGGGCAGTCTGCGGAGGTGGCCCGCGTCGACCGCGAGGCGGCCCAACTGGCCAAGCGACGCTGCTGACTTGATGTCGGGCACGGCTCGGATGCGGGGTTTCGCAGCGTGCGGTGCTGGGTCATCATGAGGGGGAAAGGGATGGCGCATGCACGGAATCACGGGAGGGGACTTGGCAGCCGTGGAGCAATCGATGCCTGCCGTCGAGTCCGATCTCGTAGATCTCTCGGGGGTTTCTCTTGAAGCGCTGCTCTCCATGGACGGCAGCGCCATCGCGGGGTCGCTGGAGCCCTTGCTGCGCCACATCGACGATGCCCGCGCCGTCACGATGTCGTACAGCCCCTCGCGCTTCGACTGACGCGCCTTTCGCGGCGGGAGCGACGGCTGGGGCGGTCGAAGCCGCAGCCGCGCCGTGGAGCACCCATGGCGGATAGCCGCACGGCGGCCGAAGGCCTGACGTTCCACCGGCTCTCGGCGCCCAGCGTCCTCGCGCTCGCGCGGGGCGAGGGCGGCAGAGCGGCCGTGGAGGAGCTCCTCACCGCCGAGCGCAGCCGCCGCCTGCTGCTTCTGCGGGCCCTGGCCGACGGCCTGAGCGAGGGCGATCCGCCGCAGCCCGCGGGGGCCGACCCCTTGTCGCACCGGGATGCCTGGGCGCTGCTCGGGCGCGTCCAACGGCACGCGCCCCAGGCGTTCGAGGACATCCTGATGTGCCCGCACACCGGCATGTGGCTCTCGCTCGCCCTGCGCAGGATGCGCGGGGCGACGGCCTACGAGGACGCGCCCCTGTGGGTGGTCGTGGGCCACCTGTCGGCGCTGGCCGCCGCAGCCGGAGCACGGGCGGGCCTCGGCTTCTCCCTCACCGTCCCGGTGCGCCACGGGCGGGTGCCGCTGCCCACCCTGGGCTGCGCGGTGTTCGCGGACGGTGCCGACTTCGTGGAGCCGTGGGGTACGGCGCAGGTCGAGGCGGGGGAGGGGCGGCTGCGGATCACCCGTGGCCGGGAGACGGTGACGGCCGGGCCCCAGTGGTCCGGGGCCGCGCCGGGCTGGCACGCGGTGCGGCGCCTCGACCTTGACGGGACGGGCGGCTCGGGCGATCTCGGCGGCTCGGGCGGCGCGGGGTCCGGAAAGGTGCTGGCGCTCGACGAGTTGGACCCCTACCGGACCTTCCCGCACCCCAGCCCGCCCCGCCTCCTGTCCGCCGACGAGGCGCGGACCTGGCAGGACCTGATCACCGACGCGTGGGAGATCCTGCGGCGCGACGAGCCGGAGAGCGCGGAGGCGATGCGGGTCGGCCTGATGTCGCTGGCCCCCACACCGGCCAGAGAGAGGTATCGGCCCCACAGCGTCACGGCCGGGGACGCGTTCGGCGGCGTCATGGCGTCACGGCCGGACGACGTCGCGCAGCTCGCCGCCACGCTGGTGCACGAGTTCCAGCACACCAAGCTGGGCGGACTGATCCACCTGGGGCCGCTGAGTACGCCACCGGCCTCGCGGGACGGACGCGAGCAGCTCTTCTACGCTCCCTGGCGGGACGATCCGCGGCCCCTGAGCGGGCTGCTCCAGGGGATCTACGCCTTCGCGGGCGTCGCCCGGTTCTGGCGCGTCCACCGGCATGCGGCCGACGCCGAGCGGGCCCCGATGGCGCACTTCGAGTTCGCGCTGTGGCGGGCGCAGGTGTCGTCCACCGTGCGGCTCGTCCAGCGGCACGAACAGCTGACGCCCCTGGGACGGCGGCTCCTCGGCGCGCTGCGCGGGCGCTGCGTCCAGTGGATGGCCGAGCCGGTGCCGCCCGGCGAGCTCGCACTGGCCGAGGAAGTGGCGGCCGACCACCGCGCCCGCTGGCGCGCGCACCATCTGCGGCCGCCCGTCGCCGCCGTGGAGGAAGCCGTGGGGGCTTGGCGGCGTGGCGAGGCACGGCCGCCCGCGGCGCTCACCGCGCGGCCCGAGCTCGTTCCGGACGCCCGGACCCGCTATCTCGACACCGCTGCGGTCCTGGCCCGCTACCGCCTGGGTGACCCCGCTGCCGACCCGGGCGAGGTCGAGGGGGCCGTCGCCGCCGACCTCCTCCTGGCGCGTGGCGACCTCAGGGGCGCGCGGGAGGCCTTCACGGCTCAACTCACCGGCAAGGAAGCGCCGTTCTCCGTCTCCGCATGGGCGGGGCTCGGGCGGTCCCTGGCCGGATCGCCGGAGCACCTGGGCGCGTCCCGCCTGTTGCGTGACTTCCCTGAGCGGGCCTGCGCCGTGCAGGGCGCACTGGAGCACGCCACGGGGCAGGGCGCCGACCCGGTGGAGCTGGCGGCCTGGCTGGGGCTCGGCGAGAGCTAGCCGGGGCGGGAGCTGGCGGGGCGGGAGCGTGGCCCCCGCCCCGGGGGACTACAGCGGAACGGGGTCGATGTCGCAGTTGGCCCGCTGCCCCGCCTTGGCCTGCATGGTGGCCGGGTGGGGAGCGGCAGGTTCCGAACGGAGCCTGGGCTCGTCGAGCACGCGCTCCATCCGCGCGATGGTGTCGGCCCGCAGAGTGGCTCCTTCGGCCTCCTCGCCCAGCGCATCGAGGTCCATCGCCAGGTTGACCGCGCAGGCCAGCGTGGTGGGGTGGTCCTCGCCGAGCGTGGTGTGGCAGCGCTCCAGGGTCTGCTCGCCGAGCGTGCGGGCCGCCTCGTGGTCGCCGAGCGCCGCCAGATCGCTGGCCAGGTTGATGGCTCCGGCCAGGGCGATGGGGTGGCGCGGGCCCAGCCGTTCGTTGAGAAGGGACAGCGCCGCTTCGTCGAGCCGGCGCGCCTCGTCCGGCTGGCCGAGCAGACGCAACGTCACGGCAAGATCGATGTCGGCGGCCATCACGTGCGGGTGGGTGGGGTTGAAGACGTCGCGATACCCCTGGCAGGCCTTGACGCCCCGTTCCCGCGCCGCTTGCAGGTCGCCGTTCTCGCGCAGTGCGATGGACAGGGTCAGGGCTGCGGAAAGGGACTGGGGGTGGTTGTCGCCGTACCGGCGGGTGAAGCGCGAGCTGGCGTCGAGGGCCAGCTCCAGGGACCTGGCGTGGTCGCCCTCCTTGCGGCAGGCCTCGCTGAGCTGGCGCACCGTGCCGATGGTGGCGGGGTTGCCGCGGCCGAAGACCTCGCGGTAGGCGAGCATGACGGCTTCCTGGCGGGCCCGCGCGCCGACGTAGTCCCCTGTCTCGCGCATGTCGATGGCGAAGTTGTCCTCGGTTTGCAGTGTCTGCTGATGGTCCTGGCCGAGGATGCGCAGCCTCAACGGCAGCGTCTGCTGGGTGAGTTCGAACGCCTCGCGGTTCCTTCCCATCAGGCGCAGGCTCACCGCGAGGTTGTGGGCGGTGTTCAGGGTGGTCGGGTCCTCTTCGCCGAAGGCCCTGTGGGCCCGCTCGTACACCGTGCGGTCCAGCTCGGCGCCGAGCGCGAAGTCGCCTTCGACGCGGCGCACGGCCGCCTCCAGGTTCATCGCGTCCAGGGCGTCCTCCCGGGAGTCCTCACCATCGGCCGGGGCCGTGCGCTCGTAGATCGCCCTGATCTCGGCCACGAGGTCCGCCGCCTCGCGGTGGCGGCCGACGCTCCAGTAGAAGAAGCCCAGCTTCTGCCCCATGAGGAGCGTCATCTGGTCCTCCTCGCCGAAGACGTCCCGCCAGGTCGCCCAGGCCCGCTCGGAGAAGTCGATCGCCACGTCGTGGTCGCCCCAGCGGTAGAGGTACTCGGCGACGTTCAGGACGAGCTGGCGCACCCATGGCTGGTCCGACTTGACCGCGTCCGAGGCGATGACGTGGCTGTACAGCTCCGCGTACCGGGGCCAGTTGGCCGGTGACACCGGAGACTTGGGGTCGGCGGCGGCCAGCAGCGTGTGGGCGCCGTGACGCATCCGCGACTGTTCCTCGGGCGTCATGCGGTTGTTCAGGACGAGCTGGACCAGGCGGTGCATCTCGATGGAGTTCGTACGGTGGTCGATGCGGGCCAGGGAGTAGCGGTTCACTTCCCTTATGGCGCGGGCGAGCCGCATCGGGTCGTTCAGCGTCGCGTCGAGCTCGGGGAAGATGCTGCTGTTCCCGAGGCCGGAGAAGATGGACCGCGAGATCGGGTCCGGGGCGAAGTACGAGCAGAGCTGGAGCAGCCGCAGGGCCGAGGGGCTGCGGGTCTCCAGGTGGTCGAGGGATACGTTCCAGGCCGCCGCGACCGGCAGTTGGTAGTCCGGGGGCGGGGACGTCTCCAGGAGCTCGGTGCGCTTGCTCTCGAAGAGGCGCAGATACTCGGACGCGGGCATGCCCGTCTCCGCGCGCCACGCGGCGGCCTGCTCCAGGGCCAGCGGCAGGTCGCCCAGCGCCTCGGCGAGCCGGTCGGCCTCATCCTCCTGGAGGGGCGGCCCGGAGTGGCGCAGCAGCTCCTTGCTCTCCTCGCGGGTGAAGACGTCCACCTCGAGTGAGCCGCCGACCAGACCCCACCGCCTGTTGCGGGAGGTGACCAGGATCGTGCCGTTGCCCCCGGTGGGGAAGTAGTGGCGTACCTGCTCGGGGTTGTCCGCGTTGTCGAAGATCAGCAGCCAGCGCGAGAAGGGGCGGCCCTCGCGCAGCGCCTCACGCACCGCGGGCCCCGCGATGTTCGCCTCGGTGCTGGTCTCCAGGCCCAGGCGCCCGGCCAGCTCCACCAGGGCCTGACCGATCTGGCCCGGCCGCTCGGAGGGGATCCACCAAACGATGTCGTAGTCGCCCTGATGGCGATACGCGTACTCGATCGCGAGCTGCGTCTTGCCCACGCCGCCCATGCCGTGGATGGCCTCGGGCAGGACCGTGGTCGTGCCTTCCCGCAGACGCTCGCCGAGCACTTCGAGAAGCTCCGCGCGGCCGGTGAAATTGGGGTTGCGGGGCGGCAGGTTTCCCCAGACGCGCGGCAGTGATGTGCGGTCCCCCTCCACCGTTTGCTGAGGCGTAGTCGACATCACCGAGGCTCCTTCAAGGACGGGCCGAGAGACGGGGGTTCCACCGCTTTTCTCCAGGCTGACTGCGTATCGACGATCGTGCCAGCCAAGTACGCCTGCCAGCAGGGCGGCGCGCTGCATGAAACGACCGGAGAGTGCTCTCAGCGCGGCGAGTTCCACGCGCAGGAAACCGATGTTGCGACTGTTCACCCGGGGCATGGCCAGGGTGTCCAGGGGTTCGGCGGGGGAGGGGAGCGGCGAGGGGGTCTGCGTACCGTCCGCCAATAACGCGCGTACGTCGTGCAGGATCCGTGCCGTGTCGCTGCGGCGGCCCAGGGCGAGCAGTTCCTCGCGGATGTCGGGGGCGAAGGAGAACGCCACGTCGGTGAGGTCGTCGCCCCCCGCCCCACTGGGCCGGACGAGGCCGCTCATCAGCAGCTCCGACGCGTGCACCGGGCCCGCTCCCGGGGTGGTCTCCACGACCTTGCGGATGAGGGGGATGCTCAGGGGGACGGCGGCCAAGCGCGTCGCCAGCGTGAAGGCCGTGGGCGAGGCTCCGGCGCGGAAGTCCGACACGCGCTCCGGTCCCGGCACCCTGCTGCGCGGGTCCGGGACGTCGTCCGTCCAGGGCAGGGCGCGCGCCGCGTCGGGCCTGCGCTTCCATGCGCGCGCCCGGACGGCGGACATCTCGAGCCACCGCGGGTCCGGCCCCATGACGAGCCGGGTCCAGGCCTCGGCCCAGCGGTTGGTGAGCGCCAGGACCGGCACGAGGACCGCGTCGCCCTCGGCCTCGGGCTCCTGCGGGTCGTGCGACTCCACCGGGGCCTCGCGCAGCTCCCAGTCGAGCTCGCTGTTGGCCGCCCAGGCGTGGGCGGCGCGCAGCCGCACCCGGCAGACGTCCAGGCCCGTGCGGAACCACAGCTGCTGGGGGAGCACGTGGACCACGGCGACCGGGCAGGTGCGCCCCCAGGCGCGCAGCAGGGGCATGACGGCGCCCGAGCGCCAGCCGGCCGCCAGACCGTCGGTCAGTACGAGGATCACGCGGCGCAGGCCACCCGCGGCGCTGCCCAGCGGTTCCTCGGGCCCCACCCGGGCGGGGTCGGTCTCGTCGGTGCCGCGCAGGCGCAGTACGCGTACGCGCGCCAAGTCCCCTTCGCGGTCCAGCTCGTCGACCAGGTCGTCGACCGTCTGGTCCCACACCTTCATCGTCAGGTGAGCGTCGATGACGAGGACCGCTTCGGCGCGCTCCTGACCGCCCGACTGGCCGGGCCTGGCACGGCCGAGCCGGCCGAGAACGGACGCGGCCTCACGCCGTGCCCGCGTAGCCGGTCCCGTCCGCTGCCCTCGGTCGTCATGCATATGCGCCCTCAAGGCGTCGTGGCGGCCAGGACAGTTGTGCGGAGTCCCGCAGAGCGCGGGCGTGCGTGACGTCCACAAGCGCAGCGTGACAGCGCGCCCGCACTGCAAGCAAGGGGGTACGGCGGCACGGGACGGGGCGCACGGAAATCGTGCTGGAAGTCGCGCCTCCGGGAGAGCGGGTCACGCACGGCCGCACGGCGGCGGAGGCCTGCCGGTTCATGGCGCGGCACCGCCTCTCGCCGTCAGCGGGAGGCGCACGGACCTGCGCCCGGCCGGCCCGTTCACCTCGTCACCGGCGCACGGTCGGGGCCGGGCGGCCCGGGTCTGCGTTCCGGATCGTCTATCAGGATCGCCAGATGGCGTCCCACGTGGCTGTCCCAGCCCTCGGGTCCCAGCGCCAGCGCCTCCTTGCGCCAGTTCCCCGCGCGCGTCACCAGGCTGGACAGGCCACGGTCCTGGACCATCTCGGCAACCGCTTCCTTGAAGGCGGGATCCGCGCAGTCGCCCCGGTGCCAGATCATCGCGGGCACCCCCGCCCGCAGCCCCGCCATGAACTCCTGGTGGCTACCCGGAGAGTCCGTACCCGGAGGCTGGCTCAGCACCAGGCAGACCGCGTGGTCGTCCTCCTTCAGCTCGCGCTCCAGGTGGAAGTGCGACTGGCCGGGAGGATTGAAGTACGAATGGCTGTCGGCGGGCTGCTCCTTGAGCTGGCGCCACTTCTTGTGCCAGGGGCGGTGCCAGGCGGCCTTGCGCAGGCGCTCGAAGCTGCGGATCAGCACGGCGTAGTCCATCACCAGGGGGATGGGAGAGGGGGACGTCGACTCCTTGTGCCACCACTCCACCGGCTCGCCCAGGAGTTCCCACGGGAGGATGAATTCCAGGACGACCGGTTGCCGCAGGTCCGCCCACCGCTCCTCGGTCTGCTCGATGAGCACCTCGACCTCGGCGGGCAGTTCGTCGCGGTGCAGGTGCAGGGTCTCGCCCGGTACGGGATGCCAGCCCTCGGCGTCCGACTGCCGCCAGTGGGAGAGGAAATAGCGGTCCGGGTCCACCCCGTCGGGCTCGAACTGGATCATCAGATAGGCGGGCACCATGGGCGGCGGCGCCTGCTGGACCATGCCGCTGCGCTGCCAGTCGGCGATCTGGTCCTCAAGACCCCACGTCCTGGCCATCTGGCGGTTCCAGCGACGCAGGTCCTCCGCAGCCTCCATCTGTCCTTCCTCCACGAGCCGTTCGGCGGCAAGGGCCAGGAACGCCATGCTGACGGGGAGTTCCTTCGCGGCGGTGTTGTCGCCGGCCAGTCGTAGGAAGACTGCCCACCCCGTGTCGCACCACGCGGGCAATTCCTGGGTGCGTGAGCGGCTGGCGCGCCGGGCCAGCGTGGCGAGCCCCGCCGACGAGCGCATGTCCCGCAGGATCGGCTGCAAGGGGTGGAGGTCGGTGCCGTCGAAGAACTCCACGGCCTCCCATTCGTCCACCAGCCGCAGCAGCGACAGAACGGCGGAGGACCGCTGCTCCAGATACTGCAGGCAGCGCACCAGACACGGCAGTCCGTCGGGTACCTGCGCACAGCGCTCCACCAGGTGCAGCAGCCAGGGCCGCAGGGGCGCGTTGCGCAGGGTTTCCACGGGGGACTGCAGCTCGTCGCCCAGCATGCGTACCCATAGGTCGGCGCTGTTCTCCTGCCGCACCATGCTCGATTCCTGCAGTACGTCGACGATGTCGGCGACCAATTCGTTGCGAACCCTCGCAGGGCTGCGCCCTTCCACCCCCGTGACCTCCCGATCGCCACCAGCAGTCAGCAGGCAGCACTCATGCGTCGATGGTGCGGCACCGTCGTATCGATGGTGCCGCCAAGCGTACGGCCACAGTTCGGCTCAGGGCAGACGTCCGGCCATTCGCGGGACGCAGCTGTGACCCTCAGTCGTTGTCCGTCAACTGCCCTGCTATGCCGAACAGTTCACACAGCGGAGTCATCGTCTCCCGGTTCCTTCCCCTGCCCCTCGCTCAGATCCCGTCGACTTACGCCACCGAGAACGGCGTCACCGGCGTCCCCGGCCCCATCGGCCCGCCCTTACTTTGCGCACCGCGCCGGTCGGGACGTCGATCCGGTAGAGGTCGCCGCCGGTCATGTCGACGGTGAAGAGGTGCTGGCCCGACGTGTCGGCCACGATGCCGTTGAGCGTGAGGGTGCCGGCCGGGCGCGGTTCGAGGCTGTCGTCCAGGTCGATGTGTGCGGTGAGCTCGCCGCGTCGGCCGTGCCCGGCGGCCCGGTCCAACTGCGCGGGATTGACACGGTAGATGGCGGCTCGGACGCTGTCCGTCAGGCCCGCGTCCGAGCGCCTCGGCTTCCACATCAAGCGCGCCGAGCAGGCCCTCAACGCGGCCAAGCACGCCGCGCTGAAGCCGGCCGGGCTCACCGTCCCGCAGTACGCGGCGCTGCTCCACCTCAGCGAGAAGCCCGGCATCTCCGCCGCCGCGCTGGCCCGGCTCTGCGGGGTCACGCCGCCCACCATGAACACCGTCCTGAAGAACCTCCAGGAGCGCGGCCTCATCGGGCGCACGCCCCACGAGTGGCACCGCAACATCCTGGAGACCCGCCTCACCGAGCAGGGCGAGGCGGTCATGGCCGAGGCGGACGGCGCGGCCGTACGCGTCGAGCGGGCGCTGGCCGCGGAGTTCACCGAGGAGGAGCGGGCCGCCCTGGAGGGGCTGCTCGGGCGGTGCGCCGCCCTACTCGACTCGACGCGGGACAGTCACTGAGCGCTCGCGAGTCCGGATTTCAGACCCGCTCCGCACAGCGGCACCACGGCCGTGCGCTCCCCGAGTGCGCCGTCCCGTACGGCGGCCCAGCACGCGACCCCGGTCGCCTCGACGTACAAACCGCGCCCCGCCAGGTCCAGTTGCGCGTGCCGGATCTGGTCCTCCGTGACCGTCAGGAAACCGCCGCCGGAGCCGCGTACCGCCCGGAGGATCTGCCGTGCCCGGGGCGGCCGGGGAATCGCGATGCCCTCCGCGAGCGTGGGCGCCATCGGGGTGGTGCCCAGGGGCTCGTCGGCGCCCTCGCGCCACGCATCGGCCAGCGGGGCGACCGCGGCGGCCTGCACGGCGTACAGCGCGGGTGCCTTCGCGATCAGGCCCGCCGCGTGCAGCTCCCGCACCGCGAGGGCCGCGCCGAGCAGCAGGGTGCCGTTGCCCACGGGCACGACGAGCGCGTCCGGCAGGCGGCCGCCCAGGTCCTCCCAGAGCTCATGGACGTACGTCTTGGTGCCCTGGAGGAAGTAGGGATTGTGGACGTGCGAGGCGTAGAAGGTGCCGGGTTCGTCGGCCGCGGCCCGCGCCGTGCGTGCCGTCTGCTCGCGGTCTCCGGGGACGACTTCGAGACGCGCCCCGTGCGCGCCGATCTGCTCCAGCTTCTTGGGGGACGTGCCCTCCGGGACGTACACCGTGCAGGCCAGTTGGGCCCGCGCGCAGTACGCGGCGATCGCGGTGCCCGCGTTGCCGCTGCTGTCGGCGATCACCCGCTGCGGGGCGAGCCGGGTCGCGAGCGCGGCGAGCATGACCGCGCCGCGGTCCTTGAAGGAGAGCGTCGGCATCAGGAAGTCGAGCTTGGCCGAGATCGCGCCATCCAGCGGTACGAGCGGTGTGCGGCCCTCACCGAGCGAGAAGGCGGGCGCGGGCAGCGGAAGTGACTCCGCGTACCGCCACAGGGAATTGACCCTTCCGCTAAGGGCCTTCAGCGACGCGGGATTGGGGGAGAAGTCCAGGTCGAGCGGGCCGCGGCAGACAGGGCAGCACCAGGCGAGGGTGCCCGCGGGGACCCGCGTTCCGTCGCTGGGGCAGAAACAATCCGGCAAGGCTGTCATGTGCGCAGGCTAGTTGGGGCGATTGGGACCGATGTGTCATGGCGGGTGCGTGGCGGTCGTGTTACGGCCGGTCCTGACCCTTGTGAGTTTCCTATGGATCCGCCAATCTTTCGTCCCGACGAAGGCAAAAGTAGGCATGTTGCTTGACATGTCCCTGCCTTTCGTCTTCGTGTGCGGGGCACCACTGGAACCACTGGAACCACCGGAATCACCGGAACCACTGGCACCATCCCCCACCAGCGCACCACCTATTGAGGAGGACCCCTCAGATGGCAGTGATGCGTCATACCCGCCGAAGACTGGCCGGGATCAGCGCGACAGCGGTCGCGGCCCTCGCCCTCGGCGTCGTCTCCGCCCTCCCCGCGACCGCGCAACCGGGTCAGGCCGTAGGCGCGATCGAGAACGCGGGAGCTCCCGGCGCGATACCGGGCAGCTACATAGTCACCCTCGACGAGGACGCCGCGAAGGCGGGCTCCAAGGCGGGCAAGGCGCTGGCCGACGAGTACGGCGCCGAGATCAAGCGCACGTACAAGAAGGCGCTCAACGGCTACGCGGTCGAGCTCTCCGCGGCCGAGGCCAAGAAGTTCGCCGCGGACCCGGCGGTCGATTCCGTCGTGCAGAACCGGACGTTCACGGTCGACGCCACCCAGCCGAACCCGCCGTCCTGGGGCCTGGACCGCATCGACCAGAAGACGCTCCCGCTGAACAACTCCTACACCTACCCGGACTCCGCCGGTGAGGGCGTCACGGCGTACGTCATCGACACCGGAGTCCGCATCAGCCACAGCGACTTCGGCGGCCGTGCTTCATACGGCTATGACGCCATCGACAACGACAACACCGCGCAGGACGGCCACGGCCACGGCACGCACGTCGCGGGCACCGTCGCAGGAACCCTGCACGGCGTCGCCAAGAAGGCGAAGATCGTCGGTGTGCGCGTCCTGAACAACCAGGGCTCCGGCACCACCGCGCAGGTCGTCGCCGGGATCGACTGGGTGACCCAGAACGCGGTCAAGCCCGCCGTCGCGAACATGTCGCTCGGCGGCGGCGCCGACAGCGCCCTGGACACGGCCGTACGCAACGCCATCGCGTCCGGCATCACCTTCGCCGTCGCGGCCGGCAACGAGTCGGTCAACGCCTCCACGCGCTCTCCCGCGCGCGTGAGCGAGGCCATCACGGTCGGCGCCACCACGAACACCGACGCCAAGGCGAGCTACTCGAACTTCGGCGCCGTCCTGGACCTGTTCGCGCCCGGTTCGTCCATCACCTCGTCCTGGAACACCAGCGACACGGCGACGAACACCATCTCCGGTACGTCGATGGCGTCCCCGCACACCGCGGGCGCCGCGGCGCTCTACCTCGCCGACAACCGCGCGGCGACCCCGGCGCAGGTGTCCGCGGCTCTGGTCGCCGCCGCCTCCACCGGCGTCGTCACCAGCCCCGGAACCGGCTCGCCCAACCGCCTCCTGAACGTGGGACCGGGTTCGACGAACCCTCCGGGCCCCAAGTTCGAGAACACGACCGACTACGCGATCAGCGACAACGCCACGGTCGAATCGCCGGTCACCGTGAGTGGCGTCGCGGGCAACGCGCCCGCGAGCCTGAGCGTGCCGGTCGCCATCAAGCACACCTATGTGGGTGACCTCCAGGTGCAGCTGATCGCGCCCGACGGCACCGCGTACACGCTGAAGGGGTATGGCACCGGCGGCAGTTCGGACGACATCAACACCACGTACACGGTGAACGCGTCGTCCGAGACGGCCAACGGGACGTGGAAGCTGCGGGTGAGTGACAACGCGGCGCAGGACGTCGGGAAGATCGACTCCTGGGGCCTGCAGTTCTAGGTCGAAAGCTCATGGCTCATGGCTCAGGGCTTGGCTCAGGGCTTGGCTCATGGCTCAGAGCCCAAGGCTCTAGGCCCAAGGCGTTGAGCTGAACTCGTCCTCGCGGTACGGCTCCGGGTCGGTGACCCAGCCCGCCGCGAGGACGAGGCGTGAGGTGCGGTGGACGGCGAGGAACCCGAAGGGCCGGTCGAAGGTCGCGTCCACCTCGGTGGTCAGGTAGCGCTCCTCGGGGACGCCCGAAGCCGTCATGGCGAACGCCGCGACCGTCGCCGCCCGGAAACCGAGTGCTCCGAAGGTGGCGGTGGCGGCCTGCGCGCCGTTCTGGATCTTCAGCGGGCGGCTGCCGATGCCGGGGAAGTGGCCCTCTTCTTTGTCCGTCGTCGCCGTGGTGAGGCCGAACAGCGGGCTCTGGTCGAGCAGGTCGTGCCGCGCCGAGACCGAGAACGGCACGGTGGTGACGTTCAGCGTCGGAGGCGTGGGCCGCGGGTGGCGCACCCTGCGCACGCTCAGGCCGGGACCGGCGTCCCCGTACGGCAGCCGAGTGCCCGGGAGCACCGCACGCGTGCGCGCGAGGATGTCCACGCCCGCGCCGAGCACCTGACCGGGGCTCATCCCGTCCTCCCCGAGGAGGAGATGGACGTCGATACCGGTGTCGCCGAGGACCTTCAGCTCGGTGACCGTTCCGGCCGGGGTCCAAGCGACGCCGACGCGGTCGAGAAGTGACGTGGTGCGGTGGAGGGCCGCCAGGCCACGGCCTTCCCACGGGCCGCTCTCGGGCCACAAGAGGCCCTCGGTGAAGGGCCTGAACCACTCCGTGCGCAGGGCCAGCGCGCTCGCGAGAACGAACTCCGTGTTCCCGTCCGGCCGGAGCGGCATCCGGTCGATCTGCCCGCCGGTGCGCTTCGAAGCCCACGCGTCCAGTGCCGAGGCGTCCGCTTCGGGGTCCCCGGTGAGCACGCCGAGCGCCCCCAAGGGGATGTCCGCCAGCCACTCTTCCCGGAGCTCCAGCGTGCGCCCGGTCCACATCCCGACGGCCGCGTCCACGCCCCGCATCGCGTCCAGCGAGGCCAGCATGTGCCGTGCCGCGCCCGCTGCCTGGCCGGCAGGGAGACCGACGGCCTCGGTCAGCTCCTGCCTTGCCCCGCCGTCCGCTCCGGCCGCCAGGAAGGCCAGCAGGGGCCAGACGCCCGCCGCGGAGAAGACGGTGCCGCTGCCCGTGGGGGCCGTCTGCGCCCAGCGTGCGGTCAGGGCGTTGACGGCTCTCACTATGACGCCAGATGTGCCCATTTGGTCCCCTCGCCCGTGCCCCGCATACGATGCGGTGCCTCCCCGCACCGACCGACCCGTCCGAACCAGGAGCACGCCACCCGTGGACATACCCCCGCCGCCCGGCATCGGCGGCAGCCCCCAGCAGCCGTACGGGCCGCCCGCGCAGCCCCCGTACCCGGGTATGCCCCAGCCCCCGTACCCGGGCGGGCCCCAGGTCCCGTACCAGCGGTGGCCCGGAGTGTATTCGCCCTACTCCCGTCCTCCGGTCAACGGCTTCGCGATCGCCTCGCTCGTCCTCGGCATCCTGTGCTGCATACCCGGCGTCGGTCTGGTCCTCGGCCTCGTCGCGCTCTCGCAGATCGCGAAGAAGGGCGAGCGCGGCAAGGGCATGGCGATCGCGGGCAGCATCCTCTCCGTGGCCGGTGTCGTGCTGCTGGTGCTCGCCGTCGTCACCGGGGGCGCCCGTGACTTCATGGACGGCTTCAGGGACGCCGCGCGCGCATCCCGGACCAGCTCCGGGTTCCCCGTCGGCAAGGGAGAGTGTTTCAACGTCCCCGGCAGCGACCTCGAAGGCGCCAAGTACACCTTCGAGATCGATGAGACACCCTGCGCCTCGCGGCACGACGGTGAGGTCCTCGCCCAGTTCCGGGTGGACCACGAGACCTTCCCGGGCGAGGCCGCGCTCACCTCGCTCGCCGAGCGCAAGTGCGTCGACCTGCACGGCTCGTACGTACTCGACTCCTGGGCCGACCTCGGCGACGCCGAGCTCACCTACTTCATGCCCGACCAGGACACCTGGAGCCAGGGCGACCGTCACATCACCTGCCTCTACGGAGTCGCGGAGGAGAAGCGCACCCTCAAGGGCTCGATGCGCCGCGACGCGACGAACCTCGACGCCGACCAGCTCGCCTACCTGAAGGCGGACAAGGTCCTCTACGACGCGTACGGGACCGAGCCCGACACGGAGCGCTTCGAGGACGACCTGCCGGGCCACAAGGAGTGGGCGGGCCGCGTCGAGAAGGGCCTCGCCGGGCAGGCCAGGCTGCTGCGCGCGCACCACTGGCCCGCGAAGGCGGACGCCGACGTCACCGACCTCCTGGGCGCGATCGAGCAGAACCGCGAGCAGTGGAAGAAGGCGTCCACCGCCAAGGACGCCGACGCCTTCGACGAGCACTACGTACCGGCGCAGCGGCACATCAGCGGCGAGCGCGAGGCGGCGGCCCGCAAATCCCTGGGCCTGGCCACCACTTCACCTCGTGACGCGACCCCCGGGGGCGGCGGCGGAGGCTTCGACGGCGGCGAGGGCGAGGGCCACGAGGGCGGCGGAGGCGGGGCGGGCGCGGCGGTGTGACAAGCGGGTCCGGGCGGTGTGACAAGCGGGTCCGGCAGCCGCGGGGCCCGCTCACCCTAAGGGCTTTTTGTCCGCTTCTGTGATAGTTCTTCGGCGTGACGACCGTCATGACGCCGACCGTCGCGGCCCAGCGCACCACCGGGCCCGCGCGGTCGGACTCTCCCCGAAGGGGTAGCCGCAACGGCAGGAACGGGCCCAGGGTTTCGTGCCTCGCGCACCTCTCCCGCGGACTCCTCGTCGTCGTCGCCCTCCTGAACGCCGCCCTTGTCGTGCTCGTCGCCGCCCCGCTGCCCCGCATCCCCCTCCTGGTGCTCGTCGCGGCGGCGGTCACCTCCTGGGGGCTCGTGCTCGTGCCGCCCGCGGTCATCGGCCTGGTGGCCGGTGTGGCCGCGGGGCGGCGGCACCCCTGGTGCGCCGTGTTCGCCGTACTGACCGCGTTCGTCGCGCTCGTCTACGGAGTCATGCCGTACGCCGCCGCCTACCGCACCGCCGACGCCTACGGGCAACCCCTGGCCCCCACGGCCTACTTCGAGGGCATCAACTACGCCAAGGCCCCCGACGGCGACCGCACGCGCCGCTACGCCCGCATCGGCGAGCGGCGCGGAAAGCTGGACCTCTGGACCCTGCCGAAGCGGGACGGGGTGCGTCATCCCGCCGTGGTCTGGGTGCATGGAGGAGGCTGGAACAAGGGGCATCGCGGTCAGAGCCCCGCATGGAACCGCTGGTTCAACGAACGCGGCTGGTCGGTCTTCGACATCGACTACCGGCTCGCGCCCCGCGTGACCCAGCTCGACCAGATCGGCGACGTGAAGTGCGCCGTGGGGTGGGTGCGGCGCCACGCGCGCGCGTACGGCATCGATCCCGAACGGCTCGTCCTCGCGGGGAGTTCGGCGGGCGGCAATCTCGCCCTCGCGGCCGCCTACACGGAGGGTGATGACCGTGTCCCCGCGTCCTGTGCGGTGCGTGACAGCTCGGTCGCGGGGGTGATCTCCCTCTACGGGCCGACCGACATGGGGCGCCTCATCGCCGGGACCGCGCTGCGCGGCGACCCCATGATCCCGCGTCTGATGGGCGGTTCGGCGAAGGCGGTGCCCGCCCGCTACCTCCTCGGTTCGCCCGCGCAGCTCGTACGCGCCGACGTGCCGCCCACGCTCCTGCTGCACGGCAGCGCGGACCGCGCGGTGCCGGTGGCGCAGGCGCGGGAGCTCGCGCGGCGCCTCGACGCGGCCGGGGCGCCCGCGACGTACGTCGAACTCCCCTGGGCGGACCACTGCTTCGACGTGAACTGGGGCGGCTGGGGGAGCCAGATCGCGAGATCGGCCGTCTCCCGGTTCCTCGCCATCCGGGGCGAGAGCGCCTGATCGCCGCCTTCTGCGCCGCTGCGGGAAAGTGATCGCCATAGCCGCGGAAAGCTCCTGCGTAAAGACCTGCACACCTAGAAATCATCACTTCGGGTGATTCCTTGGCCTTGGGTTGCGGTCAACAACCGACGGTTGCCAGGCTGTAGCTGTCTGTCAACCTGATGGGAGTGGCCAGTGACTTTCGGTGAACAGCCGGCGTATCTGCGTGTCGCGGGTGATCTCCGCAAGAAGATCGTCGACGGTTCCCTGCCGCCGCACACCCGACTCCCCTCGCAGGCCAGGATCCGCGAGGAGTACGGGGTGTCGGACACGGTCGCCCTGGAAGCGCGCAAGGTTCTGATGGCCGAAGGCCTGGTCGAAGGACGCTCCGGATCCGGCACCTACGTGCGCGAGCGACCGGTGCCCCGGCGCGTGGCCCGTACCGGCTACCGAGCCTCCGGCGGCTCGACGCCCTTCCGCCAGGAGCAGGCGGAGGACGGCGCGCGCGGCACGTGGGAGTCCCGCAGCGAGCAGGCGGAGGCGACCGGCGCGGTCGCCGAGCGGCTCGGCATTCGCACGGGCGACCGCGTGATGTGCACCAAGTACGTCTACCGCGACGCGGGCGAGGTGATGATGCTCTCCACCTCCTGGGAGCCCCTCGCCGTCACCGGGCGCACTCCGGTGATGCTCCCCGAAGAGGGCCCGCTCGGCGGCTGCGGAGTGGTCGAGCGCATGGCGGCCATCGACGTGGTCGTGGACAACGTGGCGGAGGACGTCGGCGCCCGCCCGGGGCTCGCGGAGGAGCTCATGGCACTCGGCGGCGTCCCCGGCCATGTGGTGATCGTCGTGCAGCGGACGTACTTCGCGTCGGGCAAGCCGGTCGAGACGGCCGACGTCGTGGTGCCCGCGGACCGGTATCGGATCGCATACCACCTGCCGGTGAGGTGACCCGGCGCTCCGGCGTACGCCCGGAATCCGGACGGGCCCGTCCGCCCGCCGTGACCGCGAGTTAACCTGCCCCCGACTTCTGTAACGCCGGAGCAATCACGCCTGGCGGCAACTTGTCATGCACGGCTCCTATTTTCGTCGCCCGTACCCGCAATCAGGTCGGACGACAGGAACCCACATGACGGATACGGCCACCCGCGACACCAGCGCCGCCGACGGCCCACCGCCCCAGCGCAGCTACGCGAAGATGGCGGCCGACGAGAGCCGCGAGGACTACTCCCTGCGGTACGCGCCGCATTCGTTCCGGCGCTGGTCGCCGACGATGGTGGCCTCGACCGCGCTCGGCGGCATCGCCTACCTCGCGGACTTCGCGATCGGCGCGTCCATCGTCTTCACGTACGGCTTCACCAGCGGACTCGCCTCGATCCTGTGCGCCGCGACGATCATCTTCGTCACCGGCATCCCGATCGCGCGGGCCTGCGCCACGTACGGCCTGGACATGGACCTGGTGACACGTGGCGCGGGCTTCGGCTACTTCGGCTCGACGCTGACGTCGCTGATCTACGCGTCCTTCACGTTCATCTTCTTCGCGCTCGAAGGCTCGATCATGGCCCAGGCCATGCACCAGGCCGTCGGACTCCCGGTGGAAGCCGGTTACTTGATCACGACGCTCATCGTGATCCCGATCGTCTTCCGCGGCATGGGGGCCCTGGCCAAGGTGCAGGCCTGGACGCAGCCGATCTGGCTCATCGGCATGGTCCTGCCCTTCGTGGTGCTCGCCTTCGAGGCGCCGGACGCCTGGGGCGCCTTCGCCTCCTTCGGGGGCACCGAGGGCGCGGGCAGCGGCTTCTCCTGGGTCGCTTTCGGGCTCGGCACGGGGGTCGCGCTCTCGCTCATCGCCCAGATCGGCGAGCAGGCGGACTATCTGCGCTTCATGCCGGCCAAGACGGAGCAGAACAAACGGCGTTGGAATCTGGCCGTTCTCGCGGCGGGCCCCGGCTGGGTCATCATCGGCGCGGCCAAGCAGCTGGGCGGCGCGCTCCTGGCGTTCGTGGCCCTCGAAGCCGTCGGCAAGACGCACGCCCTGGAGCCGATCGCCCCGCAGATCGAGGCCCTGAAACCCTGGCTCGGCTCCTTCGCGCTGCCCGCGGCGGCGCTCTTCGTGATCGTCTCCCAGATCAAGATCAACGTGACCAACGCCTACAGCGGCTCGCTGTCCTGGTCGAACTTCTTCTCCCGCATCACGCACAGGCACCCGGGGCGGGTCTGGTACATCTTCCTCAACCTCGCCATCGCGCTGACGCTGATGGAGATGAACATGTTCGCGGCCCTCAACAAGCTGCTCGGCTTCTACTCGAACGTGGGCATCGCGTGGATCGTGGCGGTCGCCGCCGACCTCGTCATCAACAAGAGGATGGGCTGGAGTCCCCCGTACATCGAGTTCAAGAGGGCCTACCTGTACGCGGTGAACCCGGCGGGTTTCGGCTCGATGGTGATCGCCTCCGTGGTCTCGATCCTGGCCTTCTTCGGCCTCTTCGGGGAGTACGCGGAAGCCTTCTCGACGTTCATCGCGGCCGGACTTTCCGTCGTCCTCTGCCCGTTGATCGCCTGGGCGACGAAGGGCAAGTACTACTTGGCGCGCCCGAACCCGGTGAACGGCCCCCACGTCGAGGTCCCCGACGTGACGGCCACGCACGCGTGCGGCGTCTGCGAGACCGCGTACGAACTCCCCGACATCGCGGACTGCCCGGTCCAGTCGGGCCCGATCTGCTCCCTGTGCTGCTCGTTGGACGCGGAATGCGGCGACGTCTGCCGTACGTCGCCGTCGAGCGCGGCGGTGTTCATGCCGATGCCGACGGTGCGCGCCGACTGACGCGGGCCCGCACCGGCTGAACCAGTTTCATCAAGGGGCGCACCCGACAAAGTGCGCCCCTTCGACGTTGGCCAATTGCGTACCTCTTTGTGCAAACTCGTATCCGCTGAGTAAAGGTCGGGCGTAGGCTCGGGCATATGCGGATTGCGGTTTCCTTACTGATCGAGGCGTGGCGCGCGCCGGGGGCGGCGAGCGGAGGGGCGCGATGAATGACGGGACGGTCGTACTTCCCTGGCTCGTGATACGTCAGGATGACAACGGCAACCGCTACAGGGTGGGCAGGTACGCGACGAAGGCCGAGGCCGAGAAGATCGCGGACAGTCTCGACGAGCACGGCAACCAGCAGCTGTACTGGGTGGAGAGGCTGATCCAGAACGGCAGCGCGCGCTGACCGCATAGGCTCCCGCGCATGACGGATCGGATCGTGGTGGGCGCCGCCCTGTACGACGACGGGCGCCTGCTGGCCGCGCGGCGCAGCGCACCCCCTGAACTCGCGGGCCGCTGGGAACTGCCGGGCGGAAAGGTCGAGCCCGGGGAGCGCCCCGAGGAAGCCCTGGTGCGGGAGCTGCGCGAAGAGCTCGGCGTCGACGCCGAGCCGGTCGCCAGGGTGCCGGGACAGTGGCCGCTCAAGCCGGGATACGTCCTGTGGGTGTGGACGGCGAAACTCCTTGCGGGAGTCCCCGAGCCCCTGGAGGACCACGACGAGCTGCGGTGGCTCTCGCCGGACGAGGTCTGGGCGGTGGAGTGGCTGGACGCGGACGTGCCCGCGGTGGCGGCCGCGATCGAGTGCCGCTGAAGTGCTCGGGCGCCGCTGGGCGGGGTGCCGCCGACCGGGGGAGCGCGCGAGGTGACGTCACCCCGCACTTGAGCCCCATCTACGCCGTTCGTGCCACAGTGCGCCCAGGTAAGCGGTAGTTCCGCCGGGATATCGGGTATGTGCCCATTAACCCCATGAAACCGGACAAGGGTCCGCTGTTGCTGGTCTGGACGTGATCGGCGTGATCGACATCGAAGGCGACTGCGCCGAGTGGGATTTTCCCGCGGACCCGGGCGCCGTGCGCACGGCCCGTGCCGTCGTCCGCAAACAGCTCGCCGCCTGGGGCCTCGCCGCCCTCGGGGACATCACCGTCCTCCTCGTGAGTGAGTTGGTGACCAATTCCCTGCGGCACGCCTCGGGCCCCATCGGCGTACGCCTCGTACGCCCTGCCGGTCCGCTGGACGCACTCCTCGTAGAGGTCTCCGATCCGCTTCCCGACCCGCCCATGGAGCGCGACGCGGCCCCCGACGACGAGGGGGGCAGGGGTATCCAGTTGGTGGCCCGCGCGTCCCGGCGCTGGGGGACACGACAGGGCAGAACGGGGAAGACGGGGAAGACGGTGTGGTTCGAGCTGGTGCTACCGGGTTAGAAGACTGGCAGCGTGGGGCGGACACAAGACGGTCACGGGCCAAAAAGAGTTGAGTCCGTGCTGTGATCGTGAACGCCGTGTGGCGTGGCTCCGTAGTGCTGGATACTGCGGGCAGCTGCATCCGGTGACCGGTGCCGGACGTGGTGAGCTGGAGGGGACGGTTCGCGTGAGCGAGATACCAGCGAAGGCGACGGAGCAGGACGGGCCGTCGGGTGACGCTAGGGGCGAAGCTGCGGATGACGTGATGTGGCAGAGCAGTCCACCCGGTTCGATCTATGACTACATCAAGGTGGCCTCGTTCTCGATCGGCCCCGACGGTCTCATCGACCAGTGGAGTCTGCGGGCCGAGCGGCTGTTCGGAGTGTCTGCCGACGACGCCGTGGGCAGGGACCCCATCGAGGCCTTCGTCGCGCCCGAGCTGCGCAGCAGCGGGCACCGCAAGATGGCGGAGATCCTCGACGGCAGGGAGTGGACCGGGTCGGTCCCCTTCCGGGCGCCGGGGCAGCCCGACGGGTCCCGGACGGGGTCCTTCAAGGGCTCCGAAGGCATAGCCGAGGTCTACGTGATGCCGACCGGGACGGAGGACGGTGAGCGGGCCGCCGTCTGCATCGTCGTCGACGTCCGGGCGCTCCGGCAGATCGAGACCGACCTCGCCGCGTCGCAGGCCATTTTCGGCCAATCTCCCTTCGGCTTCCTGCTGTTCGGCACGGACCTGAAGGTGCAGCGGGCCAACCGCCGCTTCGCCGCCGTCTTCGGAGGCGGGGTCGACGAGCAGCGCGGCCGAACCGTCCACGACTACCTGCCCCGGCACGAGGCCGACCGCATGGCCGCCGCGCTCAAGCGCGTCCTGGACACCGGCGACGCCGTCACGGACATGCAGATCGTGGGCCCGGCCCCCGGCAGCAACGATCGCCGCCACTGGTCGATCAACCTCTACCGCGTGCACAGCGGTTCGGGCCGCCCCATAGGCGTCGCGGGCCTGGGCACCGACGTCACCCGCCGCCACGCCGCCGCCCGCGAGGCCGCCCACGCCCGCCGCAACCTCGCCCTGCTGAACGAGGCGGGCGCCCGCATAGGCAACTCCCTGGACCTGGAGACGACCGCGCGGGAGCTGCTCGACGTCACCGTCCCCGGCTTCTGCGACCTCGCCTCCGTAGACCTCTACCAAGGGCTGCTCGACGGCGACGAGACGCCTCCGGGACTCGCCGACGGAAGCGCCGAACTGCGCCGCGTCGCCTTCGCCAGCGCCGTCGCCGACGCGCCCTTCCCGGACGGCGGCCACCCCGTCGACGTGGGCGCCGTGCACCGCTTCGCCTTCACCTCGCCCTGCGCCGACGCCCTGCGCACCGCACGGCCACGGCTCGTCTCCGCGGCCGACGAAGGCTCCGCGAGCAGGCTCACCGGCGGGCTCGTCCAGTCGACGCTCGTCGTGCCGATGGTCGCCCACGACACGGTCGTCGGCCTCGCCCAGTTCTCCCGCACCAAGGGGAGCGAGCCCTTCGGGGAGCGCGATCGCGCCCTCGCCGTCGAGCTCGCCGCCCGCGCCGCGGTCTGTATCGACAACGCCCGCCTCTACCGCCGCGAACACGAACGCGCGCTGATACTGCAGCGCTCCTTGCTGCCGCCAGGCGACCCCGAGGCGTCCGGCCTTGACATCGCCTGCCGCTACCTCCCGGGCAACGCGGCCACCGAGGTCGGCGGCGACTGGTTCGACGTCATCGAACTGCCGGGCCATCGCACCGCCCTGGTCGTCGGCGACGTCATGGGCCGCGGACTGCGCGCCGCCGTCGCCATGGGCGAACTGCGCACCGCCGTACGCACCTTGGCGCTCCTGGACCTGGAGCCCGCCGAGGTCCTCTCCGCGCTCGACGAGATCGCCCGCGGCCTCGGCGACCCCTCGGGCACCCAGCAAGCCACGCGAGCGGCCCGTCAGACGCGTTCCGCGAACGGCACGGACCTTTCGGAGGTCTACCTCGCCACGTGCGTCTACGCGGTCTACGACGCCGTCACGCGCCGCTGCACGTTCGCCAACGCCGGCCACCTGCCGCCGGTGCTCGTCGAGCCGGACGAATCGCCGCTCATGCTCGACGTGCCGCCCGGCATGCCGCTGGGCGTCGGCGGCGAGCCCTTCGAGGAGGTCGAGGTCGAGCTGCCCGAGGGCGCCCTCCTCGCGCTCTACACGGACGGGCTCGTCGAATCCCGCCACCATCCCCTCGACGAGGGCCTGAACGCCTTCGTACGCGCCCTCGACGACCCCGCGCCGGCCCTCGAGGACGTCTGCGACCACGTCCTGAACACCCTCGACACCCACCACGGAGAGGACGACATCGCGCTGCTCATGGCGCGCATCCAGGGTCTGCCCGCCGATGCCGTCGGCGACTGGACGCTGCAGCGCGACCCGAAGTCGGTCGGCCGGGCGCGCGAACTGGCCTGCGAGCAGCTGCGCACCTGGGACCTGGAACCGCTCTGCGACACGACCGAACTGCTGGTCAGCGAGCTGGTCACCAACGCCCTGCGGTACGGCGAGGGCGACATCCGGGTGCGGCTCCTGCTCGACCGCACCCTGGTCTGCGAAGTCTGGGACGCGGGCCTCGTCCAGCCGCGCCGCCGCCGGGCGCGTGACACGGACGAGGGCGGGCGCGGGCTTCAGCTGGTCGGGCTGCTGAGCGCCGCGTGGGGTTCGCGCAGGACGCCGCGCGGCAAGACGGTGTGGTTCGAGATGCCGCTGCCGGACAGCGGGGTGCAGCCGATGGACGCGGCGGAGGCGCTGCTCAGCCTCTTCTGAAGGCCGCTGCCGAATGGCTCCTTGTCGTGGAGCTGGCTACGCAGCGTCTACGTAGTGGCCTTCAGGGCGGCGAGGCGGGCCGCGACCTCCGCCTCGTCGCCCATGCTGTCCAACTGCTCGAACTGCGCGTCCAGGGAGGACGCGGCGAGCTCCTGCTTGCCCAGCGCCCTGGCCTCCTCGCGGCGCACCTTGTCCTCGAAGCGGCTCAACTCGCTGGCCGGGTCGAGCACGTCGATGCTCTGGGCGGCGTCCATCATCTGGTTCTGCGCCTGCGCGGTCTTGGCGCGGGCCACCAGCTGATCGCGCTTCGACTGGAGCTGGGTCAGCTTGATCTTCATCTGGTCGAGGCCCGACTTCAGCTTGTCGACGACCTCGGTCTGCGAGGCGATCGTCGGCTCGGCGTCCTTGGCCTCCCGCTCCGACTGCAACTGCCGCTGCAGCGCCACCTTGGCCAGGCCGTCGAACTTGTCGGCCTCCACGGCGCTCCCGCCCGAGCGCAGCTCGTCCGCCTTCTTGCTCGCGGCCACCGCCTTGGTGCCCCACTCGTCGGCCGCGTCCCGGTCCTCCTTGTGGTCCAGTTCCAGCATTCGCAGATTGCCGATGGTGGTCGCGACCGCCTCCTCGGCCTCCTGGATGTTGTTCGTGTAGTCGCGGATCAACTGGTCGAGCATCTTCTGCGGGTCCTCGGCCTGATCGAGGAGCGAGTTGATGTTGGCCTTGGCCAGCTGGGTCACGCGGCCGAGGATCGTCTGCTTGGTCATGACGGGCTCCTTCTATGAGCGTTGGTAGGGGTACGAGACCCTCTGCGAGGGCGTCCTGCGCGCGCTGGGCTCAGAACCTCCCGCCCCCGCCGATCCGCCCCCGCGTCCCTCCGCCACCGAAACTCCCGGGCCGACCTCCGCCGAAACTGCCGCCGCCCCCGAAGCTCCCGCCGCTCCTCCCGCGGCCCCCGCCGCCGAGGAGCTCGCCGAGGATGATGCCGCCGAGGACCGCGCCGCCCATGCCGCCGCCGCGCCCGCCGCCGCCTCCGTAGGGGTTGCCGAAGCCGCGTACGTCGCGTTCGGCGAGCTGCTGCGCCTGCCGGGCCTGTGCGTCCGCCTGCTGGGCCTCCGCGAGCGCAGCGGCGGCGTCGGTGTCCTGGGCCGCCTCCGCGCCCGAGAGGTGCCGCTGGGCCTCCGCCAGACGGGTCCTCGCCTCGCTGCCCACCGCGCCCCGGTGGGTGTCGATGAAGTCCGCCGCCGTCCCCACGGCGCTGCGCGCGGTGAGCAGGGCCTGGCCCAGGAGGGTGGCGGCGCGCTGCCGGGTGACCTCGCGTTCACGGGCGCCCGCGAGGGACTCGTCTAGGACCGTGTCGGCCTCCTCGACCCGGCGCAGGGCGTCGATCGGATCGTGCGGGCCCGCCGCCATCGCCTTGCGGACCTCGGCCACCACCGCCTGCGCGCGCGCGATGCGGCCGTGCAGATCGGCCGTGGAGGCGCCGGCCGTGGTGCCTTGGAGGAGGCCGCGGGCCTCGGCGAGGTCGGTCTCCGTCTCGGTGAGCGCGTCGGGCAGCTTCTCCGTGGCCAGCGCGAGCTCGGCGGCGAGGCGGTCCACGGCGTCCACGAAGGTGCCCGCCTGGTCGACGGCGCCTTCGGCGGCCCGCAGATGGACGGCGGCCTTGCCGTTGTCGCCCGCGTCGATGGACTGCCGGGCTTCGTTGAGGTGCGTCGTGGCGAAGACGAGTCGGTCCTTGGCCTGCTCCACATGGCCCACCACGGGCGCGGAGGCGGACGGCGCGTACCGTTCCCGGACCGTGGCCAGGGTGTTCTCGGCGGCGGTGGTCCGCACGGTGACCTGCCGGAACACCGTTTCGGCGTGCTCCAGGGCCCCTGCCGCGTCGCGTTCGAGCGCGCGCAGCTGATCGAAGCCCGCGGCCTCCGCGTCGAGGCGCCGGCCCGCTTCGGTGCAGCGCGAGACGATCTCGTCCAGCATGGTGCGCCGGGTCGCGTCGTCCTCCGGATAGGCGTCGTCCAGCAGCTGGCGCAGCTTGAACGCCGCCGTCAGCTCGGAGCGTGCGTACGCGAGCGCGTCCGTGAAGGGCGCCACCGCCTCGTCGCCGAACTGGGCGGTGGCGAAGCCCAGTTCCTCGGAGCTGGTGCGGATCGCGTCGTCGGTGTCCACCAGGAGCTGCTTGCTCTGCTTGTCGAGCTCCGGGAGCGGGGTCGGCTGCTCGGCCGCCGCACCCTTGCCCCAGCCGCCGCCTCCGGGCGTCGTCCGGGTGTTGGTGCGCTTCTTGCGGCGGCTGTACGCGACCGCCGCGAGGGCGCCCGCGCCGCCGACCGCCACGATGGGCAGGACCAGGTCGCCGGTGGCCGTGTCGTCGCCGCTCCCGCCGCCGCCCGGATCGGGGTCCCCCGGGGTGAGCGCCGGGGTGGGGACGGGCTGGCCGGAGAGGACCGCGCGGTAGCCGTTCGCGGCGCCGATGGCCGCGCCGGCCCAGTCGTTCTGCCGCAGCGCGGGCTTGATCGCTGTGGTCGCGACGTCCTGGAGCTGGGCCTCGGTGAGCCGGGAATCGGCGTCTACGGAGTAGGCATACTGGCGGTCGTGCGTCGCGACGGCCAGGAGCGCGTCGTCCAGACCGAGCCCATTGCGCTCGGCGGTGGCGTCCGCCCAGTCCTGGGCGCCGCGTCCGGAGAAGTCACGCACGTAGACGACGAAGAGCTGTAGGCCGCGGTCGTCGTAGAGCTGGTCGAGCGCCCGTTCGGTGGCGCCCTTGCGATCGCCGAGCGCGCCCACCTTGTCGGTGATCTGGCCGTCGCGCGAGAGCGTGACCGGGTCGTCGGCCGGGGCGGCGAATGCTGCGGGGGCGGGCAGGAGCAGCAGGCACCACGTGAGCAGTGCGGCGGCTGCCGCTGTCGCCCGCACGGCCAGGTGCGGGGGCGGCGTCACATTTGGGAGCGTATGGCCGTATTGGGGGGTGCGCGACCGGGAGGCCTTGGGGTCGCGGCCGAAGGCCCCGGGGCGGCTCGCTCAGATGCTGCACCGCGCCTTGGCCAGCAGCGGGCCTACGCGCGCGTGGAAGCCGCCCGACCGGAAGGGGGCCTGCGGCAGACCGGGCCTGAGCTCCTGCGCCGGCGCGGCGGCGATCATGCCCGGCTGCCTGGGCGAAGGCTTCGGCGATGGCATCGGCGCCCTCGCCCTCCCGTGGGACGACCGTTTCGCCGCGGCCCAGCTGGGTCACGCGGCCGAGGATCCCGACCCTGGTCACCCCCGCGCTCTTCGACCCGTCGGTGCCGCCCCCGGGTCAGTTCGCCGTGCACGACGCACTGCCGACCACCCGCGGGCGGGGCGGCCGACGCCGGATTCCGTTTCTCCAAGCCCCAGTTGAAGGCCCAGCTGGCGACCCCGGCCCAGGCCACCATTCGGGTCTCGGCAGGCAACCAAGTGGCCCGCGTCGCCGTCTCTCCTTTTCCCGGGCCATGACGGCATCGGGCACCGCTACCCGCCTCTGACCTGGAGAACAGCCTTGCCGCACGACGAGCGCCACCAGTCCGATGAGCACCCCCAGGCACCGTGGTGGTGGGGCATCGGCCCGGTCGGGGCCGTCCTCCTCATCGTCGCCGGGGTCGCCTGGGTGCTGTGGGTGTTCCTGGGGACCAGCCTCGGAGACACCACGACGGCTGCCTACCAGGGGAGCAAAATCGTCGCCATCGGGCTCGTGCTCTTCGGCACGGCCGCCCTGGAACGCCTGCGCAGCCGCCGCTCGCGTACCCAGACTCACGAGGCGTGTGAGGTGAACGCGGTGGACGAGGCGCACGCGGCAGAGGCGCAGCAGCACGACAAGACCCAAGAAGCGCCCTAACGCTCCCCTCCTCCGGCACCCGCACTCGTGATGGATACGCCCGGCCGTTCGGCGACGTCGTACACCGTGGGGGTTGTGCTCACCCGACCTCCTGCTCGTTTCTCGTTCTTGGACCGCTCTGAACCGGATTGAAAGCGCATTCACAGTTGGCGTGTGCGGTGACCCCGTGCAAGGCAGGGTCCGTTTCGGACGTCGGCCGGGACGGGGAACGGCGCAGGTGGACGAGGGCTGCACGGACGCGCCGGAGCGTGCGGCGCGCTCCCAACTAGCTCGACTCCCGCACCAGTTCCACGGCCGCGTCGAGCCACCGCACCTCATCCGCCCCCAGCGTCGGATTCGCCGCCCGTCGTGCGCGGGCCTCCGCGAGGTGGCTGTCGGCGGTGGCGCTGACGTCGACCGCCGCGTCCGTCAGGAGCGCGGCCAGGGCGGCGCGTGACCCCGCCGCCTCGGGTCTGCCGCTCACCGCGACCTCCGCGAGGATCAGCGTCGACATCGCCCAGTCCAGGCCGGGCGGGCCCTCCTCCGTGGTGGACCAGTCGATCACCACAGGGCCCTCCGGCGTGAGGATCACGTTCTCCGGGTGGAGGTCGAGGTGCAGGACGCGGTCCGCGGGCGAGGCGGACGTGCGGGCCGGAAGGGCGTGCAGCGTGTGCAGCAGCCGGGCGAGGATCACCGCCGCCTCCTCCGGGGTGATCGCGCCCCGCATCGCGGCCTCCGCCATGGTCGGTCCCGTCAGCCGGCCCATGACCAGGTCGGTCCGCGGCGCCCCGGGTTCGGCCCGGCGGATGGGCGGTACGGGATACCCCTGCTCCGACAGATACGTCATGACGGCGGCCTCGTCCGTCGCGTCGGTCCCGTCCCGGTAGCGCCGCAGCACCCAGGTGTCGTCCAGCGCGAAGACGTCCGCGGTGCGGCCCGAGCCGATCAGTCGATCAGTCATCCCCATCCCGGGAGCGTAAGCGGCCTCCCCCTCATGCGCAGGGGCTATCCGGATGCGAGCCGCTCATCGGCCGAGAGGAGCCAACGGGATGGTCCCTCACCCCGCGAACTCCACCTCCGGATACTTCCCCGAAGGCCCGTCCAGCAGGTGGTCGTCCTCGCCGCGCAGCCAGCGGTCGAAGAACGACCTCGCGTACGCCCGCTCCGCCGCAAGCGCCCGGCTCGGGTCGACCGTGCCTATGTGCTCCTCGATGACCTCGCGGCCCACCCCGGCCTGCGGGAGCAGCGCTGCCAGGTCCGTGTATGTCTGGTGCACCGAGCCGCGCAGGGTCAGATCGCGCTTCCAGCCGGTGGTGTGGGACCAGAACGCGCGCCACGAGGGTTCCGTCGTGCGGTCGTTCCCCTCCCTGCCCATGAGGAGGAACGGGCGGGTCAGGCCGTGCTGGGCCGCCGGCGTCAGGTTCGTGCCTTTCGGTTCGGGGTTGTTCTCCAGGGTGCCGTCGATGTTGATGCCCGCCTTCACCCGGGCGTCCTCGTACATCGTCTCGGCGGCCGCGATCCCTCCCGCCGACTGGCCGAACATGCCCACCCGCTTCTGGTCCACGACCTTGGACAGCCCGTGCGGCAGCGAGCCGAGGCGGTCCAGGACGAACTTCGAGTCGGCCACCCGGACGTCCAGGACCTTCTTGAGCAGCTCCGGCACCGCTTCGTCCTGCTTGGCGTCCTCGAACGCCTTGAGGAGCGGGGCGTCGTCCTTCACCGAGCCGTCCGGGAACTGCACGCCCGGCGCCTCATAGGTGTGGTCGATCGTCACCACCACATAGCCGTGGCTCGCCAGCTCCTCGACCACCGAAGTGCCCCATGTCCGCGGGTCGTTGGCGCCCGCCGCGTACAGCAGGACCGGCCGTCGGCCGCCGCTCGTGTCGGCCGGGGCTCCTTCCCTCGCGTGCGTACGTATGGCCGCGAAGTCGATCGCGTCCTTGGGGATGCCGTGGGGCGCCATCGAGTTCCAGCGCTCTGCCGCCCCCGGCGCCATGTACGGCGCGAGGCGGTGTCCCGCGCCGCCCGGCCTTCCTGCCGCCGCCGGATACCAGACGCTGACCATCAGCTCTCGGAACGGCACGGACTTCACCCACGGGTCGTGCCGTGAGGTGTCGACGAGTCGCGTCGACACCGTGCCGATCCGGTGCGGTCCCGTGGGCGCGGGGAGTATCGCCTCGATGCCCAGGGGCCCGGTCCGAGCCCCGGCCTGAGTCCGCGCCTGCGCGGGAGCCGGGGCGGCCAGCGTCGCCGCCGTCACACCGGCAGCCAGCCCGGCCGCCGCAAGGCCGAGCACCGCGCGCCGGGTCGGAGCCGACCGGGACGCCGACCGAGAGGCCGACCGAGATACCAATCGAGAGGCCGGGCCCGAAGCCGAGTCCGAGCCGGCCGCAGCCGAGGAAGAGTTCATGCCCTCAATGCTGATCCCGCCACGCGCCCCTGACCATGGGGGACATCCCGAGTCTTCGGCCTAGGGGTGGCCTGAGGGGAAACCCGCACGCCCCCCCCACGCCCCCCCCGGGACCCCGCGCCCCCCCGCCGCAACGTGCTCCCGAGCCAGAC
>NZ_JBHUZJ010000083.1:0-41185 GCF_042667685.1 Streptomyces sp. NPDC057302 | reverse complement strand
GCCGGCGGTCGCGACCGTGGAGGTGTGGATCGCCTGCACGAGACGCTCGTTCTCGGCGGCCGGACCGCCCGGGAAGGCGAACCGCCGCCGCGTGTACCCGTAGGTGAGCCCGCTGCAGGGGTCGGCGAACGCCTGCGAGCCGCCCGCGCCGCTGTGCCCGATGGTCCCGGCGCCGAGGAACGGGTACTTGAACTCGGCAGTGCTCTGGAACCCGAGCCCGAACGACCTGTGCGCGCGCACCACCAGGTCGTGTCCGGTGGAGTGGATCTGCCCGAACGCGGCCACGGTGTCCGCCTTCAGGAGGGGCTCCCGGCCGTCGATCCCGGTGACCGCCGCCGCGTACATCCCGGCGAGACCGCGCGCGGAGGCGACACCACCGGCCGACGCGTTCCCCTTGGCCCGCACCCGGCGTGAGTTGGGGAACGCCTCCAGGTCGGTGGGGTGGGCGCCGTTGCGGTTGAAGGCGATGGACGGCAGGCTGCCCGGCTGCGGCGGCAGCGCGTCGAGGAAGGCCTGCTCGGTCGGGGAGGGGGCCATCGGCAGGACGGACCGGAACCGGGGCTCAAGGGCCTCGGGGAGCCCGAGGTGGAAGTCGAGCCCGTGCGGGGCGCGGACACGCTCCTCGTACACCTCCTGCAGCGTCTGCCCGGTGGCCCGGAAGACGACCTCGCCGGAGAGCGCGCCGATGGAGAGCGCGTGATAGCCGAAGGCGGTTCCGGGGCGCCAGAAGGGGCGCTGGGTCGCGAGGCGCTCGGCGATGGCGCGGTCATCGGCGATCTCCTCCGGCGTGAACCCGCCGTCGGCCCCGACGACGCCCACTCGGTGGGCGAGCAGCTCCCGGAGGGTGACACCCCCCTTCCCCTCGGCGGCGAACTCCGGCCAGTAGTGGGCCACTTCACGATCGAGCTCCAGGACGCCGTCCTGGACGAGCAGCGCGACGACGAGGTGGGCGGCGCCCTTGGTGGACGAGAACACCCCGAAGAGCGTCTCGCCACCGGTGTCCGGCCCCACCCACAGATCGACGACCTGCTTCCCTCGTACGTAGGCGGAGAGCTGCGCGGCATGATCGGGCTTCTCGGCGGCGAGCACGGAGGCGAACTCGTCCCTTACGGCTTCGTATCCGGCTGCGGTGGTGCCTTGGACTTTGATCTCGCGGGTCATGGGTGTTCGTTGCCTCTATTCCAGCCCGTCCGGCGTTTGAGGACATCTTGAAGGGGGTCCAGGGGGCGGAGCCCCATGGTTTCGGGAAGGGGCGGGATTGGGGAAGGCCCCGCAGGGACCGCCCGGCCCTCAGCCCCCACCCTCAGCCCCGGCCTCAGCCCACGCTCAGCAACGCCCGACCCACCTGCGGGAACACCCCCTTGGGGTGGTCCCGGAACAGCGGCTCGGTGCCGAACAGGACCACACGGGCCCCCGCAGCAGCCCCACTCACGACAGAAGCCTGCCCCGCCGCATCAGAGGGCCCACCGGCCCCCTCCACCGCACGCCAGTGCCCGGAGAGCAGCGGATTCCCAGCCCCATAGGACTGCTCGACCCGCACCCCACTCCCCAGCCCGGTGAACCACATGGGCGCATAGACGAAGGAATGCTCAGGCGCACCCCCGGCAACAGCCCCACGGGAGTTGACGACCCGCACCACACCATTGGCGTCCCCGTTCCCGGCAACCGCCGTCACGGAAAGCAACTTCGCGTCGGAATTCAACGCGGCCCCCTCCGCCCCACGCCCGACGAGCCCGCCCCCACCGGCAAGGAACGAGTCGAGCCCGGCCCGAGCCCCCGCGTTCAACTCCCCGTACGAAAGCCCCGCCGAAACGAACAACGCGTCCGCACCCGACTTCTTCCAGTCGAACCCGCCGTTGAGGACAGCGGTCGAAACCGGCACCACATCGAAGTTCATCTCCCGCAGAGCGAACAGCTCACCAGGAGTGACGGCAGCGGCCACCCGAGTGGCGCGCACGACAGCGCCCCCCTTCGCCTTCGTCGCGTCGAAGGCGACGTCGTACTTCCTCGCCGCGGCGACCGCCGCACCCCGCGCCGATGACGGCAGAATCACGCTCCCGTCATCGGCCCGCCGCACGGAAGTGCCGCGCGAGAGCAGCCAGTTGAGAGCAGCGACCTCCCGCGCGTCGTCCAGCCGCAGCCGAAGATCCCCGCGCGCAGCGACACGGCCGACACGCGAGGCGGAGTCCACCGCACGCGACCGCACACCGGACAGCGAGCCACCCTTCACCGGGTCCACCGTCGCGCCCCACAACCGCCCCAGGCTCCACCCCGAGATGTCGTACATGGTGGACACCTTGTCGCTGATGTCGCGCCCGTCGGCCAGCATCACATTGGCGATCCCGCGCTTGGGCTGACGCATGTCGACGACGTACGAACCCTCGGCGTACGAGGTGCCACCCAGCTTGAAGTCCTTGGTCGCGCGCCGCACTCGCACGTCGTTGTCGAGCAGATGCTCCACCAGCCGCGAGGCCGCCGCCGCCGAACGCTGGCCGCGCCCGCCCTTCTGCTCGCCGCGCGGAATCACGTACGCACGCGGGAAGTCGGTCGTGTAGACGTCCTCCGGACCGATCCCCGGCACCCCGGGCACGGTCTGCGACGAGACCGGCACCTGCGCCGCACCCGTCGCGCCACGCCGGAACGTCTCGATCTGGTCGGCGATCACCGAAGTCCGGTGCTCCTGCGTGTACGTGAGCGTGGCCGACATCGCCGCTCCCGCGATGTCCACGTTGATCGCGGACCGCCGCCGCAGCTCGGGCACGGGCAGCTCGTCGTACTCGTCGTTGTTGACCGTCATCGGGAACTCGATGGTGTGCGCCGCGACCGCGCCGTGGAACGGCATGTACTGCGGGGTGAAGATCGGCGGCCAGTCGTCCCAGCCCTCCTCCTGGTCACGGAAGGGGATGATCGCCGGCTCGACGCCGTCCTTCTCGGGGGTGTAGCCGAGGCCGTTGACCGCGGCTTCCATGCCGAGCGCGTTGGCGTAGGAGTTCTTGAGGAAGAGGTCGTACTCGTAGTTCTCGCCGTGCGGGGGAGTCGTCGGCTCGATCAGGGTGCCGTTGACGTACCCGTGCAGGTCGATCATGACCGCGGGCTGCTTGTCGATGGCGATCTGCCGCATCGCGCGGACCTCGGGCTGCGACGCGGTGATGAAGTCGCGGTTGAGGTCGAAGCCGTTGGCGTTCTCGCGGGTGCCCGCGACGCGGCCGTCGGGGTTGGCCGTGACGTTGAAGTACAGCCGGTTGTGCGCGAGCAGGTCCTTCGACTTTCCGTCCTTGGCCTTCGCGAGCTTCTCGATGAGCTTCAGGGCCGCGTCCGTGCCCTCCCACTCGTTGCCGTGGATGTTGTTGTTGATGAAGACAGGCGTCTTGTACGAGGACTTGACCGCCGGATCCTTCGCGGCGCTGCCCGGCGCGTTCTCGATGAGCTCGCGCATCCGCTCCTGACGGGCCGCCTCCTTGGCGGACTCGGGCGCGGTGACCGTGACCAGATAGAGCTGGTGCCCGCCCGCCGAACGGCCCGCGATCTCCACGCTGACGCGATCGCCGATGCCCTGGATGCCGTTCAGCTTCGGGGCTATGGAGTGATAGGGGGAAAGGCCCAGTTTTATCGACTTGTCGTCCGGATTCGCGGGCGGTGGCGTCAGCTTCTGCTCGCGCGGATAACCGCGGTTCTTGCCCTGGTCAGGGGCGAGGCCGGGACTCCCCGCAGCCCCCAGGGCCCGGTCGGCGGCGCTCTGCGGAGCCTTGGCGGCCCGTTCCGTACTGCTCAGGGGCGAGCCCTCGCGGAGGATGTCGCGACCGCCCGGAGTCGGGTCGGCGGTCGCGCTGCCGGGAGCGAGGGTGGTGAAGAGAAGGGCGCCCGCCGAGGCGAGGGTGGCGAGCAGAACCGGTCTGGATGGCCGGGACAACCCCATACATACCTCCTGGAGAGAAGCTGAAGTGGACCTGGAGAGGAACCTGAAGGGAAACCTGGAGAGAAGTCAGTACGCGTGGTCTACCGGTTCAACCCCCGCGCAACAAGAGGGCCTTCGGCCCCACGCGTCCCGTGGACCGCGGGGCCGCGACCGGCGGATAGGCTGGGGAGCATGCGCGATCTGGGACGAGGCTTCGGCTATTTGATGAAGGGCCAGCGCTGGGTCGCCCAGCACGGCAAGCAGTACGGAGTCGGCCTGCTGCCCGGCCTGATCACGCTGCTCCTCTACGCGGCCGCGCTCGTGGCGCTCGCGACCTGGGGCACGGACCTCGTCGGCTGGGCGACGCCCTTCGCGGACGACTGGTCGTCGCCGTGGATCGGCCTCTTCCGCGGCTTCCTCACCGCCCTGCTCTTCGCGCTCGCACTCCTGCTTTCCGTGGTCACCTTCACTGCCGTGACGCTCCTGGTGGGCCAGCCCTTCTACGAGTCGCTGTCGGAGAAGGTCGACATCTCCGTCGCCGGATTCGCCCCCGAGTCGGGCCTGCCGCTCTGGCGCGAACTGTGGATCTCCGCACGCGACAGCCTCCGCATCGTCCTGCGGGCCGCGATCTGGGGCATCCTCCTCTTCGCCCTCGGCTTCATCCCGGTCGTCGGCCAGACCGTGGTCCCGGTGGTCGGCTTCTGCGTGACGGGCTTCTTCCTGGTCGAGGAGCTGACGGCGGTGGCACTCCAGCGCCGGGGCGTCGAAGCCCGCGAGCGGCTCGCGCTGCTGCGCGGCCGCAGGCAGCTCGCGTGGGGCTTCGGCACCCCGCTCGCCGTGGCGTTCATCGTCCCGTTCGTCGCGGTGTTCCTGATGCCGGGAGCGGTCGCGGGCGCGACGCTGATGGCGCGGGAGCTGCTCGGGGAGGAGAGCGGGGAAGGAGCGGACGACCCGGCGTCGGCCGCTGCGGGCGGGCGTTCCTAGCAGCGCTGCTCAGGACCTGGGGGCGTCCATGGCGGCCGTCAGGATCTTCTTCACCTGCGCGATGATGTCCAGGCGGTTGCGCACGAACTCGGGGTCGGTGACCTGGCCCGTGGCCGGGTCCGTGTTCCCCGCCCCGAACTGCAGGATCGGCGTGTGCACATGGCCGCCGGGCAGGCGGTCGTGCAGCCCGAGCCGGTCGCGGAGCAGCGTCGCCCGGTAGGCGATCTCGTTCGACAGGTAGTTGCCGCCGCCGCCCTCGCGGGCCGTCGAACCGGCGGTGGGCCCGTCCGGCCGGACCACCGGCGCGCTCTGGCCTGCGGGGATCTCGGTCACCGAGGTGTTGTCGTACACGGGGAAGCGGCCGGTCCGCGCGCCCACGATCTCCTTGTACGGGAGAGTCGTGGACGTCCACTGCGGCTGCGAGCCCGGATCGGTGACGGGGACGGTCTGCGTGCGTGAGAGGTTCTCGTTGTCGGGGAAGCCGCCCCGCCAGGCCCCGTTGGTCCGCTCGATGTCGAAGCGGCCCGCGCGGCCCTGGCTGATGGTGGTGAAGAGGTCGACGCGCGGCAGGTGCGCGCGCAGGGTGCGCTCGACCGTCCCCTGGGCGAAGTCGTCCCAGCGGACGGGGAAGACGGCGGTCTCCACCCGGGCGGGCCCGTCGGCGGTCTGGATGACGGTGCCGTCCAGGGCGAGCGCGGTGGCGCCCGACGGGTTGCTGATGCGGACGTCACGGTCGAGCGTGAACGGGTCGAAGCCGGTGACGAGGATGCGCTTGAGGCGGTGGCCCGCGCGGTCCTTGGCCGGGTAGCGGATGGAGTCATGGCCGCGCGAGGAGTCCTCCAACGCCCGTATGAGGCGCCCTCGCCGGGCCTCGTCCACCCCGAAGCGGGCCGGCTCCCACTGCCGGAGCTCACGCGTCATGCCGAGCCGGGCCCAGTACAGCGGCCGGTCGTCGTCCCGGCTCAGGTCCTCGCCCTTGCCCGCCGCGGGACCCCGCCCCTGCGCCCGGTCCACGGCACGCCGCCACAGCGCTTCGCCCTGCCGCTCGACGATGCGCTTGGCCTCGCCGTACGAGTGGGCGCGGCCAAGGGCCCGCGCGAACTCCGGTGCCACGGCGTCGAACCCGCTGCGCCGCAGGATCTCCTGCGGCGCCGCCCGGTCCAGGCGCTGCTCCTCGGTGGTGGCGGCCGGGGCGGTGGCCGCCGACGCGGGCAGGGCGGTGAGGGAGAGCAGCAGGGTGACACCGAGCGCGGCGAGCCGGGGGGAGACGTTGGGCGAGAGTGACACGGGAGTCCTTCCGTGGCCGGTGGGGGTGGTCGCAGTATCCCGGCAGGAAGGCGCCTCCGAAAGGGCCTAGTGATCCACGGCGGCGTGATCCGCCAGAACCTCACCGATCACGTGGCGCGCGATCCTCGTGATCGTGGGGTTCCGCGTCCGGTAGTACGGCAGCTCGATGAGCGCGATCGAAAGCGCCCAGCCGCGTCCTCGCGCCCAGGTCGCGTCATCGACGCCCAGGGCGGCGCGGAAGCTCTTGCGCGCGTCCGCCGCCAGCAGGCTCCACGCGGTGATCAGGTCGACGGCGGGTTCGCCGTGCCCCATGCACCCGAAGTCGATGACCGCGCTGAGGCGCCCGTCGGCGGTGAGCAGATTCCCCGGCTGCAGATCGGCGTGGACCCAGACGGGCGGCCCGTCCCACCGGGGCGCGCGCAGGGCGGCCTCCCAGGCGGCGGTGGCGGCACCGGTGTCGATGACGCCGTGAAGTTGCGCGATGGCCTCGCGGGTTTCGGGGTCACGGGACGCGAGGGGCCCGCTGCGGTACGCGGCAGGGGCGTCGGCGGTGTCGATGCGCTGCAAAGCCAGGACGAACTCCGCCAGGTCGGCGGCGAACAGGCCGGGTTCGTCCACGGCGCCGACAACCGGATTCGCCCCCTCCAGCCACCGGTAGACGTACCAGGGCCAGGGGAACCCCTCGCCGGGCTCGCCCTCCCCCAGCGGCGCCGGAACGGCCAGCGGCAGCGAGGGCGCGAGCCGCGGCAGAAGAAGCATCTCGCGCCGTACGTCCTCGACACCCCCCTCGATACGCGGCAGCCGGACGGCCATGTCGTCGCCGAGGCGGTAGATGGCGTTGACGGTGCCGTTCGACTCGACGGGCTCGACGGCGAGGTCCGCCCAGCCGGGGAACTGCGCGGCGAGCAGCCGGCGTACGAGGGGCGTGTCGATGTCGGCTTCGTCGGCGTGCATCTTGGCAGGGGACATGCGGGCCTTCCGGGGCGGCGGGGAAGCGGGGGCCGACGTTGATCGAAGCGGGCCGGGAGCGGCGGGTCAACTCAATCGGGGGCCGGCGCGCGTGCCCCGGAGCGCCTCCAGGAACGGCTCCACCGCCGGGGGAGCCGACCTGCCCCGCGCGGTCGCCGCGTACACGGCACGGCGTGGGGCGTCCTCGTCGCGCACCGGAACCAGGGTGAGGTCCGGGCGGACGGACTCGGCGGCCAGCGCGGGCACGAGGGCGACCCCGAGCCCGGCGGCCACATAGCCCTGCTTGGCGGTCCACTCGGCGACGACATGGGCGACCCGCGGACGGAAGCCGTGCCGGTGCGCCTCCTCCAGGAGGGTCCCCTCGGCGTGCGCGCTGCCGGATATCCAGTCCTCGTAGGCGAGTTGGGGCAGGCGCACGGAGGCGTGGCCCGCCAGCGGGTGGGCGGGATGGAGCGCCACGTACAGCCCCTCGTCCAGGAGGTGATGCAGGTCGTACGCGGCCATGTCGCCGCTCAGCGCCCCGCCCGTCGAGGAGACGATCGCGAGGTCGAGGGCTCCGTCCCCGAGGCGGGCGAGCAGCCCGGGTGTCAGACCCTCCTCGCGGGTGAGCGTCACGCCGGGGTGCCGGAGGCGGAACGCCGCGATGGCCCGTGGCACCAGGGCCGCGTCGGCCGTCGCGAACGCCCCGAAGCGCAGGGTCCCGCCCGTCACGCCGCGCAGGGCGGCCAACTCACCCTGCATGGCGCGGAGTCGGGTCATCGTCTCCTCGGCGTGCGGCAGGAGCGTACGGCCGTGTGCGGTCAGGCGGACGCCCCGTGGCAGCCGGTCGAAGAGCGGTGCGCCACCGAGGGCGGCCTCGAGCGAGTTGATCTGACGCGAGACGGCGGACTGCGTCCAGCCGAGCCCCCGTGCGGCCACGGTGAAGGAGCCGTGCCGCGCGACCTCCAGGAAGACGCGGAGCCAGACGGTGGAGAGGTCGGGCGGTGGGGCCTGGGTGCGGGCGTCCTGGATCCGCGTGGCCTGGATCCGCGTGTCCTGGGCCATCCGTGCGGTATGCGAGGTGGGCATGGCAGGCATGCTAGACATTCGCTTGTCGCATCGTGTGGCCGGGCCTAGCGTCTGACGCATGCAGAAGATCGCGTTTCTTGGACTGGGGCACATGGGCGAGCCGATGGCCCGCCAACTCCTGTCGGCAGGGCACCCGTTGACCGTCTGGAACCGGACCGCCGAGAAGGCCGAGCCACTGGTGGAGGCCGGGGCCCGGCTCGCCGCCGACCCCGCGGATGCCGTGCGGGACGCCGACGTCGTCATCACCATGCTGGCGGGGCCCGAAGCGGTGCGCGCCGTCGCCGACGCCATCGTGCCGCGGCTGCGGCCGGGCGCCCACTGGGTGGAGATGTCGACCGTCGGGCCCGATGTCGTACGGGAGTTGGGGGCGAGGGTGCCTAAGAGCGTGACCCTCGTCGACGCGCCCGTCATGGGGAGCACGGACAAGGCCGCGTCGGGGCGGCTCGGCATCCTCGCGGGCGGTGACGCGGACGGGGTCGCACAGGTCCTCGCCCGCTTCGGCCCGGTGACCCGTACGGGCCCGCTCGGCTCGGGGGCCGCGCTGAAGCTCGTCGTCAACACCGCCGTCATCGGGGGCGTGGCCCTCGTGGCCGAGGCGATGAAGCTGGCGGACGCGCTGGGCCTCGACGAGGAGACGGCCAAGGGCGCGCTCGCCGGAGGCCCGCTCGGAGGCGCGGTGGGCCGGGCCTTCGCCACGGGAGTGCACTTCGGCAGCGACCTCGCGGTGAAGGACGTGGCGCTCGCGACGGAGGTCACCCAACTGCCCGCCATGGAAGCGGTATTGGCCCACTACAAGGCAGCCGCCGCCGATCCGGAGGTCGCCCACGAGGACATCGCCCGCGCGGTCGCCCACATCCGTTCCCGCAACACCCGGACACCGTGACCGCGACACAGGAGGAGCAGTACTCGACGACGGAGGCGCCCTGTTGTACCTCTCGGGGCAGATCGCCGAGGGCGAGGGCATCGCAGCCCAGAGCCGCGGAATCTTCGAGACGCTGTCCGCCCGATGCGCTCATCGAGATCGACGTCGTGGCGGCGGTCCCGGCCGCCTGATCACTCGCCGCTGCCGCTGCCCCCGTTGGTGTCGGCGCCGCCGTCCCCGAGCAGCCCCAGGAAATCCCTGAACGCCCCCACCATGTCCACCGAATCGGGGTCCAGGAGCCACTGGTACTGGAGCCCGTCCATCACGGCGACGAGCAGCGGGGCCGCCGCCTCCGGGGTGAGGCCGCCGGGGAGGCGGTCCCCGTACTCCACGCGCAGGACCGCCGCGAACTTCTCCCGCACCGATCCGTACCGCTCGGTGAAGTACTCCCGCGCCGGGTGCCCGTCCGTGACGCTCTCGCCGAGCAGCGCGGAGAAGGTCTGGATGATGCCGGGGCGCATGGTGTTGTACTCGACGAGCGAGCCGAGCAGGTCGAGGCGGATCTCCTTCGTCGGTACGGCGTCCCACTGGTCGCGGGCCTCAAGGACGGCGACCAGGAGCGCGTCCTTCGTGGGGAAGTAGTGCAGCAGCCCCTGCTGGGTCAGGCCGACCCGCTCGGCGACGGCGCCCAGGCTCGCGCCGCGGTAGCCGCGCTCGGCGATCACTTCCAGGGCGGCCCGCAGGATCTCCGCACGCCGCTCCTCACTTCGTGCCCTGGTCGTGGTCTTCGTCGTGGCCTTGGCCGTGGTCCTGGCCTTGGGCGCCATCGTGTCTGCCCTTCACGTTCTCGGTTCTGCTCGCGGGACGACCGTACGTCATGCCGCCATAAATATAACGTCCAGGTTACGAAAACTACCGACCTACAGGTAAGCGAGGCAGGATGGAGGGACCGTACGGAACGGGAACGTACGGAACGGACTTCAACGAGGAGGTACCGCCATGGCGGGAACCCAGGGCCCCGGAGCCACGCAGGCCGACCAGGCGCGCGAGACGGCCGTGGAGGCCGCGCTCGCCGCGCTGGATCTGGACGCCAAGGCCCGGCTGCTCGGCGGGCGTGACATGTGGTCGCTGCACCCGCTGCCCGAGATCGGCCTCGCGCCCCTCGTGATGTCGGACGGCCCGATCGGCGTGCGCGGCACCCGCTGGACCGCCGACGACCCCTCCATCGCCCTGCCGTCCCCGACCGCCCTCGCCGCCACCTGGGACCAGGACCTCGCCCGCCGCGCGGGCGCCCTCCTCGCCCAGGAGGCCCGCCGCAAGGGCGTCCACGTCCTCCTCGCGCCCACCGTCAACCTGCACCGCTCACCGCTGGGCGGCCGGCACTTCGAGGCGTACAGCGAGGACCCGTATCTGACCGGCGTCATCGGCACCGGCTACGTCCAGGGCGTGCAGTCCGGCGGCGTCGGCACCACCGTCAAGCACTTCGTCGCCAACGACGCCGAGACGGACCGGTTCACCGTCGACAACAAGGTGGGCGCCCGCGCCCTGCGCGAGCTCTACCTCGCCCCGTTCGAAGCGATCGTCGCCAACGCCCACCCCTGGGGCATCATGACCGCGTACAACCGGGTCAACGGCTCGACGATGACCGAACACCGCTACCTGGTGAACGAGGTCCTGCGCGGCGAGTGGGGCTTCGACGGCTGCAACGTCTCCGACTGGATGGCCGCCCGCTCCACCACCGGCACCATCGAGGGCGGCCTCGACGTCGCCATGCCGGGACCGCGGACCGTGTACGGCAAGGCGCTCGCCGATGCCGTGCGCGAAGGCCAGGTCAAGGAGTCGGTGGTCGACGACGCCGTGCGGGGCGTCCTGCGTCTGGCCGCCCGCGTCGGCATCCTCGACGGCGCGCGGCCCGTGGTCACCGACGTGCCCGCCGAGATCGACGGCGAGGCGCTCGCCCGCGAGGTCGCCCGCCGCGCCTTCGTCCTCGTGCGCAACGAGAACGACACCCTGCCGCTGCGCCCGCCCGCCTCCGTCGCCCTCATCGGCGCCGCCGCGCGCGACGCCCGCGTCCTGGGCGGCGGCTCCGCCACCGTCTTCCCGGCGCGCGTGATCTCCCCGCTGGACGGTCTGACGGCCGCGCTCGACGAGAACGCCCTGACGTACGCCGTCGGCGCCGACCCCAGCGACGAACTCGCCCCCGCCGACAAGGGGTTCGAGCTGCGCGCCGTCTGCCGAGACGCCGACGGCGAAGTCCTGGGCGTGGGCAACCTCCCCTCCGGCCAGGTCCAGTGGATCGGCGACGACCTGCCGGACGGCGTCACGCACGAGACGATGGCCTCCATCGAGGTCGTCGGCACCTTCACGCCGCGCGAGAGCGGCGAGCACTCCTTCGGCACCCGCGGCCTTGGAGCCTTCACGCTCTCCGTCGGCGGCGACGTCGTCTTCGACGGGTCCGAGGTGATGGGCGCCGGCTCCGACCCCTTCGAGGCGTTCTTCGGCTCACCGGTCGAGCGCGCCAAGGTGAACCTGACGGCGGGCGAGAGCGTCGAGGTCTCCCTGCTGCACCCGCTCGACAAGGCGTACGAGGCCCCGCTGCCCGGCGTCGTGTTCTCCTTCGTGCATCTCGGCCCGCGGCGCGACCCCGACGAGCTGATCGCGGAGGCCGTCGTGGCGGCGCGGGGCGCGGACACGGCGGTCGTGGTCGTCGCCACCACCGAGCGCGTCGAGTCCGAGGGCTTCGACCGCCAGGACCTGCGGCTCCCGGGCCGCCAGGACGAGCTGGTGCGGGCCGTGGCCGCGGTCAACCCCCGCACGGTCGTGGTCGTCAACTCCGGCTCCCCGGTGGAGCTTCCGTGGCGCGAGGACGTCGCGGCGGTGCTGGTCGGCTGGTTCCCGGGCCAGGAGGGCGGCGCCGCGCTCGCCGACGTGCTGCTCGGCGCGCAGGAGCCGGGCGGACGCCTGCCGACGACCTGGGGCGCCTTCGCCGACGCGCCGGTCACCCGGGTCACCCCGACCGAGGGCGAACTGGCTTACACCGAGGGCGTTTTCATCGGCTACCGCGCCTGGGAGAAGGCAGGCGCCACCCCTGCCTACGCCTTCGGCCACGGCCTCGGCTACACCGACTGGACGTACGAATCCCTCGTCGTGGAGGGCACGACGGCCACGGTCCGCGTACGCAACTCCGGTCCGCGCGCGGGCCGCGAGGTCGTCCAGGTCTACCTCGCCCCTGCCGCGAACGACGGCGACCGCCCGGCCCGCTGGCTCGCGGGCTTCGCGGGCGTGCAGGCCGCCCCCGGCGAGCGCGCGGAGGTGCGGATCGAACTCCCGCGCCGGGCCTTCGAGATCTGGGACGAGAGCGCCAACGCCTGGGCGCACCAAGGTGGTTCGTACGAGATCCAGGTGGGCCGCTCCCTGGCCGACCGCAGGCTGAGCGAGACGATCGCCGTGTGACGCCGGCCGGCCGCTAACGCACCGAGAAGCCGTACACCGTCTGTGACGCGTACACCCCACCCGGCCGCAGTACCGTGCCAGGGAACCGCGGCTGGTTGGGGGAGTCGGGGAAGTGCTGCGTCTCCAGGGCGATCCCGTCCCCGGGGCCGAAGGGCAGCGGCTCCTCGAAGTGGTCCGCCGTGTACAGCTGGAGGCCGGGCTCCGTCGTGGCGACGCTCAGCACCCGCCCGGACGCGGGATCGCTCAGCTCCGCCACCTCGACGGGCCGCGCGGTGAGCCCCTTGTCCAGCACGTAGTTGTGGTCGATCCCGGCGCCGACCTTCCGCGCGTCCCGGAAGTCGAAGCGCGTCCCCTCGACGTCCTCGTACGCCCCGGTGGGAATCTGCGTCCCGTCCGTCGGAGTGAGGCGTGCCGCGTCGATCCGCAGCTCGTGCCCGCCCGCGCTGCCGCTCCCGGCCCCCGCGAGGTTCCAGTACGTGTGGTTGGTGAGGTTCACGACCGTCGGGGCGTCGGTCGTCGCCTCGTACGCGATCCGCAGCGCGCCCGCCTCGTCCAGCGTGTAGGTCACCGTCACCGTGAGCCGCCCGGGATAGCCCTCCTCGCCGTCCGGGCTCACCCGCGAGAGCCGCACCCCGTGCCCGACCTCCGCCGCCTCCCACACGCGCTTGTCGAAACCGGCCGCACCGCCGTGCAGCGCGTTCGGCTCGTTGTTCCGCGCCAGGCGGTACGCCGTGCCGTCGAGCGTGAACCCGCCGCCCGCGATCCGGTTCGCGTACCGGCCCACCAGCGCCCCGAAGTACGGCCCGGGATGATCGAGGTAGCCCTGAAGGTCGTCGAAGCCGAGGGCCACCGGCCCGCGCCGGCCCGAGCGGTCCGGAACTTCCGCCGACTGGATGATCCCGCCGTACGTCAGGACGCGTACCCGCACCCCGCCCCTTTCCAGGGTCCAGCGATGGACGGGCGTGCCGTCGGGAAGCGTCCCGAAGAGTTCACTGCGCATGATCGCGACCCTACGCCGGACGGCAAGGGCCTCAGGCCTTGGGATCCTTCGCCTTCACCTGCCGGTAGGCCAGCTCCGCGAGCCGTGACTGGCCGTTCTTGCTGGGGTGGAACCAGTCCCAGTGGCTCAACTGGTCGCCGTCGAAGCGGTAGTCGAAGACCGCCCCGCCGTCGTACCGGCAGCGCAGGTTCTTCGCGCACACGTCCTTCAGCACGTCGTTGTACGCGACCACGCGGTTCTGCACGGTGGCCCGCCGCTGCGTGGCCGCCGCGTCCCGCGCGTCGGGGTCCGCCAGCATCGAGGCGCAGATGCCCAGCTTCCAGATCTGCTTGCCGAGCGCGTTGGTGCGCCCCTGGGACCAGAGCCGCTTCAGATCCGGCACGGAGGTCACGTACACCTGCGTCTTGGGAAGCTCGCTTCGCAGCGTGCGCATCGCCTTCTCGAAGTCGGCGCGGAACTCGGCGACCGGGGTCATGGAATCCGCCGAGGGGCGGCAGGCGTCGTTCGCGCCCGCCATCACCGTGATCAGCTCGGGTCGTTCGGCGGCGGCCTGCTCGACCTGGCCGGGCAGATCCGTCATGCGGGCGCCGGTCTTCGCGTAGTTCCAGCTGTGCGTGGCGGCCCGCTCCTCGCCGAGCAGGCGCGTCGCCAGGCTGCGCACCTCGGAGTCGGTGCCGGTCGCCCAGGACGCCTCGGGGCAGTCGGCGAGCACCGAGCAGGCGTCGAAGCCGCGGGTGATGGAGTCGCCGACGGCCGCCAGGGAGTCCGGATCCGTATTCCAGGTCGGGGTGGGCTTGGGGGACGGCTTGTCGTGCGCCGACGGTCCCTTGGGCGCTGGGGAGTCGCCGCCGGAGGCGTCGCACGCGGTGAGCGCGGTGGCGCCGAGAAGAGCCGCCGTCGCGATGGCGACGGCGGCGCGCGGACGATGCCTTCGGTTCTGCATCCCCAGGTCCCCTCTGTTGCCGTGGCCCGCCGTAGGCCGACCGCGCCGTTTCGGCGCCCCTGCGAGTGAATGGTGGGCGATTCCTGGCCTTGGGACCGACGGTACGTCACACTCCTTGTTCCGCCGCACGGTAGCCTCGCCACCCAGTGGCACCCTGCGCTTTCGGTTCCGCTAAATTACATCACGTCACATCTGTCCCGTTTTCGGGAGTTTCCCGATTTCGGGGCCGCAACGCTCGGCACGGGCGCGAGGCCGCTGGGGAAGGCGAACCTCGACCCACACTGGAGGTCCCGGTGACGACACGTGGAGTTCTGTACGTGCACTCCGCACCGCGCGCGCTGTGTCCGCACGTCGAATGGGCAGTCGCGGGCGTACTCGGCGCGCGCGTCAACCTCGACTGGATCAGACAGCCCGCGGCGCCCGGCAGCTGGAGATCGGAGTTCTCCTGGCGCGGGTCGGTGGGCACCGCGTCCAAACTCGCCTCCGCCCTGCGCGGCTGGCAGCTGCTGCGCTTCGAGGTCACGTCGGAGCCGTGTCCCACGGCCGAGGGCGAGCGCTACAGCGCCACACCCGAGCTCGGTATCTTCCACGCGGTCACCGGCATCCACGGCGACATCCTGATCCCGGAGGACCGCCTGCGGGCCGCCCTGGCCCGCTCTCAGCGCGGCGAGAGCAACCTGGAGGCCGAGCTGGCCAAGCTGCTCGGCAAGCCCTGGGACGACGAGCTGGAGCCTTTCCGGTACGCGGGCGAGGGCGCGCCGGTGCGGTGGCTGCACCAGGTCGTCTGACACCTCGGTCGTCCGACGCTCGGGCCGGATACGGCGAAGGGCCCCCACCCTGCGGTGGGGGCCCTTCGTCATGTACAGCCGAGTGCTCGGACGGTCCTGAACTCAGATGGTCCTGAACGCGAGCACCACGTTGTGGCCGCCGAAGCCGAACGAGTCGTTCAGCGCCGCGATCCTGCCCTCGGGCAGGGCGCGGGGCTCGTCGCGGATGACGTCCGCGTCGACCTCGGGGTCGAGGTTCTCGATGTTGATCGTCGGCGGGGCGATGCGGTTCTTCAGCGCGAGGACCGTGGCCACGGTCTCCACGCCGCCCGCGCCACCGAGCAGGTGACCGGTCATCGACTTCGTGCTGGAGATCGCCATGTGGTCGACGTCGTGGCCGAAGGCCTTGCGCAGCGCCTTGATCTCGGCGACATCGCCCTGCGGCGTCGAGGTCGCGTGCGCGTTCACGTACACGATCTCGGCGGGCTTGAGGTCCGTGCCGTCGATGAGGTTCTGCAGCGCCGCCGCGATGCCGTTGCCGGACGGCTCGGGCTGCGTGATGTGGTGGGCGTCGGCCGAGATGCCCTGGCCGACGGCCTCCGCGTAGATCTCCGCGCCGCGGGCCCTGGCGTGCTCCTCGGACTCGAGGACGATCACGCCGGCGCCCTCGCCGAGCACGAAGCCGTTGCGGTCGGCGTCGTAGGGGCGCGAGGCGCCCGCCGGGTCGTCGTTGTTCTTGGACATCGCCATCATGTTGCCGAACGCGACGATCGGCAGCGGGTGGATCGCCGCCTCCGTGCCACCCGCGACGACGACGTCGGCGCGGCCGGTGCGGATCATCTCGATGGCGTAGCCGATGGCCTCGGCGCCCGATGCGCACGCCGAAACGGGGGTGTGCACACCCGCGTGGGCGCCCAGCTCGATGCCGACGTTGGCCGCCGGGGAGTTGGGCATCAGCATCGGCACGGTGTGCGGGGAGACGCGGCGTACGCCCTTCTCCTTGAGCACGTCGTACTGGTCGAGCAGGGTGGTCACGCCGCCGATGCCGGAGGCGATGACCGCGCCGAGGCGGTCGGGGTCCACGGACGTGTCCTCGCCCGCCTTCGCGGTGTACCCCGCGTCGGCCCAGGCTTCCTTGGCCGCGATCAGCGCGAACTGCGCCGAGCGGTCCAGCTTGCGGGCCTGCGGACGAGGAATGACCTCGCCCGGCTCGACCGCGATCTGGCCCGCGATGCGGACCGGCAGCTCGGCCGCCCAGTCCTGTTCGAGAAGACTGACGCCGGAACGGCCCGCGAGCAGACCTTCCCAGGTCGAGGCTGCGTCGCCACCCAGCGGTGTGGTTGCGCCGATACCGGTGACGACCACGGTGCGATTGGTCGGGTTCACAGGAAAATTCTCCACGGTGTTGAGGGGATCAGCGGCGCCACCGCCGGGTGGCGACAGCAGAGCAGCCTTGATCAGGCCTGGTGCTTGAGGATGTAGCTGGTCGCGTCGCCGACCGTCTTGAGGTTCTTGACGTCGTCGTCCGGGATCTTGACGTCGAAGCGCTCTTCGGCGGCGACGACGACTTCGACCATGGACAGCGAGTCGACGTCCAGGTCGTCGGTGAAGGACTTGTCCAGCTGGACGTCCTCGACCGGGATGCCGGCGATCTCGTTCACGATCTCGGCGAGACCGGCGACGATCTCTTCCTGAGTGGCGGCCATGTTGGCGCTCCTTCTATGTGTCCAGAGGGTGTGGCGCCCGCCGCGGCAGCGGCAGGTTGGTTACAGCCGTACGGATCGGATGACCCGGACGTGATGCCTAGGGGAGGGTAACGACCGTGGCGGCGTACACGAGACCCGCCCCGAAGCCGATGACGAGCGCGGTGTCGCCGCTCTTCGCCTCGCCGGTCGCCAGAAGCCGCTCCATCGCGAGCGGAATCGAGGCTGCCGACGTGTTGCCGGTGGTGCGCACGTCACGGGCGACCGTGACGTGTTCCGGCAGTTTCAGAGTCTTCACCATCGAGTCGATGATCCGCTCGTTGGCCTGATGCGGAATGAAGACATCCAGGTCGTCCGCGGTGATCCCGGCCGCGTCCAGCGCCTGCTGGGCGACCTTCGCCATCTCGAACACGGCCCAGCGGAAGACCGCCTGGCCCTCCTGCGTGATCGCAGGGAACTTGATGTTGCCCTCGCGGTCGAGGGGCAGCTTCGAGACGTCGCCGACGTGGAGGTCGTTCCACGCCACGGTCTGCTTGATCGTCTCGGACTTGTCGCCCTCGCTGCCCCAGACCGTGGGACCGATCTCCGGCTCCTGCGACGGGCCGACGATCACGGCGCCCGCGCCGTCACCGAACAGGAAGGCCGTCGCGCGGTCCTCCAGGTCGGTGAGATCGCTCAGCCGCTCGACGCCGATGACCAGCACGTACTCCGCGCTGCCCTCGACGATCATGCCCTTGGCGAGCGTCAGGCCGTAGCCGAAGCCCGCGCAGCCCGCGGAGATGTCGAACGCGGCGGGCTTGCCCGCGCCGATCTTGTCCGCGATCTCGGTCGCGATGGCAGGGGTCTGCTTGAAGTGCGAGACGGTCGAGACGACGACCGCGCCGATCTGCTCCGGGGTGATGCCCGCGTCGGCGATCGCCTTGCCGGACGCCTCGACGGACATCGCGGCCACGGTCTCCTCGTCGGAGGCCCAGTGGCGGGTCGCGATGCCGGAGCGGGAGCGGATCCACTCGTCGGACGAGTCGATCGTCTCGAGGATCACCTCGTTGGGCACGACACGGGTCGGGCGGTAGCCGCCGACACCCATGATGCGCGCGTACGGGGCGCCCTTACTGGGCTTGATCTTCGACATGCTCTCCTGGCTCCTTCTCAGGCACCCGCCGCGTCGGCGGCGGGTGCGGTGTCGGCGATGAGCGCAGATGCGGCGTCGAGGTCGTCGGGCGTCTTCAGGGCAACCGTCCGCACGCCGGGCAGAGCGCGCTTGGCGAGACCGGTCAGCGTGCCGCCGGGGCACAGCTCGACCAGCGCCGTGGCGCCCAGATCCTTGAACGTGTCCATGCACAGGTCCCAGCGCACCGGGTTGGCCACCTGGCCGACCAGGCGGGCCACGACGTCCGAGCCGCTCGTCACGGCCTGGCCGTCGCGGTTCGAGACGTACGTCAGCTTCGGGTCGGCCGGGTCGAGGGCCTTGGCGGCCTCTTCGAGCGTGGCGACCGCGGGGGCCATGTGGTGCGTGTGGAACGCGCCCGCCACCTTCAACGGTACGACGCGGCGGACGCCCTCGGGCTTGTCCTCGACGAGGGCCGCGATCTGCTCCGCGGTGCCCGCGGCGACGATCTGGCCCGCGCCGTTCACGTTCGCCGGCGTCAGGCCGAGCTTCTCCAGGTGCGGGAGGGTGACCTCGGGGTCGCCGCCCAGCAGCGCCGCCATGCCGGTCTCCGTGATCGCCGCGGCGTCGGCCATGGCCAGACCCCGCGTGCGCACGAGACGGAGCGCCGCGTCGTCGCTGAGCACACCGGCGTACGCGGCGGCGGTGATCTCGCCGACGCTGTGCCCCGCTACCGCGCCGGGCTTGTTCGCGGCCAGGGCGTCACCGAGTGCCGCGGCGGCGAGCAGACCCGCGGCCACCAGGAGCGGCTGGGCCACCGCGGTGTCGCGGATCGCGTCCGCGTCGGCCTGCGTGCCGTAGTGGGCAAGGTCGAGCCCGATGGCGTCCGACCACGCGCCGAGGCGGTCGGCCGCGCCGGGGAGATCGAGCCAGGGAGTCAGGAAGCCGGGCGTCTGAGCGCCTTGGCCGGGAGCGACGAGTACGAGCACTCTCACACTCTCTCTTGTGGACGGTACGTGCCGCCCGTGGGGACAGGGACGAAGAACCGCTGGGGGAATTGTAGGGGCCCGACAAAATCCTACGGTTGGAGATCACCGTCGGCCAGACGCCCCAGGATCAGCGCGATCCGCAGCGTGAATGCGGATCGTACGTCCGACGGCGACCAGCCGGTGACGTCAGTCACACGTCGCAGCCGGTAGCGCACGGTGTTGGGGTGCACGAAGAGCATCCGGGCGGCGCCTTCGAGACTGCTGGCCTGTTCCAGATAGACGCTGAGCGTCTCCAGGAGTGCGGAGCCCGCTTCCTCCAGTGGTCTGTAGATCTCCTCCACCAACTGGTCGCGCGCGGCGGGATCGCTCGCGATCGCGCGCTCCGGCAGGAGATCGTCCGCCAGGACGGGGCGCGGGGCGTCCTGCCAGGCGGCGCACGCCTTCAGCCCGGCGGCCGCGGCCTGCGCGGACCGGGTGGCGGCGAGCAGGTCGGGGACGATGGGCCCGGCGACGACGGGTCCGGCCGCGTACGGGCCGATCAGGCCCTTGGCGACCTGGAGCGGATTGTCGCTGCCGCCCGCGATGACGACCAGGCGGTCGCCGAGCACACCGGTCAGGACCTGCAGCTTGGCGTGCCGCGCGGCGCGGCGGATGGCTTCGACGGTGAGCTCGCTGTCGCCGTCGGGCGCGGTGCCGAGGACGACGCAGACGTGCTCGGGCGAGTTCCAGCCGAGCGCGGCGGCCCTGCTGACCGCGCCCTCGTCGGCCTCACCGGAGAGCACGGCGTTGACGACCAGCGATTCGAGGCGGGCGTCCCAGGCACCGCGTGCCTCGGCGGCCTGCGCGTAGACCTGCGCGGTGGCGAAGGCGATCTCACGGGCGTAGACGAGGAGCGCCTCGCGCAGGATGGACTCGTCTCCAGGGGCCGCGATCTCGTCGACCGCGGACTCCATCACCTCGATCGTCGTACGCACCATCTCGACGGTCTGGCGCAGGGTGATCGCCCTGGTCAGCTCGCGGGGGGCGGTGCCGAAGACGTCGGTGGAGATGGCCTGGGGGGCGTCGGGATGACGGAACCACTCGGTGAAGGCGGCGATGCCTGCCTGCGCCACCAGACCGATCCAGGAGCGGTTCTCCGGAGGCATCGCCCGGTACCAGGACAGGGTCTCGTCCATGCGCGCGATGGCTTGCGCCGCGAGGCTGCCGGCCGACTGCTCCAGGCGCTTCAGCGTGGCCGAGTGCGCGTGGGCCTTGCGGTGCGCGTCCTGACGGGCGGCCTCCTCGTGGCGCGCGGCTTCCTCGTGGGCCGCCTCATGGGCGTCCGGGCGGGCTTCGTTCGCAGAGGGTTCGGGCACGGGGACAAGACTGCCTTATCGGGACGGGGACGTGCGGTGCCGGGTCTAACGTGGGGTGTGTGATTGATGTACGGCGCTCCGGCGATCGGTACCGCGGCGGGGAGCCCGGTGCCGGTATCGAGACCTTCCACGCCTTCTCCTTCGGGTCGTACTACGACCCGGACAACCTCCGCTTCGGCGCGGTCCTGGCCTGCAACGAAGAGCGTCTCGCACCCGGCGCGGGCTTCGACGAACACCCGCACAGCCACACCGAGATCGTGACCTGGGTGGTGGAGGGCGAGCTGACCCACCGCGACTCGGCCGGGCACGCGTCGCTCGTGCGCCCCGGGGACGTCCAGCACCTGAGCGCGGCCGGCGGCGTCCGCCATGTGGAACGCAACGACGGCGAGGCCCCCTTGGTCTTCGTCCAGATGTGGCTCTCTCCGCTGGCCCCTGGCGGCGAACCCGCCTACGAGGTGGTCCACGGCATCGCGGACTCGACTCCGTACGCGGTCCCGGCGGCGGGCGCGCTCCTGCATGTGCGCAGACTCGCCGCCGGCGAACGCACCGCGATCCCGGACGCGCCCTTCGCGTACGTCCACGTGGTACGCGGTGAAGTGCGGCTGGGCGGCGAGGAGTTGAGCGGGGGAGACGCGGTCCGGATCACGGCCGCGGAGGGCTTGGAGGCGGTGGCTGGGGAGAGGGGTTCGGCGGAGCTGCTGGTGTGGGAGATGTCCGGGGGCTGAGGGCGCCCTTCGCCGTGGGCAGTCGTGCCGCTGGGGCGGCACGGGTGGGCACAGCGGCGGCACCCCGCCCCCGCCGGGCTGCGGAAACGCTTCTTGCGGCTACGGGGGGCTGGGTGCGGGGTGCGGGGTGCGGTGTACCGGGTGCTGGATGCGGGGTGCTGCTCAGAGCTCAGAGCTCAGAGCTCAGAGCTCAGATCTCAGAGCTCAGCAAGAACCGCATCGGTGAACGGGGGCCACGCCTCGACGGCCCATGGCCCGAACGCCCGATCCGCCAGAGCGACACACGCCGCCCCCGCGTCGGGATCGACCCAGAGGAACGTCCCGGCCTGCCCGAAGTGCCCGAACGTCCGGGGCGAAGACGAACTGCCCGTCCAATGCGGCGACTTGGAGTCCCGGATCTCGAACCCGAGCCCCCAGTCGTTGGGACTCTGATGCCCGTACCCGGGAAGCACACCCTTCAGCCCCGGCTGCACCACGGACATGGCCTCGGCCACCGTCCGCGGATCGAGCAACCGCGGCGCCTGCACCTCGGCGGCGAACTTCACCAGGTCATCAACGGTGGAGACCCCGTCCTTGGCGGGCGACGCACCCCCGTCGAGCAAGGTGGACCCCATCCCCAACGGCTCCAGGACCGCCTGCCGCAGATACTCCGCGAAGGGAATGTCCGTCGCCTTGGCCACATGATCCCCGAGCACCTCGAACCCCGCGTTCGAGTACAGCCGCCGCGTCCCGGCGGGCGACATCACCCGATGCTCGTCGAACGCGAGCCCGCTGGTGTGCGCCAGCAGATGCCGCACGGTCGACCCCTCGGGCCCGGCGGGCTCATCGAGCTCGACGGCCCCCTCTTCGTACGCCACGAGCACCGCGTACGCCGCCAGCGGCTTGGTGACCGAAGCGAGTGCGAATCGGTGCTCCGTGGGCCCGTGCGTCCCGACGACCGTGCCGTCCGCGCGGACGACGGCGGCGGCAGCGGTGGGGACCGGCCAGTTCTCGATCAACGCCAGGCTCTGCATGCGTACGAGCCTAAGCGCCCTAGAGGCTCAACCGCATCGAGGGGTCGGGCTTGCGCACGAAGCCGAGCGAGGCGTACAACGGCTCCGCCTCCGCCGACGCATTGAGATCCACGCTCCCCGCACCCCGCTCCCGGAACCAGTCGAGAAGCACCTCCATACAGGCCCGCGCATACCCGCGCCGCCGCTGATCCGTGTCGGTGGCGACGCTGAACACACAGCCGGTGACGCCCCGCGGATTGCCCGACCGCCCGATGCGGTACTCCAGGGTCCCCACCACCAGCGCCGCGAGCTTCCCGGGCTGCCCGGGCCGGTCGACGACGAAGGCGGCGAAATCACCCTCCGGATCGGCCAGTTTGCCCCGCAGGACAGGAAGGGACTCGGCATGCCAGCCGGTGTCGGACTCGGCGGCGGCCCCCGGGACGGTGGCGAACACCGAGTCGATCATCACCTGCCGCAGCCTGATCAGTTCCTCGACATCATCCGGCGTGGCGCGACGTACAACACTCATGATCGGCACCGTAGTCACCACACGAAGCGGCGTCCCCCGATTTTCCCAGGGGTTGCACCCGTCACATAATTCCTCCCGGTTCTGCTTGCTTAGAGCGCACTCCAAGGTTCTAGCGTGGTGGTCATGACGGTGATGGAGACCGAGACCACCCGCACACTGCGCCGCGCACAGGGCGTGACCGAACCGACCCCAGCCACCGCCGACGCCGTCGATGCCGTCGAGAGCACCGACGGCCCTGACGGCCCCGACAGCGCCGTCAGCGTCGTCAGCGTCGACACCAAGGCGGACGCCTGCGCCTCGGCCCCCACGGGGCACCCCCGCCCGAGCGGCCAGGACCACTACACGATCAGCGAGGTCGTCGCCTTCATCGGCCTGACGGCGCACACCCTGCGCTGGTACGAGCGGATCGGCCTGATGCCGCACATCGACCGCTCCCACACCGGCCAGCGGCGCTACCGCAACCGCGATCTGGACTGGCTCACCTTCGTCGGCAAGCTCCGTCTGACCGGTATGCCCGTGGCGGACATGGTCCGTTACGCAGAGTTGGTGCGCGAAGGCGAACACACCTTCACCGAGCGCCACGAACTCCTCGAACAGACCCGCCGCGACGTCCGCACCCGCATATCGGAGCTCCAGGACACGCTCGCCGTACTCGACTACAAGATCAACTTTTACGCTGACGCCCGCCCGGCGTCCGAGAGGCTCTGAAACAGATGACCGCACAGACGCCCAAGCCCCCCGAGACGGCCGCGACGACCGGCACCGCCGACACCACGGCCGGTACCGCCGACGCCGCCGGCACCACGGCCGGTACCACTGGCGCCGCCGGCACCACGGCCGGTACCACTGGCGCCGCCCGCGTGGCTTCCGGCCCGATCGCGAAGGTGCAGCTCGGGACGGGCGGCCCGGAGGTAGGTGTCCAGGGACTCGGCTGCATGGGCATGAGCTTCGCCTACGGCCCCACCGATGCCGGGGAGGCCCGCGCGACCCTGGAGCGAGCCCTCGAACTGGGCGTCACCTTCTACGACACCGCCGACGCCTACGCCGCCGGTGAGAACGAGAAGTTCCTCTCTCCCTTCCTCAAGGCACACCGTGACGAGGTCGTCCTGGCCACCAAGTTCGCCCTGGCCATCGACCCGAACGACTCGACCAAGCGGATCATCAACAACGACCCCGCGTACATCCGCTCCTGCGTCGACGCCAGCCTCCAACGCCTGGGCGTGGACGTCATCGACGTCTACTACATGCACCGCCGCGACCCCCGGGTGCCGATCGAGGAAACGGTCGGCGTGATGGCCGAACTGGTCGCCGCCGGCAAGGTCAAGCACCTCGGCCTCAGCGAGGTCACCGGCCCCGAACTCCGCGCCGCCCACGCCGTCCACCCCATCGCCGCCCTCCAGTCGGAGTGGTCGCTCTTCAGCCGTGACATCGAGCAGGGCGTGGTCCCCGTCGCCGCCGAACTCGGCGTCGGCCTCGTCCCGTACTCCCCGCTCGGCCGCGGCTTCCTCACCGGCTCGTTCGTCAGCGCCGACAAGGAGCTCGGCCAGGACGACTTCCGCCGCCAGCAGCCCCGCTTCACCGGCGACAACGCCTCCGCCAACGCGGCTCTCCTCGAACCCGTCCGCACCATCGCCGACGCCCACGGAGCGAGCCTCGGCCAGGTTGCCCTCGCCTGGGTCCAACAGCAGGCCCAGGCCCACGGCCTCGCCGTCGTCCCCATCCCCGGCACCCGCAAGCGCACCCGGGTCGAGGAGAACACCGCGGCCACCCGCCTCGAACTCACCTCCTCCGAACTCGCCCTGCTGAACCCCATCGCCGCCCAGGTCGCCGGCGACCGCTACGCCGACATGACCTTCACTTCGGCGGGCCGCGAGTAACTCCCGCAAGCGCCAGGCGGGGCCTGAGTAGCTCCCACTCCCGCAAGCGCCAGGCGGGGCCTGAGTAGCTCCCACTCCCGCAAGCTCCAGGCGAGCCGTGAGTAGCTCACGCAAGCCTCAGCCTCTAGGCGGGCGCGAGTAGCTCACGCAAGCCCCGGACTGGGCCCGAGTAGCTCACGGAAGCTCCAGGCGGGCCGCGAGCGGTTCACGCTAGGCCCAGAGCGAAGATCGCGAACCCGGCCGCCAGGAGCCCGGCTATCGCCCGGCGCGCGTGCGTGGCCCGCTTCCACGGCGTCTCGAAGCCGCGGGTGTGGCGGCCTATCAGCAGCAGGAGCGCCCCGAACACCGGAAGCCAGGCGGCTCGGGCGGCTATCCAGCCCCAGGTGTCCGGGCCCGCCGTCAGCCCTGGCACCGTGCCGCCGATGAACGACCCGGGCACGGCCGCCGCGAGCATCGCCGTCTGGTGCCAGCACAGGATGGTCATCGCCGACAGGTTGATCACGACGACCGGTGCCCACAGGGCGGGCCTGCGCAGCAACTTGCCGATCCGCTCGCGCAACAGGATCGCCGCACCGCTCTGCGCGGCGGCCAACGCCAGGACCAGCAGCGACGGGGGATGCGAATTCGTCCGGGCCTCACCCGGGACGCCGACCATCGACGCCGGATAGTGCAGGACGAGCAACAGTGCGGCGAAGAGCGCTGTCCCTCCGACGAGCAGCAGCCACGCACCGCGCCTGCCCAGCTTCTTCTCGCCCCAGCTGACCCCCAGTTGATAGGCGAACATCCACCCGGGCAGCAGATTCAGCAGGCTCAGCCAGGACGGCATGGCGTCTCCGAACGGGCCGTAGCGCAGGAAGTCGACTACCGCGACCGAGCCGAGCAGCGGCGCCGCGGCCCAGGCCCCGAGCCGCTCGGCAGCCCTGATGCACCAGGGGGTGAGTGCGGTGATCACCGCATAGATCCCGACGAACCACAGTGGCTGTATGACCAGCGTGGACGCCGTGCGCAGCGTCGTGCCCGGCACCCCCATCGCGTACAGCACGGGAATCAGCGCGGCCCAGACCGCCGTCACCCCGAGGACCGGGCGGCCGAGGCGCATCACCCGCCCGCGAAGCCACCGCCGCGTCGACTCGCCGCGTGCCGCCGCCCGGCGATACGAGAGGACCGAGGCATAGCCGCCGACCAGGAAGAAGATGCCGAGCATCTGCAGCACCCAGCTGAGCGGCGCGAAGAATCCGAACGCGGCCAGAGGGCTGGCATTGTGCAGCGCGCCGCCCGCGTCGAGAGTGAATCCGCCGAGCAGCCAGTGCCCGGTCGGCACGGCGAGCAGTGCGAGCGCACGCAACCCGTCTATCGCTCGGTCGCGATGTGCGGGTGTCTTGGCGTTGATCGCCGACGCGGTCTTGCGCAGGGTGGTCAGTGGGTTGAGGCTCATGGCCGCTCTCCGATGGGGCGGGTGTCGGCGGCAGCCGCGCTGGTGCCGGTGCGGATGCCGGTGCTCGTGCTGGTGCTGTTGTCCGGTGTGCCGGGGGCAGTGGTCCTCGCGATGGCGGCGAAGGCCCGGAGGGAATCCGTCCCCGGGGCGAAGTAGCCGGTGTGGCCCTCGGCTCGCTCCGCGGGAACCCGTCGGGCGCCGAACCCCGGGTCTGCCGGGTCCTTGCCATGGCCGAGGCCGAACAGCTCGACGTTCGGCACGTCACCGATCCAGTCGCTGTCGTCCTTGGCCGCCCAGACGCGGGCGGAGGTGTGCAGATCGGCCACGCTGTCCGCACGCATGCCGGGGGAGCCGAGCACCACCAGGTCGGACGCCGCCAGGCGTGGAGCGGCCAGGCCGCACACCACCGAGCCGTAGCTGTGGCAGAACGCCGCGGGGCGCGAGGCGCCGGAGGCCGTCAGGCCCCGCACGAACCGCGCGAGCCGGGGCGCGCCGGCCTCCGCGAGCCGTCCCGTGGCGGCATCGGGGCCGAGGCCTACCGGAGTGGTGTACCCGACCCAGGCCACCACCGCCGTGTCGTTGCCCGCCGAGGCGTGCAGGGAGCGTGCCATCCCGGCCGGAGTGCCGTACTCGTCGTTCGAGCGGTCGAAGGTGCTCAGGTCTATGTCGGAGCCCGGCACGACGACGGAAACGTGCTTGGCGCTCGCCAAGTCCCCGTACACCTCGGCCACCTGCCCTCGGCCGCGCGGGTCGAAGGCGAGTATCCGCCGACCGGGTCTGAGGAGCTCTTCGTAACGCGTGACGAGAGACCGGGCCCGCTCGTGGTCCTGCGGGGTGAGATCCGGATCGGTCTCGCGGGCCCGCTCGCGGGCGCGCTCGGCCTTCAGGGAGCGGGCGTTGGCCTCGAACCGCAGGGCGGTCGGGGCGCCGTCCAGATTGCCGACGACCGAGGGGTGCCGCGCGCCCAGCCTGTGCTGCTGCGCCTCGCTCAACGAGTCGAAGAACGCGGCGACTCGGGCGGGGGACGCGGCTGCCGGATCAGGCAGCCGCACCCCCCACGTATGGTCCGCGCGCCAGGCCTGTGTGCCCGGTGGTGGGCCGGTGACCGGCTGCTGTTCATTGCCCACGGTCCAACCGGCCGTACCCGCCACGATCGTTGTCGTGAGTGCCGCGGCGATCAGCGTCCGCTTGCTGCGGGTCTTCCAGCTCCCGCGGGCTTTCCAAGAACGAAGCCACATGGCCCGTCTCCCTCCCCATCTCGTCGCACGCTCTGGCGTGACGAGGGGAAAAGTAGGGAGACGGTGCCTGGCGGCGCCTCACACCGGAGTGCCAACTCGCAGGTGATACCGGGGTACGGGGAGCTCATACCGCGGTATGGGTTGAGGGCTCTACTGCTCTCCGGGCGTGATCAGACCTGACTCATAGGCGAAGATCACGGCCTGCGCGCGGTCCCGCAGGTTCAGCTTGGAGAGGACCTTGCCGATATGGGTCTTCACCGTCTGCTCGGCGAGGACAAGCTGCTCGGCGATCTCCTGGTTGGACAGGCCGCGCGCGATCAGCGCCAGTACCTCGGTCTCACGCTGCGTCAGGCCGTTCAGCCGAAGCGACTGGCCAGTGCGTGGCCGCTGCTTGGCGAAGTCCGTGATCAGCCGACGCGTCACCGACGGAGCGAGCAGGGCGTCGCCCGCCGCCACCACGCGCACCGCCGAGATCAGATCGGCGGGCGGGGCATCCTTGAGGAGAAAGCCCGAGGCTCCGGCGCGCAGCGCCTCGTACACATAGTCGTCCGCGTCGAAGGTGGTGAGCATCAGCACCTTCGGCACGTGCACCACGCCGGGCGGCGGGTCCAACAGGGCGCGTGCCGCACTGAGTCCGTCCAGCTCGGGCATCCGGACATCCATCAGGACGACATCGGGATGGGTGCTGCGGCTGACGTCGATACCGATTTTGCCGTTCGGAGCCTCGCCCACGACGTCGATGTCGCTCTGGGCGGAAAGGAGTGCGGCGAAGCCGGCCCGCACCATGTTCTGGTCATCGACGATGATCACGCGGATGGTCATGCGGTGCCGGAGTCCTTTTTCAGGAGAGGGAGTTGGGCCGCCACACGGAAGCCACCGTCGGGCAGCGGCCCGGCGTCGACCGTGCCGCCGACCAACCGTACGCGTTCGCGCATCCCGACAAGTCCGTGACCTGTTCCGCTGTGCTCCAACGAGTCGGGTTTCGCCGTGGGCGGGCCGTTCACCACGAGGATCAGCAGATTCTCCTCGTCCAGGGTCACGGTGATCGTGGTGCGCGCTCCCGGCGCGTGCCGCATCACGTTCGACAGGGCTTCCTGGACGATGCGGTACGCGGACAGGTCGACGGCCGGTGTGACGGCGGCCAGCTGCGTGAGCACCGTCAGTTCAGGGCGGGACAGGTCGATCGGAATACCGGCGCGCACCGTCGCCTCCACCAGATGCGGGAGTCTGCTGAGCCCGGGCTGCGGGGTCCGCTCGCCCGGTACGCCCTCACTGCGCAACACCGCGAGCAGCCGTCGCATCTCGGTGAGGGATTCACGGGCGCTGGCGGCGATGCTCCCGAACTCCTCACGCGCCGCGTCCGGAAGGCCGTCGAGGCGGTAGGGCGCGGAATCGGCCTGCACGGTGATCACCGACATGTGGTGGGCGACGACATCGTGCAACTCACGCGCGATGCGGGCCCGTTCCTCGAGGAGGGTGCGCTGGGCGCGCTCGGCCTCGCTGATGGTCTCCTGCTCGATGAGTCTGCGCTGTGCGTCGCCACGCTCACGGAGCAGGGCGCCGAGCAGCAGTGCGACACCGCTCAGCACGATCAGCAGCACGCTGGTGTCCTGGCTGCCGTCGTCACGGAACGCACCGACGACGAGGCTCACGACGACGGTGACCAGCCAGATGCCCAGGAGAGTGCGGCGGCTCTCGCGCAAGGAGAGCAGGAGGCACACGACCACGTAACTCACGATGATCATGGCGGTCCAGGGCGCAGGCCGGCCGTGGTCCATGGACTGCGTCACGATCGCCCCGATGACGTCCGCGACGAGCATGATGCACCAGGCGGGGAACGGGCGGCTGACCGCCAGCAGCAGAGGCGCCGACTGGGCGACGGCCAGGGCGCCCGCCAGGCCGCCGTCGACCCCGTAGTCGTTCGTCAGTACCTGGGTGGTGACGGGGATGAGTGTCACGACGAAGGCCAGCGCGGTGATCAGCGGCAGCAGCCGTACCCAGCGCTTGGGCGACCGGGCGAGGAGCGGCTCGGTCCGTCCCGAGGGCGTCGAGAGGAAGGCCCCCTTCCTGCCGAGTTCTCCGCGGATCCCCGCTGTCGCACGCTGAAGAACGCCCCCGCGCCTGCCGGGCTCGGTGGCCGGTGGGCGGGGGTCCTGGTCCGGTGGTGTCGATGCGCTGCTCATGGCCTGATCAGCGTAGACATGTAGCACGCCGTACGCCGTCGTACCGCGGAGCTGACCTGTACCCCATACCCAGGTAGGGGCTGGGACCGCCCGCGATACCTGGGTATGACCCGCGCCCCAGGACTCCCCGTGCCCCCAGGACCCACAGACTCACGGCTCCGTCGGACTCAGACTCAGACTCACGGCTCCGTCAGACTCACAGCTCCGCCAGGAGCTCGGCCTTCTTCGTGGTGAATTCCTCGTCCGTGAGCAGACCCGCCTGGTGCAGCTCGCCTAGGTGACGGATACGTTCCGCGATGTCCGCCGGGTCGCGGCGGGTCACCGGGGCGGTGCCGGGGACCGTGCCGGGCGTCAGAGCCGGGCCCGACGACCGCACCGCGGCGAGGACCGACGCCGCGAACGGCAGTGATTCGTGCACCGGGCCGTACCCCAGACCGAAGACGACGGCCGCGGGATCCTGGTCCGCCTGCGCGGGCTGGGCGATCGGTGTCTCACGGCGCAGCAGCCGCAGATGCCCCTCGAAGACCTCGGGAGAGCGCCACTCGACGCCACTCAGGTCCGTGACCAGGAAGCTCTGGTCGCCGGCTTTCCACTTCGCGGAAGAGGCTCCCGTCCAGAACCACCGGAAGGCCACCGACTTGCCGTCGAAGGACGCCTTCCCGTCGTACGCCTTGAACTGCAGCGGAGTCTCCGGTGGGGCGACCAGGTAGCGGTCAGGAGGCCCGCAGTCGTCCTGGGTGAGCTGGGCCCGCAGCTCGTCCGCGTAGTACTCGGCGAGTGTCTCCCGCTCGGCGGGCAGCACGAGCCGATACGGGTCGCAGCCGTCCTTGAGCTGGCCCGCGGCGGCCTCCATCAGCGGATCCGCGCCCGGTCTCGGCACGGCGTGCAGGACGACCGTCCCTCGCTTGCCAGGAGTAAGAGTCACCGCTGCGATCGCCTCGTGGGGGATGCGGCGTTCACCGAGCGCCTGAAGGAGCTTCGGCGTGCGGATCCCCCGTTCGAAGCGGATGAGCACGGAGTCGGACTCGAACTCCCAGGCGGCATGAAATCCGGCCAGTACGTCACCCATGCGGCTCATCGTAGGCGGCACGCGCGCCTCCGTCCCTCCTGCGGCGTGCCGCTGTTTTGTCGATTTCTACGCGCGTCAGGCCACTGTCGCGCCGGAAAATTCCTTCCGGCAGGCGTCATCCCCGCTCGCACACCGCACCGAGCGGTACGCCCCGGTGCCGATGTCGGCGAAGTTGCTGAGGCTCTCCGTGCCCGGCTCGAAATAGCCGGTGTGGCCGATCGCGCCCCGCGCGGAGAGCACCCGCGCGCCGAAGTCCCGGGAGACGGGATCGGCACCGTGGCCGAGCCCGCCGACCTCCATGTTTGGCACATCCTGGATCCAGTCGTCGCCGTCCCTGGTGGCCCAGATCCGGGCCCCTGTGCCCAGCTGCGCCGCTGTGTCGGAGCGCATGCCGGGGCTGCCCGCGACCGCGATGTCGGAGACGCGGGATGGCAGCTGTCGTGCCGCGACCCCGCACACCACGGAGCCGTAGCTGTGGCAGTACAGCGCGACAGGTGAGTGTCCCGGGAGTCCGCGCACCAACGAGTTGAGCCGGATCGCGCCGTCGTCCGCGCGCATGGACGTGGCCGCGTCCACACCGAGGCCGATGGGCGCGGTGTAGTCGGCCCAGGCGATCACGGCGGTACGCGCGCGTGGGCTCGCCGAGTGCTCCGCGCGGTACAGGGCCTTGGCCATGCCGACAGGCGCCGAGTACTTCCTGTTGGTCCGCTCGAAGGTCAGCACGTTCGTGTCCACACCGGGCACGACGACCGACACCCGGGAAGCCCGGTCGAGGTTCCCGAAGACCTCCGCTATACGACCCGACCCCATGGGATCGAAGGACAGGACCTGCCGATTCGGGCGCATCATCACGCCGAAGCGCTTCATCCTGCGCTCCGCCTCTTGTTGCCCGAGAGGGGAGAGTCGCTTGTCGTGCATGCGCTCTCGCTCGGTCTTGCGCGCGTCGTTCAGTGCGATGCGGTTCGCGCGATATCGCAGCTCTACGGGGGCACCGTTCATGTTGCCGACCGCAAGGGCGTAGCGGTCGGCGAGGCGGGTGCGCTGTTGTGCGTCGAGCGAGGCGAAGAAGTGAGCGAGCTTGCCGGCCGGGGCACCGGGGTCGGGCAGGGCCCGTCCGCCGATGTGCCCGTGCTCCCAGGCGGAGAGCGAGGCCGCGAGCGGCGATGCGGCGTCCTTGTGGTGGCGCACCGCGGTCCAGCCGGTGGTCGCCAGCATGACGAACACGACGGCGAGCGCAAGCAGTGCGCGCCAGGCGCTGAGTTGAGGGGAGGAGTCGAAGGAAGTCACTACGGAACACCCTAGGAGAATCGTGATGCCTACCGTGCACCGGGTGAGGCAGATCACGTTTCCTGTGGGGTAATTGAGGCATAGCGGACGCACTTAGAGCACTTTCGTCACGCTCTGTGAGTGACATATGTGCGCAGTGCACCCTGAGCGCGACATTACTGACGGCGAATCAAACAGTCACTCAGTGTGTTGATTTGTTCGAAAGTCGAGCGCTCCAGCGCTCCGACACACAGTGTGCGCACCGCTACTCTGTGCGCCAATTCTCCGCCAACGCGGGCCCCAGTTGGTCGAGATATGACTCGGTGATCGCGCGGATCGAGTCCACGCTCGAGTCCTCGCCCGCACCCCACAGCCGCCCGGTCACCCGCATCACTCCGCTGAACGCGGCCACCACCACACGAGGTCGCGGGTCCGTCTCCAGGTCGAGCCCCTCACGCTCGGCGATCACGCGCGCGATCTCCTCCTCCATCTCGATGGAGCGGCGCAGGTGGGCGGCGAGCAAGGAGGGGGTGGACTCGATCATCTGATAGGTCCGCATGTGGAGTTCGACGGGGACCACCTCTTCGATGGACCGGCCCATCGCGTCCCAGGCGCCGATGACGGCCCCGCGCAGGGCGACGAACGGCGCCTCGTCGGCAGGGCGTTCGCGCAGCGTCCCCACGAACCGCTGTTCCACCATCTCCTGCACGGCGAAGGCGGTTTCCTGCTTATTGGTGAAGTACCGGAAGAACGTGCGCTGGGAGACGTCGACGGCTTCGGCGATCTCGTCGACCGTCGTCTCCTCGAACCCCTTGGTCGTGAAGAGCTCGAGCGCCGCGCGCAGGAGCGCGTCACGGGTGCGCTGCTTCTTGCGCTCGCGCAGTCCGGGTCGAGAGGTCTCGCCGGAGATGCCTCCGGAGGCCTCGGCCTGCGGTTTCGCAGGGTCCGCCGCTCGCTGCTCGGTCTTCACGCCATGGCCCTCTTTCCGCCGCTTTGACCAGCTCACCTTACCTGTGAGCTACGTGACAGTTACCGACTTGTGAAATGGTTTGTCAACTGTCAGCGACTGACACTAGCCTCGAACGTATGACTAGTCAGATCACCGTCGACAAGGCGGACAAGGCGCCGGAGCCGTCGTCCGCTCCGGCCCCGGCCAAGGGGCTCCGCGGCCACCCTTGGCTGACGCTCTTCTCCGTCGCGATCGGCGTGATGATGGTCGCCCTGGACGGCACCATCGTGGCGATCGCCAACCCGGCCATCGCCAAGGACCTCGGCACCACGATGGCCGGTGTCCAGTGGATCACCAACGGCTACCTTCTCGCCCTCGCCGTCGCGCTGATCACCGCCGGCAAGCTCGGTGACCGCTTCGGCCACCGGCAGACCTTCCTGATCGGCGTGGCGGGCTTCGCCGTGGCCTCCGGCGCGATCGGGTTCTCCAGCAGCGTCGGCCTGGTCGTCGCCTTCCGTGTGCTCCAGGGCCTCTTCGGGGCTCTCCTGATGCCGGCCGCGCTCGGCCTGCTGCGCGCCACCTTCCCCGCCGAGAAGCTGAACATGGCGATCGGCATCTGGGGCATGGTCATCGGCGCCTCGACCGCGGGCGGCCCCATCGTCGGCGGCCTGCTCGTCGAGCACGTCAGCTGGCAGTCGGTGTTCTTCATCAACGTGCCTGTCGGCGTCATCGCCCTCGTCCTCGGCCTGGTGATCCTCAAGGACCACCGCGCGGAGAACGCGCCGAAGTCCTTCGACATCCCCGGCATCGTCCTGTTGTCGGGCGGCATGTTCGCGCTGATCCTGGCCCTCATCAAGGGCTCGGAATGGGGCTGGGGCGGGTCCAGGACGCTGCTCTTCCTCGCGGGCGCCGTGGTGCTCTTCGCGCTCTTCGCCTTCTGGGAGACGAAGGTCAAGGAGCCGCTCATCCCGCTGGGCATGTTCAGGTCCGTCCCCCTATCCGCCGGTACGGTCCTGATGGTGCTCATGGCCTTCGCCTTCATGGGCGGGCTGTTCTTCGTCACGTTCTATCTGCAGAACGTGCATGGCATGAGCCCGGTCGACAGCGGCCTCCACCTCCTGCCGCTGACGGCCATGATGATCGTGGCGTCGCCGATCGCCGGTGCGCTCATCACCAAGTTCGGCCCGCGCGTCCCGCTCGTCGGCGGGATGGTGGCCACCGCCATCGCGATGTTCGGCATGTCCACGATGACGACGGACACCGCGACGCTGCCGATGTCGCTCTGGCTGGGCATGATGGGCCTTGGCCTGGCGCCCGTGATGGTGGGAGCCACCGAGGTCATCGTCGGCAACGCCCCGTTGGAGCTCTCCGGCGTGGCGGGTGGTCTCCAGCAGGCCGGCATGCAGGTCGGTGGCGCTCTCGGCACGGCGGTCCTCGGCGCCGTGATGGCCGCCCGGGTCGACAAGGACCTCCCCGCGAACTGGGCGGACGCCAAGCTTCCGCCCATGACGCCGGAGCAGCTCGACCAGGCCTCCGCCGCGGTGCAGATGGGCGGGGCGCCGGTCCCGCCGAAGACGCCGGAGCCGGTCGCCGAAGCGATCACCAAGGCCGCGCACGACACGTTCGTCTCCGGCATGGGCCTGGCCTTCACCGTCGCCGGTGTCGTCGCGGTCGTCGCCGCCCTGGTCGCCACGCTGACCAAGCGGGGCACCAATGCCGAGGCGGGCGCCGGAGTCGGACACATCTAGCCGCACCCACCGGCATCGAGCACCGCGCTCACGCATCAGGGAAAGCCCCTCAGGGTTCAACTGGGGGGCTTTCGCCTATCTGGGTGACGCACATCCGTACCCCTTCCGACGGAGCTAGCGAGTGGGTCACAGTTCTGCCAAGTGATCTACACGACACGGGAGTTGAAGCAGATGCGTACGACGATGCCCACGACCTTCGCCGCGGCCGCCCTCGCCACGGTGATCCTGACCCCCATGCAGGCCGGTGCCACGGCACCGTCCACACAGGCCGATCTCGCGACACCCGCGAAGTACGCCGGGGCCGCCGCGCCACCCAGGCTCGCCGCTTGCGGGCCGGGGGAGCTCTGCCTATGGGGAAAGGCGCAGTTCAAAGGCGCCCGACGGACGTACGAGCTGTCCGAGATCGACATCGAGAGCTGTGTAGCGCTGCCGGAGGGGGGCAGCGCTCAAGCACTCGCCAACCGCACGGGCCGGCCGGTCACCACGTATCAATCCGCGGAGTGCGCGGAGACCGGCGAGTTCGACACCTATCCAGGCGGTGGCACCTGGCTCCCCGAATCGCCCTATCGCGTACGGGCGTTCAAGGTCTGGGAGAACTGACCGGAGGCACCTGAGGGCCATCCGCGGCCGGCGCCGGCCGCGGCACCTCGACCGCCCCCGCACCACCCGCCCCCACATCGCCCGACCCCGCACCAGCCGACCCCGCACCACCCGACCCCGCAGCGCGCGGCTCTGCAGCACCCGGCCCCGCCCCGCCGGACAGCGCCGTCACCTGAGCCCGCAGCGCCCGAACCTCCGTCGTCAGCGCCTCGATCGCCGCGGTCTGGCGCCGCTCCTCGACTTCGTCGCGGTCGAAGCGCGAGATGAACCACGCCGCGATATTGGCGGTGACCACACCGAGAAGCGCGATGCCCGAGAGCATCAGGCCGACCGCGAGGATGCGGCCGAGCCCGGTCGTCGGCGCGTGATCGCCGTAGCCGACGGTGGTCATCGTGGTGAAGGACCACCACACCGCGTCGCCAAGGGTCTTGATGTTGCCGTTCGGCGACTCCCGCTCCACCGAAAGGACTGCCAGTGAACCGAACATGAGGAGGCCCACGACGGCCCCGGCGACATAGGTCGTCAGCTGAATCTGGGACGCCATCCGGGCCCGGCGGCCGACCAGCATCAGAGTCGAGACGAGCCGCAGCAACCGCAGGGGCTGCAACATCGGGAGGAGGACGGCGCAGAGGTCGAGCCAGTGCGAGCGGACGAACTGCTTGCGGTGGTCGGTGAGGTAGAGGCGTACGAGGTAGTCGGTGGCGAACGAGGCCCAGACGATCCACTCCACCACCGTGCAGGTGGTCGTGACGCTCTTGCTCGCGTCGGGCGCCACGATGGGCACGGCGTACGCGACGGCGAAAGCCACCGCGAGCACGAGGAGCGGACGTTGGGTGCCTCGCTCCCAGCGGAGCTGTGCCGGTGGGTGCTTCATGGGCGCTTCCATGCGCGCATCGTAGGAAACGCCGGAGGGCGGCGGGAGCCTCCGCCCCACCGCCCTCCGAACGAACTGCTACGTGCTACAGGTGCCGCACGCTCGACACCTCACGCTCGACACCTCACGCTCGACACCTCACGCTCGACACCGGGCGCCCAGTACCGCGCGCCCGGCACCGCGCACCATGCGCCCTAGGCGTCGCCCCCAGCGGCGCCCGGGTCGGCCGCCATGACGTCGAGCAGCTGGTAGCGGTCGATGGCCTGCTTCAGTACGGAGCGGTCGAGCTTGCCCTCGCGGGCCAGCTCGGTCAGCACGCCGACCACGATCGACTGGGCGTCGATGTGGAAGAAGCGGCGGGCCGCACCGCGGGTGTCCGCGAAGCCGAAGCCGTCGGCGCCCAGCGACTGGTACGTGCCGGGGACCCAGCGGGAGATCTGGTCGGGGACGCTCCGCATCCAGTCGGAGACGGCCACGAACGGGCCCTCCGCGCCGGACAGCTTCTGCGTCACGTACGGGGTGCGCTGCTCCTCCTCGGGGTGCAGGAGGTTGTGGCGCTCCACGTCGACCGCCTCGCGGCGCAGTTCGTTCCAGGAGGTCGCCGACCAGACGTCCGCCTTGACGTTCCACTCCGAAGCGAGGATCTGCTGGGCCTCGACCGCCCACGGGACCGCGACACCGGAGGCGAGGATCTGCGCCGGGATGGCGCCCTGCTCGCCCGCCTTGAAGCGGTGGATGCCCTTGAGGATGCCTTCGACGTCCACGTCGGCGGGCTCGGCCGGGTGCTGGATCGGCTCGTTGTAGACGGTGAGGTAGTAGAAGACGTCCTCACTGTCGGGGCCGTACATCCGGCGCAGGCCGTCCTTGACGATGTGCGCGATCTCGTACCCGAACGCGGGGTCGTAGGAGACACAGCCCGGGTTGGTCGAGGCGAGCAGCTGCGAGTGGCCGTCCGCGTGCTGGAGGCCCTCGCCGGTCAGCGTCGTGCGGCCGGCGGTGGCGCCGAGGACGAAGCCGCGGGCCAGCTGGTCGGCCATCTGCCAGAACTGGTCGCCGGTGCGCTGGAAACCGAACATCGAGTAGAAGACGTACACGGGGATCAGCGGTTCGCCGTGGGTGGCGTAGGCCGAGCCCGCGGCGATCAGCGAGGCCGTGCAGCCGGCCTCGGAGATGCCGTCGTGCAGCATCTGACCGGTCGGCGACTCCTTGTAGGCGAGGAGCAGATCGCGGTCGACGGCTTCGTACTGCTGGCCGAGCGGGTTGTAGATCTTCGCGCTCGGGAAGAAGGCGTCCATGCCGAAGGTGCGGTACTCGTCGGGGGCGATCAGCACGAAGCGCTTGCCGATCTCCTTGTCCCGCATGAGGTCCTTCAGGATGCGGACGAACGCCATGGTGGTGGCGATCGACTGCTGGCCCGAACCCTTCTTCGCGGTCGCGTACGTCTTGTCCTCGGGAAGCTGGAGGGGCTTCGAGCGGACCACTCGGGTCGGTACGTAGCCACCGAGGCCCTGGCGGCGGTCGTGCATGTACTGGATCTCTTCCGAGTCACGGCCCGGGTGGTAGTACGGCGGGGCGCCGCCCTCCAGCTCCTTGTCCGTGATCGGGATGTGCAGGCGGTCGCGGAAGCCCTTGAGGTCTTCGGCCGTCAGCTTCTTCATCTGGTGCGTGGCGTTGCGGCCCTCGAAGTTCGGGCCGAGCGTCCAGCCCTTGACCGTCTGCGCCAGGATGACGGTCGGCTGGCCCTTGTGGGCCTTGGCGGCCGCGTACGCCGCGTAGACCTTCTTGTGGTCGTGACCGCCGCGGCCCAGGTGCAGGATCTGCTCGTCGGTCATGTTCTCGACCATGGAGCGCAGGCGGTGGTCGTCGCCGAAGAAGTGGTCGCGGATGTACGAGCCGGTCTCGGTCGCGTACGTCTGGAACTGGCCGTCGGGCGTCGTGTTGAGCCGGTTGACCAGGACGCCGTCGCGGTCCTGCGCGAGCAGCGGGTCCCAGCTGCGGTCCCAGACCAGCTTGATGACGTTCCAGCCGGCGCCGCGGAACTGCGACTCCAGCTCCTGGATGATCTTGCCGTTGCCGCGCACCGGGCCGTCGAGGCGCTGGAGGTTGCAGTTGACGACGAAGGTCAGGTTGTCCAGGCCCTCGCGGGCGGCGATGGAGAGCTGGCCGAGCGACTCGGGCTCGTCCATCTCGCCGTCGCCGAGGTAGGCCCAGACGTGCGACTTGGAGGTGTCGGCGATGCCGCGCGCCTCCATGTAGCGGTTCATCCGCGCCTGGAAGATCGCGCCGAGCGGGCCGAGGCCCATCGAGACGGTCGGGAACTCCCAGAAGTCCGGCATCAGACGCGGGTGCGGGTAGGACGAGAGCCCGTTCGGAGCCTTCGACTTCTCCTGGCGGAACGCGTCGAGCTGCTGCTCGGAGAGCCGGTCGAGGAGGAACGCGCGGGCGTAGATACCGGGGGACGCGTGCCCCTGGAAGAAGATCTGGTCGCCGCCGTCGCCCTCGTCCTTGCCGCGGAAGAAGTGGTTGAAGCCCACGTCGTAGAGCGACGCCGATGAGGCGAAGGTGGCGATGTGACCGCCGACCCCGATGCCGGGGCGCTGGGCGCGCGAGACCATCACCGCGGCGTTCCAGCGGGTCGCGTTCAGGACCTTGCGCTCGATCTCCTCGTTGCCGGGGAAGAACGGCTCGTCCTTGGTGGCGATCGTGTTGATGTAGTCCGTGCTGCGCATCTCGGGCACGGCGACGCGCTTCTCGCGCGCGCGTTCGATGAGCCGGAGCATCAGGTAGCGGGCCCGCTCGCGGCCGCGTTCGTCGACCGCGGCATCGAGGGAGTCGAGCCACTCCTGGGTCTCTTCGGGATCGAAGTCCGGGACCTGACTCGGCAGGCCGCCAATGATGATCGGGTTGCGATCGGATCCGGAAGCCACGCTGTTCCTTCGCTGTTGGGGCTTTCGCCTGGGTTCTGCCTGGCTGTGAGACGTTCCCCATCGTGTACCGCGTGGGCGGAATCGTCATCTCTACTGAGAGGTAACCGAGGCCTCCGCCCGGCGGCCCTGGGGTAGGCTCGACCAAATCGCAACGATACGCCCATCCTGCCTAGCCGGTTCGTAAGGCCGTTCGGACCTCAGTTCCGTCCGGCGTCGTACGAGTGAAGTGCGAGCGGAGAAGGATCTGGCAGGTGGGCCTTCTGTTGCGGCGACACGGCCGGGAACGTCACCGTTTCAGCGGTCTTGACGGCCGGGTACTTGCGCGATCCGGTCCGCCCGTGTGGACTACCGCCAATGTCCCGCGCACGCGCGTGGATGAAGGCATTCCCGAAAACATGATCAGGAGGCAAGCCGTGAGCGCGACCGCGGACCACGCGGAGGAGCGGACCAACCCTGCCGCGAGGCTGGGATTCCAGCCCGAGCAGGTGGTCCAGGAGATCGGCTACGACGACGATGTCGATCAGGAGCTCCGCGAGGCCATTGAAGGGGTGATCGGCAGCGAGCTCGTCGATGAGGACTACGACGACACTGCTGACGCCGTGGTGCTGTGGTTCCGCGAGGACGACGGCGACCTGACGGATGCGCTGGTGGACGCCACCCAGCTGATCGAAGAGGGCGGCGACCTCTGGCTGATGACGCCCAAGACCGGCCGCGACGGTTACGTCGAGCCGAGCGACATCAACGAGGCAGCTCAGACCGCAGGCCTTGCGCAGACCCGGACCATCAACGCGGGCAAGGACTGGACGGGCAGCCGTCTGGTCACGCCGAAGGCGGCAGCCAAGAAGCGGTGAAGCTGCCGCTCAGGCGGCAGGAAGTCGACTGAGCCAATCGCAGTGAGCCCCCACCGACGTATGCCGGTGGGGGCTCATGCGTGTGCGCGGGCCGCGGTGAGGTGCCCGCCCTGCGGTGTGATCGGACGAAACGCCCGTTGCGTAGGGTGGTCGTCACCCGAACAGCCCCATCGAAGGGATGCGAACTCATGGCGGTCGCTGCAATCGCGACGGGCACCAAGGCCCCGGACTTCGAGCTGAAGGACAACCACGGTCGCACCGTGAAGCTGTCGGACTTCCGCGGCGAGAAGAACGTGGTGCTGCTGTTCTATCCGTTCGCGTTCACCGGCGTGTGCACGGGCGAGCTGTGTGCGCTGCGGGACGAACTGCCGACGTTCGTCAACGACGACACCCAGCTGCTCGCGGTCTCCAACGACTCCATCCACACCCTGCGCGTCTTCGCCGAGCAGGAGGGCCTCGAGTACCCGCTGCTCTCCGATTTCTGGCCGCACGGTGAGGCGTCACGCGCCTATGGGGTCTTCGATGAGGAGAAGGGCTGCGCCGTGCGCGGCACCTTCATCATCGACAAGGAGGGCGTGGTGCGCTGGACTGTCGTCAACGGCCTGCCGGACGCCCGTGACCTCAACGAGTACGTCAAGGCGCTCGACACCCTGTGATGAACCCTGTGATTCCTCAGGGGTGACACCCTGTGATTCTTCAGGTGCAGAGCCTGTGGCGGCCGGGAACCGGTCACTAGGATCCACTCGTTGATCCGATGGCAAGCACGACTGGCAAAGCATGACTGGGGCTCCCCGCCCCTGGACATCAATTTGGGAGGATTTGTGGGAGTCAGCCTCAGCAAGGGCGGCAACGTATCGCTGAGCAAGGAGGCCCCCGGCCTGACCGCGGTTCTGGTCGGCCTGGGCTGGGATGTCCGTACCACCACCGGTACGGACTTCGACCTCGACGCCAGCGCCATCCTGACCAACGCCGAGGGCAAGGTCAGCAGCGACGGCAACTTCGTGTTCTTCAACAACCTGAAGAGCCCGGACGGATCCGTCGAGCACACCGGCGACAACACCACCGGTGAGGGCGAGGGCGACGACGAGGCGATCAAGGTCGACCTCGCGACCGTTCCGGCCGACGTGGACAAGATCGTTTTCCCGGTCTCGATCTACGACGCCGAGAACCGCCAGCAGTCGTTCGGCCAGGTCCGCAACGCGTTCATCCGCGTCGTGAACCAGGCGGGCGGCGCGGAGATCGCGCGGTACGACCTCTCCGAGGACGCCTCGACGGAGACGGCGATGGTCTTCGGCGAGCTGTACCGCAACGGAGCGGAGTGGAAGTTCCGCGCCGTCGGCCAGGGCTACGCCTCGGGTCTGCGCGGCATCGCGCAGGACTTCGGCGTCAACGTCTGAGCCGAGCAGCACCCTCCGCCTCGTCGTCCGGCGCCGCACACCACGAGTGCGGGGCCGGACGCGCGCACCACGCGTTGGTCCCGGACACCACACCCGCACTACGGGCGCCCGGGAATCCTTGGTCGCGAACCACCGGGGGGTC
>NZ_JBHUZJ010000082.1:0-41394 GCF_042667685.1 Streptomyces sp. NPDC057302 | reverse complement strand
GGCGTAGGCGACCCAGGTGATGAAGGACCAGACCTCCTTGGGGTCCCAGCCCCAGTAGCGGCCCCACGCGTCGCCCGCCCAGATCGCGCCCGCGATGATCGTGAACGTCCACAGCGGGAAGACGGCGGCGTTCACGCGGTACGAGAACTTGTCGAGCGTGGCCGCGGCGGGCAGCCGCTCCAGGACGGAGGTCGCGAAGCGGCCGGGCTGGCCTCCGGAGGCCAGCTTGTTCTCGTAGGAGTCGCGGAAGAGGTAGAGGATCGTCGCGACGCCGGCCAGGTAGAACGTCGCGCCGCAGAAGATCGCGGTGGAGACGTGGATCCACAACCAGTACGAGTGAAGAGCGGGAACCAACTGGTCGCTGGCGGTGTACAAGACAGTGACGGCAAGACCGAGATCGAGGAGGACCGTCGTGACCAGCGGAAGGCCGAGCCAGCTGACGTTCTTCTTCAGCGCCATGAGCACGAGGTACACACCGACGGCCATCGTGGAGAACGTCAGGTTGAATTCGTACATATTGCCCCACGGCGCCCGCTGCACGGAGAGCGCGCGGGTGAGCACACCACCGGCCTCGACGAGGAACGCGAGCACGGTGAGGGACACGGCGATCCGGCCGTAGAGGTCGCCCTTCTCGTCGCCTGCCGAGGCACCGGGACCGTCCGGCACGTCACGGGTTCCGGTGACGGAGCGGGTGACGACCTTGGGGGACGCCTTCGGCCGGTCGAGGACGGCGGTGCCGGCCTTGGCCTTGACGGTGACGGCGGGCGCCTTGGCGGAGGCCTCGCTCTGGGGGGTGAGCGCGGCGGCGGTGCGGGCGACCTTGCTTCGGCTGCCGAGGATCCACTCCGCCATGTGTGCGAAGAAGGCAAGGAGATAGACGGCCATCGCGGAGTAGACCAGCACATTGCTGATGTTCGCGAGGTTCTCGTTCGGTTCGGCGGCGAGGGTGGTGGCGAGATTCACTTCTCAGCCCCTTCGGCAGGAACAACTAGGGGGGTGGAGTCGGCATGCTGGGCATCGGCATGGTCGGCATGGTCTGGTTCGGGCGCGCTCGGCGCCTTCTCGTGAAGGCGTCCCGCGAGGTCACCCAGCTCTTCGGGCAGCTTGGCGGACTCGCTGCGGCCGAGTCCGGCCATCTCGACGACGGTGACACCGTCGGCGCCCCGCACGGCCCGCACCCACACGCGGCGGCGCTGGATGAACAGCGATCCGGCGAGGCCCGCGATGGCGGAGATCGCTCCGACGAGCGCCCACATGCTGCCGGGCTGCTGGGAGACCTGGAAGGTCGCCCAGCGCTTGATGTCCTTCTCGAAGGTGATCGAGCCCGCACCGTTGGGCAGCTTCATCGTCTGGCCGGGCACCAACCGCTTCTTCAGGAGCTCGCCCTTGGCATCCTCGAACTTGGCCATCTTGCTGGTGTCCAGCTGATAGACGTTCTGCGGCAGACCGGAGTCCACACCGAGGCTTCCGTGGTACGCGGACAGCGCGATCACGGGATGGTCGAGCGCCGGGAACTGGGAGAACATGTTGCCCTGGCCGGAGCCCGCGAACGTCGGCACGAAGAAGGCGTTGAAGCCGAGCTGTTCCTTCTTGCCGTTCTTGTCGCGGTAGCCGTCGAGGACCTTGATGGCGCCGGTGGCCGTGCCGTTCGAGTCGATCGGCAGCAGCGGGACGGACTGGGTGCTGACGACCTTGCCCTTCCCGTCGCGCACGGTGACGGTCGGCGCGTAGCCCTGGCCGATGAGGTAGACCTTCGAGCCGTCGACCTCGAGCGGCTTGTTGACCTCGATGGCCTTCTTCTTCTCGGGGCCGTCGATGCCCTCGGTGTAGGTGACGTTCGCCCGGTAGGTGCGGGCCGTCCCCTTCTCGGGGCCCTTCCTCTCGAAGGACGACTCGAAGCTGTCCAGCTTGAAGCTGAACGGCGCCAGGTCGTCGGTGTTGAAGAGGTTGCCGGACTTGAAGTTGTCGTACTGGGTGAGGGTGTTGGAGAACCCGTCGCCCTGCACGATGAGCTTGCCGCCCTCGGACTTGAACAGGGCGCCGACGGCGAAGGCCACCAGGAGCACGATCAGGGAGATGTGGAAGAAGAGGTTGCCCGCCTCACGCAGGTAGCCCTTCTCCGCGGCGACGGACGTCCCCGCACCGCCCTGGCGGCTCGTGAGGTCCGCGCGGAAGCGGCGCCCCTTGAGCAGGGCGAGCGCGTCCCGGTGGATCTGCTCGGGCTCGGCCTCGGTGCGCCACGTGGTGTACGCGGGCAGCCGGTCCAGCCGTTTGGGGGCGACCGGCGGGCGCCCGCGCAGCTGGCCGACGAACTGCCAGGTGCGGGGCACGATGCAGCCGATGAGGGAGACGAAGAGAAGAATGTAGATCGCCGAGAACCACACGGAGCTGTAGACGTCGAACAGCTGGAACTTCTCGTAGAGCGGCCCCAGCGTGCTGTGCGCCTTCTTGAAGTCGGCGACCTTCAGCTCGTCGATGCTGGTCTGCGGGATCAGCGATCCCGGGATCGCGCCGAGCGAGAGCAGGAGCAGCAGGAGCAGCGCGACCCGCATCGAGGTCAGCTGCCGCCACATCCACCGCGTCCAGCCGACGGCCTCGCGGCCGGTCCAGCGCAGCCATCCGGTGAGACCGGGGCCGCGGTTGCCGCCGAAGGAGCCCGGCATCGCCCGGTCCACGGGGGCGGTGGACAGCTGGGCGCCCGCGGCACCCAGGTCCTGATCACCCTGGCTCGTCGCCTCGGTGTTCGTCCTGGTGTTGCTCATGGATCAGATCCCCACCGTGTAGCCGTTCGACCAGACCTGCATCTGCTGCACGATGCTGTCCCATACGCCGGTGACGAGAAGCAGCCCGGTCGCGATCATCATGATGCCGCCGATGCGCATCACCCAGACGTAGTGCTTCTTCACCCAGCTGAACGCGCCGAGCGCCTTGCGGAAGGCGATCGCCGCGAGGATGAACGGCAGCCCGAGCCCCACGCAGTACGCGACGCTCAGTATGGCCCCGCGCCCCGCGCTCCCCTGGTCGAGGGCCAGGGAGTTGACGGAGGTGAGCGTGGGCCCCACGCAGGGCGCCCAGCCCACGGCGAACAGCGCGCCGAGCACCGGAGCGCCCGCGAGCCCCGCGGCGGGCTTCTTGTGGAAGCGGAACTCACGCTGGGAGAGCCAGGGCATGAGCCCCATGAAGAAGATGCCGAGCGCGATCATCAGGCCGCCGAGCACCTTGGTGATGACGTCCTGGTACTCCTGCAAGTTCTGCCCGACGTACCCGAAGAGCGCGCCGGTGGAGACGAAGACGGCGGTGAAGCCGAGGACGAACAGACCCGCCCCCGCGGCCATCCGCCCCCGCTTGGCCTCCGCGAGGTCGGTGCCGCCGACCCCGGTGACGTACGACAGATAGCCCGGCACGAGCGGCAGCACGCACGGAGAGAAGAAGGAGACGAGCCCACCGAGTACGGCCACGGGCAGCGCCAGGAGGAGGGCGCCGTTCATGACGGTCTGGTTCGCTTCGCCGACGGCGGCGAGAGTGGACATCACGAGAAGATCACTTCTCCGCGATCAGCGGGTCGATCATCTTGCGCAGCTTCTCTTCGCTGAGCGCCTGCTGCGAGCGGGCCGCGATCTTGCCCTCTTGGTCGAGGACGATCGTGGAGGGGATGTACTTGGGGTTCATCGTGCCCTTGGGGAAGCGCAGCATCAGCTTGCCCATCGGGTCGTGCAGGCTCGGGTAGGAGATCTTCCACTCCTTCTCGAACGTGAGCGCCGGGCCCTTCTGCGGATCGCGGGTGTTGATCCCGACGAACTGCACGTCCTTGCCCTGGAGGTCCTTGGAGACCTTCGCGAAGTTCGGCGCCTCGGCCCGGCAGGGCGAGCACCAGGAACCCCATACGTTCAGGACGACGACCTTGCCCTTGTAGTCGTCGACGTCGAGGTGCTTGCCCGTGAGGGTCTCGCCCTCGAGCTTCGGTCCGTCCTGGCGATCGCCCTTGCCCGCCGTGGCGATGCCGTCGGAGCCGGTGACGAAGTTCGTGTTCCCCGAGCCGCCCGAGGTGCCTCCGGAGCCGCACGCCGACAGGGCCAGTGCCGCGACCGCGGCCCCAGCGCCCAGCAGGGCGGCGCGGCTGCGGCTACGGCTGCGGTTCATGCTGCGGGGGGCGCGGCAGGCGGCACTCATGTGAAAAGTTTCGCATGTCTGTTTCGGGGATCTTCCGCACCCCCCGGCGTTGCGGAAAGTCCCATTTCAGACGGCCTTTCCGAGTCCCTTCCAGCCGGTGGCCGGTTCCTGACCCACATCGAGGCCCTGCAGGTCGGCGAGGACCTTCGGGTCCTGCACGTCGAGCCAGTCGACGAACTGCCGGAACGACACCAGGCGTACGTCCTTCTTCCCGGCGATGTGCTTGAAGGCTTCCTCGACGGCGTCCATGTAGATGCCGCCGTTCCACTCCTCGAAGTGGTTGCCGATGAAGAACGGCGCGCGGTTGGTCTCGTAGGCCCGCTTGAATCCGGCTATGTAGGACTGGGCGGCCTGCTTGCGCCAGCCCGGGTAGTTGGCCGGCGGCGCCTTCGTGGAGTTCTGCGACTGGTTGGCCAGGATGTTGTAGTCCATGGACAGGACCTCGAAGGAGTGCCCGGGGAACGGCATCGCCTGCAGCGGCAGATCCCAGACGCCCATCTTCTTCTGGGGCCAGCGCTGCCGGCCGCCGGGCGAGGAGGCGTCGTACCGCCAGCCGAGCTTCTTCGCCGTCGGCAGCAGATTCTCCTGGCCGAGGAGGCAGGGCGTACGGCCGCCGACGAGTTCCTTGTCATAGTCGAAAGGCAGCGACGGCAGATCGGTCCAGCCGGTATTCGTGCGCCATTCCTTGACGAACGAAGTGGCCTGGTCGATTTCGCTCTGCCATTGCGCGGGCGTCCAGTTGGCGACCGTGCCGCTGCCCGTACAGAAGTGCCCGTTGAAGTGCGTGCCGATCTCATGGCCTTCGAGCCAGGCCTGCCGGACGTACTTCAGCGTCTCCTTGATGTGACCGTCGGTGAGATAACCGATGTCGGACGCGCCGACCCCATTGTTCGGCGGCTTGTACATCCGCTTCTTGGACTCGGGAAGGAGATAGAGCCCGGAGAGGAAGAACGTCATCCGCGCGTCGTGTTCCTCGGCCAGCTTGAGGAAACGCGGGAAGAGGCCGTTGCCGACCTCGCCCGCGCCGTCCCAGGAGAAGACCACGAACTGCGGGGGCGTCTCGCCGGGCTGGAGGGGGACGGGCTTGCCCGGCTGGTTCGGCTGCTTCCCCGAGTACGAGGTCGAGCCGTCACCGATCGGCTTCGCCGGGTGCTTGTCGCCGCTCTTGCCCGGCCCCGCGGGACCGGCCGAATGACTGCCGCCGCCCGTGCCGCAGCCCGCGAGTCCCACAGCGGCCGCGGTCCCGACCCCGAGGCCCAGCATTCCCCTGCGACTGATGTCGCGCATTCCATCCCCATTCGTCGCGCCCTGCGTCCATGCACGATGGACGACCCCTAAGAGGGCGCGACGAAGAATGGGGTTCCGGCAACAAGCACATATTTAGCGCTTTTTACCGAGAACGGACATACAGTTGCCGGTCAATTACCCGCCGTCGACAACGAATCGAAGGCAAGCCGCGGAGGCTATGCGCCGAACGCCTTCGCCTTCCCCTTCACCGGCTTGGCGCCCGCGAGGAGATGCGCGGGAACGAGATCACGCGCCGGTTCGGAGTACCCCACCGACACGATCTTGTCGCCGCGGTACGTGAACGTCGTCAGCGAGGCGAGCGTGCACTGCCGCTTGCGCGGGTCGTGCCACAGGCGCCGCTTCTCCACGAAGCTGCGCACGATCCAGATCGGCAGCTGATGGCTGACGCACACCGCCTCATGGCCGCGGGCCGCGTCCTTCGCCGCGTCCAGGGCGCCCATCATCCGCACGACCTGCTCGACGTACGGCTCGCCCCAGGATGGCTTGAAGGGGTTGACCAGGTGCTTCCAGTTCTCCGGGTTCTTCAGCGCGCCGTCGCCGACGCCGAAGGTCTTGCCCTCGAAGACGTTGCCCGCCTCGATGAGCCGCCCGTCCGTCGCCAGATCGAGGCCCTGCGCCTTGGCGATCGGCGTCGCCGTCTCCTGCGCGCGGTCCAGCGGCGACGCCACGACGTGCGTGATGTCGCGCGGGGCGAGGTGCTCGGCGACCCGGTCGGCCATCTGCCGCCCCAGCTCGGAGAGGTGGTAGTCGGGAAGGCGCCCGTAAAGGATCCCCTCCGGGTTCTCCACCTCGCCGTGGCGCATCAGGTGGACGACGGTGAGCTCGCTGCCCGCGCTCATGCGGTGGCCTCCGTGGTGGATTCAGTGGCTTCGGCGGCGGCGCGCGCGGCGCCCGGAAGGGCCGCCGCGATCCGCTCGATCGCCCGCTCGTCATGGGCGGTGGACACGAACCAGGACTCGAAGGCCGAGGGCGGCAGATACACGCCCTGCGACAGCATCGAGTGGAAGAACGCGGTGAAGCGGAACGACTCCTGCCTCTTCGCGTCCTCGTAGTCGCGCACGTCACCGTCGGTGAAGAAGACGGAGAACATGTTCGACGCGTTCTGCAGGCGGTGCGCGACGCCCTCCTTGGAGAGCGCCTCGGTGACCAGGCCGCGCAGCTGCTCGGAGACCGCGTCGACCTTCGCGTACGCAGCGTCGTCGAGCAGCCGCAGCTGCGCGAGGCCCGCGGCCGTCGCGATCGGGTTCCCCGACAGGGTGCCCGCCTGGTAGACGGGGCCGACCGGGGCGAGGTGCCCCATGACGTCCGCGCGGCCACCGAACGCGGCGGCCGGGAAGCCGCCGCCCATGACCTTGCCGAAGGTCATCAGGTCGGGCCGCACGCCGTCGACGCCGAACCAGCCCGCCTTCGACGTACGGAAGCCGGTCATCACCTCGTCCGAGATGTACAGCGCGCCGTTCTCCCGGCACAGGTCGGCCAGGCCCTGGTTGAAGCCCTCGACCGGCGGCACGACGCCCATGTTGCCCGGCGACGCCTCCGTGATGACACAGGCGACCTCACCGGCGTTCGCGGCGAACGCGGCGCGCACGGCCTCAAGGTCGTTGTACGGAACGACGATGGTGTCGCCCGCCTGGGCGCCGGTGACGCCCGGGGTGTCCGGGAGCCCGAACGTGGCCAGGCCGGAGCCCGCCGCGGCCAGCAGCGCGTCCACGTGACCGTGGTAACACCCGGCGAACTTGATGATCTTGGCGCGGCCGGTGAACCCGCGCGCGAGGCGGATCGCGGACATCGTCGCCTCGGTGCCGCTGGAGACGAGCCGCACCTGCTCGACGGGCTCGATGCGCGCGACGATCTCCTCGGCGAGCGCGACCTCGCCCTCACCGGGCGTGCCGAAGGACGTGCCGCGGGCGACGGCCTCCTGGACGGCGGCGATCACATCGGGGTGGGAGTGGCCGAGGATCATCGGCCCCCACGAGCAGACGAGGTCAACATACTCACGGCCGTCGGCGTCCGTGAGGTACGGACCGGTACCGGACACCATGAAGCGGGGCGTACCGCCCACGGCGCGGAAAGCGCGCACGGGAGAGTTCACACCGCCGGGCGTCACGGCCGCCGCACGGTCGAAGAGAGTCTGCGAAACTGGGGCGCTATACGGGAAGCTCACATGAACCATGGTGTCAGAGGCTTCGGACATCCTGCGGACAGGTGTTTCACTCGACGTTTTAGCCGGTGACCGTGGGGGAGGTCACTGACACGATGATCGGGTTGCGCGGCGGGGGCCGCGAGGCCTAGAAAAGCAGGGGCGGGCGCCCTGGAAAAGCAGTCGGGTGGAGATATGCATCGCGGTGGCGGACTGGGCGAGGGGACCGACGGCCTGGGCCCGCGGCGTGCCCGGCGGATCGGCAAGCACCGGCGCGAGGCGGAAGCGGCCGAGGCAGAGGCCTTGGCACGGGGCGAGACGGAGCAGGACCGGGCAGGAACCAGGAGTGGCCGGGTGGGCGGGGTGACCTACAAGTACTTCGGAGCCCCGGACGGCGCGACCGCCGCCCGTGTGCCCATCTCGATGCGCCCCGAAGAGCTCGGCGGCGACGAGCTGGGCATGGGCGGCATGTTCACGAAGATCAAGCCGGAGACGGTGGCCGCGATGGTCCTGACCGGCATCGAGGGCATACCCCTGAACAAGGTCCCCCCACTCGAACTGGTCGTCCTGCACCCCGACTACGCCGTGGTGAAGCTCCCCATGACGGTCGTCGACCCGCTGCGCGGCATCGGCGAGGAGTCGGTCGGCGCCGCCGCGTTCATCTGGTCCACGGTCCCCGACCGCGGCGGCCCGCGCGACGCGTTCAACGTCTACCAACTGCTGCACGAATGGCAGGACTTCAGCCACCGGCTGCACGACGCGGGGCATCAGGCGTACTGCCTGGTGTGGCCCTGAGGCCCCGCGCCCCCGCAGTTCCTACTCCGGCCGCAGCGCCGCGAGCTGCCGCTCGAAGGGGACGAGCTCCTCGGCAAGGTCCTCGGCCAGGTCCCCGGCAAGCTCCTCCGCACGGCCCGCCGCGGGCCGCATGATTCCGGCCAGTTCGGCCGCGGCCCTCTCGATGCGCTCGTCCAGGCCGTCCGCGCCCCAGTCCTCGGACGCCGCGTACACGGCCGTCGGCAGGACCACCGCCCGCAGGTAGGCGAAGAGCGGACGCATCGCGTGCTCCAGGACCAGCGAATGGCGCGGGGTGCCGCCGGTCGCCGCGATCAGGACCGGCGTACCGGCGATCGCGTCCTTGTCCAGGACGGTCAGCACGTCGAAGAACGACTTGAAAAGGCCGCTGTACGAGGCGGAGAAGACCGGCGTGACGACGATCAGGCCGTCCGCGCCCCGCACCGCTTCCGCCGCCGCGCCCAGCTGCGGGCCGGGGAACCCGGTGACGTAGTTGTGCGCGATCTCCACGGCCAGGTCGCGGAGTTCGACGACCTGGAGCTCCGCCTCGGTGTGCCGTCCGGTGGCCGCGGCCAGGCGGTCGGCGAGGAGGCGGGTGGAGGAGGGGACGCTCAGTCCCGCGGATACGACGACGAGCTTCAGGGTGTTCATGCGGTGACCTCCTCAGCCTGAGCAGCGGCCGCCACGCGTGCGGCGTGCGTCGGTGCGTCCGGGACGTTCGCCGGGCGGTTCTTGGCGAACTCCTCGCGCAGGACCGGGACGACCTCCTCGCCCAGGATGTCCAGCTGCTCCAGGACGGTCTTGAGGGGCAGGCCGGCGTGGTCCATCAGGAACAGCTGCCGCTGGTAGTCGCCGACGCTGTCGCGGAAGGACAGCGTCCGGTCGATCACCTGCTGCGGGGAGCCGACGGTCAGCGGCGTCTGGGAGGTGAACTCCTCAAGGGAAGGACCGTGCCCGTAGACGGGCGCGTTGTCGAAGTACGGCCTGAACTCCTTGACCGCGTCCTGGGAGTTCTTCCGCATGAACACCTGACCGCCGAGCCCGACGATCGCCTGCTCCTCGGTGCCGTGCCCGTAGTGCGCGAAGCGGCGGCGGTAGAGGTCGACCATCTTCTTGGTGTGCTCCTGCGGCCAGAAGATGTTGTTGTGGAAGAAGCCGTCGCCGTAGTACGCGGCCTGCTCGGCGATCTCCGGGGAGCGGATGGAGCCGTGCCAGACGAAGGGCGCGACGCCGTCGAGGGGGCGGGGCGTCGAGGTGAACGACTGGAGGGGCGTACGGAACTTGCCCTCCCACGTCACGACGTCCTCGCGCCACAGCCGGTGCAGGAGCGCGTAGTTCTCGACGGCGAGGTTGATGCCCTGGCGGATGTCCTTGCCGAACCACGGGTAGACCGGGCCGGTGTTGCCGCGCCCCATCATCACGTCGGCCCGCCCGCCGGCCAGGTGCTGGAGCATCGCGAAGTCCTCGGCGATCTTCACCGGGTCGTTCGTGGTGATGAGGGTGGTGGAGGTGGAGAGGATCAGGTTCTCGGTGCGGGCGGCGATGTAGCCGAGCATCGTGGTGGGCGAGGAGGGGACGAACGGCGGGTTGTGGTGCTCGCCGGTCGCGAAGACGTCGAGCCCGACCTCCTCGGCCTTCAGCGCGATGGCCACCATGGCCTTGATGCGCTCGTGCTCGGTGGGGGTGCGGCCCGTGGTGGGGTCCGGCGTCACGTCGCCGACGCTGAAGATCCCGAACTGCATGCCGGATCCGGACTGCATGGCTGACTCACTCTCCGCGAGGTTGTTGACGGTTCAACTATACCTACGGAACGGTGATGGGCCAGGGGGTATTCCCGGACGGCTTCGGACGTGCCTCAACGGTGGTGAGGGCGGGCGCCGGCTAGGCCGAAGCGCGCCCAGCAGGCGTCCAGCGGGGGTCGCGGCCCGTCTCCGCCAGGAGCCGCTCCAGCTCATCGGCCCCCTCGGGCACGGCGACCGGCTCCCCGAAGACACCCATCTTCCGGGCCGTCGGGCCGAGCCCCGCGACCGATTCCCGCAGCGCGGCGACGACACCGCTGCTCTCGGGGGCCGCCTCGAAGTCCTGGCCCGTGGCGCGCGCCAGGTCCCAGGCGTGCACGGTCAGGTCGAGCAGGACCATGCAGCCGACGGTCCGCGCGGGCATGTCCATCGCACCCGTGGTGCCCTCCTCGGCGCCGGGCTCGGCCCAGCCGGCCACCAGCTTCGCCGCCTCATCGGCGAAACGGTCGCGCCAGTCGGGGCTCTCGGCGACGACATCGGGGGTCTCGCCGAACGCGGAGTCCTTCTTGGCGGCCAGCGCCTGAAACTGGACGATCACCTGAAAGAGGTGGTTGAGCAGGGCTTTTACGTCGTACTCGGCGCAGGGGGTGGGGTCGGTGAGCCGGTCGTCGGGGATGGCGCGTACCACCGGGACGGCGTGAGCCGTTGCCGCCTTCAAAAGGTCGGCGATGCTGTTCTCAGTCATGCCGTGACCGTAGGGCGGCGAGGGCCCCGACGGCTTGAAGAAACGCGACACGGCGACGGCGGCAGACCCCCGGCATACGATCCAGCCATGGCCGACGCCCCCGAGCCCACCTGCGGCCCCGACCCCGCCCCGACCCCCCGCAGCGACACCAAGGGCATCGTCGACGCCGCCGGTCTCTTCGCCCACGCACGGTTCCGCCGCCACCTGCCGACGCCCGCCCTGCGCCCCTACGTGGAGCAGTACTGGCTGATCGACTGGGACCTCTCCCAGCCGTACGCCTCGCACGTCGTCCCGCACCCGTCCGTGAACGTCGTCTTCCAGACCCTCCCCGGCCAGGAGCCCTTCGCCGAGGTGGCGGGCATCGGGCTCGACCTCTTCACCCAGAAGCTGGAGGGGCGCGGCCGGGTGTGCGGGGTGAAGTTCCGCCCCGGCGGCTTCCGCCCGTTCGCGCCCACGCGGCCGGTGTCCGCCTGGACGGGCCGGCGGCTGCTGCCCCTCGAAGAGGTCTTCGCCGAGGTTCCGCAAGGCGCGGTGGACGCCGTCCTGACCCCGGACGAGGAGCAGGCCCGCCTGGCGGCACTGGACGCGTTCCTCCTGGCCGTCGGCCCCACGCCCGACCCCCAGGCCGACCTGGCCATGGCCCTCGCCGAACGCATCCGCACGGACCGCGGGATCCGCCGGGTCGGCGAACTCGCCCGAGCGGAGGGCATGTCCGTACGGACGCTGCAACGGCTGTTCTCCGCGTACGTGGGAGTCGGCCCGAAGTGGCTGATCCTGCGCCACCGGATCCACGAGGCCCTCGAACACGCGGAGACGGAGCGGGAGGTGGACTGGGCGACGCTGGCGACCACCCTGGGCTACGCCGACCAGGCCCACCTGATCAGGGACTTCACGACGACGGTGGGCGTACCTCCGACGGCGTACGCGCCGCAGTGACCTGAGGGTTGGGGCCTGGGGCCTGGGGCCTGGGGCCAGGGGCCTGGGGCCTGGGGCCTGAGGCCCGGTCAGGCCGGTCAGGAGCCGCTCAGTCCGCGGCGCTCAGCTCCACGCTCCAGTCGTTGCACCGCATCCAGGTCCCCTTCGGATACTCGAAGTCGTGCTCGCCCCCCAGCGTGAACCCGGCCTTCCGGCACACCCCGTTGGAAGCCGCGTGGTCCGCGGAGGGAAAGGCGTGCAGCCGCCGGTGCCGCCCGGTGGCCCGAGCCTCCCCGACGACCAGCCGCGCGGCCGCCGCGGCGATGCCCCGCCCCTGGAACCCCGGCAGCACGCTCCAGCCCGTCTCCCAGGCGGACTCCCCCTGCCAGGACGTCTCCCAGAACCCGATGGACCCGACGGAATCGCCGCCGAGCGTTATCCGGAACATCTGCCCCCGCTCCTCCAACGCCAGGTAGCGACGGTGCCGGGAGACCAACTGCTCCTGCGTCTCCGGCCCGCCCAAGTGCGCGGTCATCTCGGCGGAGTTGCAGGCGACCAGCAACCCGAAGTCACCCTCCGACCAGCGAACCAGCCCAGGCCCTGCCAACGGCGATCTCTCCATGCCGCCCACGGTACGGCGAGGGTCTGACAACGCCCCGTAAACAGCCTTGACAGCGCAGCCATCCTCCAGGACATTTATCTGCGTGACGCAGCTTCTGCACAGCGCCGGTCATTCTGCGCCGTGACTGCGCCACCTCGCACCACACGGCTCCACGACGCAGCTCCACCACCCGGCTCCAGCGCGCGGCTCCAACGCGCGGCTCCAGCACTCCTCACCCGAAGGAACCCCATGCCCACCGAAACCCAACCCCCCTCCACACCGACCTCACCCCCCACCCCACCCGCACCACCCGCACCACAGACCCCCCTCCCCCCACGAAAACGCTGGGCCGTCCTGGGCGTGATCCTCGCCGCCGACATCCTCGACCTCGTCGACGCCACCATCACCAACATCGCCGCCCCCACCATCGCCAAGGACCTCGGCGGCGGCCCCGGCCTCATCCAGTGGCTCGGCGCCTCCTACGCGCTCGCCCTGGGAGTTCTCCTGGTCATCGGCGGACGCCTCGGCGACAAGTACGGACGCCGGCGCCTCTTCCTGCTCGGCCTCGGCGGCTTCACGCTCGCCTCCGTCGCCTGCGGGCTCGCCTTCAGCCCCGAGTCGATCACCGTCGCCCGCCTCGCACAGGGCGCCTTCGGCGCGCTCGTCATCCCGCAGGGCTTCGGCATCCTCGGCGCGGTCTGGCCCCGCGAGGAGATCGGCAAGGCGTTCAGCCTGTTCGCCCCCGCCATGGGACTCTCCGCCGTCGGCGGCCCCATCCTCGCCGGGTTCCTGATCGACGCCGACCTCGGCGGCCTCGGCTGGCGCCCCATGTTCCTGATCAACCTCGTGCTCGGCGGCGTCGCCCTCGCCGCCGCCGTCCGACTCCTCCCCAAGGACCCCGGCGACAGCTCCACCTCGATCGACGCCACCGGTTCCGCCTTCCTCGGCGCCACCATGCTCGGACTGCTGTCCGGCCTCATCGAGGGCTCCACGAACGGCTGGACCGCCACGCCCCTGCTCCTGATCGCCGCGGGCCTGGTCTTCTTCGCGCTCTTCTGCCGCCGTCAGCGCACCGCGCCCAACCCGCTGATCCAGCCCTCGCTGCTGCGCAACCGCGGCTTCACCTCCGGGCTCGTCCTCTGCGTCGCCTTCTCCGCCGCCGTGTCCGGACTGCTCTACGTCATCTCGCTCTACCTGCAAGAAGGCCTCGGCCGTACGCCCTCAGGCACCGCGCTCGGCCTCATCCCGCTCTCCGCGGGCATCGTCGTCGCGTCCATCGCCTGCCACGGCCTCATCGGAAAACTGGGCCGCACCCTCGTCCTCGTAGGCCTGCTGATCATCCTGACCGGCACCGGCTACCTGCTGGCCCTCGTCGCCAACTCCGGCACGGACACCGGCAGCTGGGCCCTCGTGCCGCCCATGCTCGTCATCGGCCTCGGCATGGGCACCTGCTTCGGCACCGTCTACGACATCACCATCGGCGACATCGCGCCCCAGGAAGCGGGCAGCGCGAGCGGATCGCTCAGCGCGGTCCAGCAGCTGGCCAACGCGATCGGCGCGGCCACCGTCGTCACCGTCTTCTTCAAGACCGCAGACGGCGGCGGCCCGGCCCACGCCATGACCGTCACCCTCGCCGTCGTCGCGAGCGTCACGCTGCTGTGCTGCGCACTGGTCCGACTCCTCCCGCGCAAACCGCAGGAGGACCAGCACCACTAGGCCTCGCCCAGGCCTCAAGGCCCCAGGCCTCGCCTAAGACTCGTCCAACCCCCCGCCCCGCAACCGCGCCACCTGCGCCGCACTGAACTCCACGGTGCGGCGCATGTGTCCGATGAGCAGGTCCAGTTCATCGTCGTCGTACCGCTCGAAGAGGGCGAACCAGCCGCCCCCGAGCTTGTCCCACATCCGCCCGAACTCCGCCACCGCGTCCGGCACCGTCGAGACCAGGACCCGCCGCCGGTCGACGGCGTCGCGCTCCCGCACGACATAGCCCGCCCGCTCCAGACGGTCCACGAGCCGCGTCGCCGAGCCGGTCGTCAGACCCGTCAGCTCGGCGATGCGGCCGGTCGTGACGGGTTCGGCCTCCAGGCTGAGCAGGTTCAGGCACTGCAGATCGGTGGGGTGCAGCTTCAGATGGTCGGCGACGGCCTGATTGAAGAGGGCGTACGACGCCATGTAGCGCCGCGACTCGACGGAGAGCTCCTCCACCAGAGCGGCACGCCGCGCACCGGCACCGGTCGCGTTCTCGGCCACGACGGACCCCTTCCTCCACCTCAAGAAACCTGCGCGGAACAGATAGCGTACGACGCAGAGACACCCCGGGACGAGCAACGGCCGGACAGCGGCCGGACAGCGGCCTGGCAACGGCGAGCACCCACAAGCCCCGTGCCACGATTCCCCCATGCTCGTCGCCCGCTCCGCAGCCCTCTTCGTCCTCGCCGCACTCTTCGAGATCGGCGGCGCCTGGCTCGTCTGGCAGGGCGTACGCGAACACAAGGGCTGGGCCTGGATCGGCGCGGGCGTCATCGCCCTCGGCATCTACGGCTTCGTGGCCACGCTCCAGCCCGACGCCGAGTTCGGCCGCATCCTCGCCGCGTACGGCGGGGTCTTCGTCGCCGGATCGATCGCCTGGGGCATGGTCGCCGACGGCTACCGGCCCGACCGCTGGGACGTGACCGGGGCGCTGATCTGCCTCGCGGGCATGGCCGTGATCATGTACGCGCCACGAGGTCGTTAACCCGGCGAACTATCCTGACGGAACAGACCAGGAACACCCGCACGCCCACGCCGGAACACCCGCACGCCCAAGGAGCAGCCATGACCGCCGCCGCGAACGCCGCGCCCGCCGCCACCCGCATCGCGATCGTCACCGGCGCGAGCAGCGGCATCGGCGCCGCCACCGCGCGCGGACTCGCGGCCGCCGGCTACCGCGTCGTCCTCACCGCCCGCCGCAAGGACCGCATCGAGGCCCTCGCCGCCGAGCTCACGGCCGCGGGCCACGACGCGATGGCGTACGCGCTCGACATCACCGACCGCGCGGCCGTGGACGAGTTCGCCACCGCCTTCCGCAAGATCGCGGTCCTGGTGAACAACGCGGGCGGCGCGCTCGGCGCCGACACCATCGCCACCGGCGACCCGGCCGACTGGCGCCAGATGTACGAGACGAACGTCATCGGCACCCTGAACGTCACCCAGGCCCTGCTCCCCGCGCTCACCGCCAGCGGCGACGGCACGATCGTGGTCCTCTCCTCCACGGCGGGCCACGGCACGTACGAGGGCGGCGGTGGCTACGTGGCCGCCAAGCACGCCGAGCACGTACTCGCCGAGACCCTGCGCCTGGAGATCGTCGGCACCCCGGTCCGCGTCATCGAGGTGGCCCCCGGCATGGTCAAGACGGAGGAGTTCGCCACGACCCGCTTCGGCGGCGACACGGAGAAGGCCGCGAAGGTCTACGCGGGCGTGGCCGCCCCCCTCTCGGCGGACGACGTGGCGGACACGATCACCTGGGCGGTAACCCGCCCGCCCCACGTCAACATCGACCTCCTGGTGGTCCGCCCCCGCGCCCAGGCCTCGAACACGAAGATCCACCGGGAGCTGTGACGTCGGGGGCTGTGACGTCGGGGGCGGGTTCGGAGGGCGGGGTCGGGGGCGGGGGCGGGCCAGGGAGGCTGTTGCCGTTCAGCCCTTCACGCAGATGACCTGCTTCAGCTTGGCCACGACCTGCACCAGATCGCTCTGCTGCTCCATGACCTTCTCGATCGGCTTGTAGGCGCCGGGGATCTCGTCCACGACGCCCGAGTCCTTGCGGCACTCGACGCCCCGCGTCTGCTCCTCCAGGTCCTGCGTCGAGAAGCGCTTCTTCGCGGCGTTGCGGCTCATCCTCCGGCCGGCGCCGTGCGAGGCCGAGTTGAAGGAAGCCGCGTTGCCGAGGCCCTTCACGATGTACGAACCCGTGCCCATCGAGCCGGGGATGATCCCGAAGTCGCCGCTGCCCGCACGGATCGCGCCCTTCCGCGTGACCAGCAGGTCCATCCCGTCGTACCGCTCTTCGCTGACGTAGTTGTGGTGGCAGGAGATCACCGGCTCGAAGGCCGGCTTCGCCTTCTTGAACTCCTTGCGGACCACGTCCTGGAAGAGCCCCATCATGATCGAGCGGTTGTACTTCGCGTACTCCTGCGCCCAGAAGAGGTCGTTCCGGTAGGCCGCCATCTGCGGGGTGTCCGCGATGAAGACCGCCAGGTCACGGTCGATGATTCCCTGGTTGTGCGGCAGTTTCTGGGCCACCCCTATGTGGTGGTCGGCCAGCTCCTTGCCGATGTTCCGGGAGCCGGAGTGCAGCATCAGCCAGACCGAACCCGACTCATCGAGACAGAACTCGATGAAGTGATTCCCGGATCCGAGCGTTCCCATCTGCTTCGTTGCCCGATCCTGACGGAATTTGACCGCATCGGCGATCCCGTCGAAGCGCGACCAGAAGTCGTCCCAGGCGGACGTCCCGAACCCGTGCAACCGCCCCGGATCCACGGCATCGTCATGCATCCCCCGCCCCACCGGAATCGCCTGCTCGATCTTCGACCGGAGCCGCGACAGATCGCCCGGCAGGTCGTTCGCCGTCAGCGAGGTCTTGACCGCGGACATTCCGCAGCCGATGTCCACACCCACCGCCGCGGGACACACCGCCCCCTGCATGGCGATCACCGAGCCGACCGTCGCACCCTTGCCGTAGTGGACGTCCGGCATGACGGCCAGGCCCTTGATCCAGGGCAGGGTCGCCACGTTCTGGAGCTGCTGGAGTGCGACGTCCTCGACCGACGCCGGGTCCGTCCACATCCGGATCGGTACCTTTGCCCCGGGAACCTCCACGTACGACATAGCGTCCTCATTCCCCCGTAGTTGCCCGTAATTGCCCATAGTTAGCTGTAGTTGAACAGGCGTGTCGAACGTCTCGTAGCGCAAATACCGGCGCCAAGGTCAACGAAAGGTACGACGGACCGGCGTCCACGGCATTGCGTGCGATACACATTGTGTCCACCGGTCGCCCATCAGCGGCAACCCAATATCCCCGGCGCGAAGGAGCCCACACGGTGCAGCGGAAGGCCTACGTACCAGGCGTCGCAGCTCTCCTCGCGGCGCTGCTCGCCGGCTGCACGGGCGGGGGCGCGCTCGGCGGTGAGCCGGACGACTCCAAGCCCGGCGACACCGGCGGCACGACCGCGGCCGCCGAGCCCGGCAAGTACCGCACGCTCACCGAACCCTGCGGCCAGGTCGACCGCGGCACGCTCGACTCGATGCTGCCCGGCATCAAGGAGATGCCGGACGAGGAGCAGCAGGAGAAGGCGTACGAGGGTGCCCCCACCGTCACCTTCGACACCGACCGGCGTGTGGGCTGCCGCTGGAAGGTGGAGTCCTCCGACGCCACCCACCATCTGCTCGTCGACTTCGAGCGCATCGTGTCGTACGACGGCGGCGTCAGCGACGACACCCGCGCCACGGAGGTCTACTCCTCGAAGGTGCAGAAGGCGGACCTGCCCGAGCCCTCCGGCACCCCGACCGCCGGTGAAGGTGAGGGTGACGGCGAGGACGAGGGAACGGGGGGCGAGCCGTCCGACGATTCCAGTACAGATGCCGACAAGTCGGGCAAGGGTGACGGCAAGGGTGACGGGGACAACAGTGGGTCCGGTGACTCCGGCGACTCCCCCCAGGAGGCCGTCACGCCCCTCGGCCTCGAGCCCCGCATCCTCGACGACCTGGGCGACGAGGCCTTCCTCGACGACGCGCTCACGACGTCCGGGTCCGCGACCCGGCACCGCACGGTGACTGTGGTGTTCCGCACGTCGAACGTCATCGTGACCGTCGAGTACGACGAGCAGCCGGGGCGTCGCACCGACATCCCCGACAGCAAGGAAATGCAGGACAAGGCGCAGGAACTGGCCGGAAAGCTGGCCGACAGCTTCTCCGATTAGGGACGGTTCGCGGGGGTGGCCGGCTCTCCGGAAGCGGAGTCGTCCACGTCGGGCACGGCGTACCGTGGCCCATCGAACCGCCGACAGACGACAGCCGTCCTGAGTGACTCGAGTGAAGGAACCATGCACCGACCAGCACAGCGACTCACCCGCATACTCACCTGCGCAGCCGCCGTACCGGTGATCCTCGTTGCCTCCGGCTGCTCCTCCGACTCGGGCTCGGACGAGGCCAAGAAGGACTCGGGCTCGAAGGCCTCCGCCTCGGCCTCGGGCAAGGGCAAGGACAAGGCCGCGACCGTGGAGAAGGCGGCGTTCAGCAAGCTGCCCGAGCCCTGCGAGGTCCTGTCGAAGAAGTCGCTCGAGGACCTCGTCCCGAAGGCGAAGGACAAGTCGGGCAAGGCGGGCACGTCCGACGACACGTCGGCGCGTGGCACCTGCTCCTGGGACAGCCTCGACAACAACGGCGTCGACGGCTCGCAGTTCCGCTGGCTCCGCGTCTCGCTGATGCGCTTCGACTCGGACGCGTCGCTGGGCAGCGGCGCCAAGCGCGCGCAGAACAGCTTCGCGAAGCAGGTCGCGGACGCGCAGGCGACGGAGGGCGCGAAGAGCGTCAAGACGGAGCCGGTGCCCGGCATGGGCGACCAGACGACGGTCGTGACGTACGACCTGAAGAAGGACAAGGAAAACTTCAAGCAGCAGACGGTCGTGACGCGCGTGGAGAACGCGATCGTCACGATCGACTACAACGGAGCGGGCCTGGCGGGCGACAAGGCGCCGAGCGCGAAGGAGCTGTCCAAGTCGGCCGAGAAGGCCGCCAAGGAGGCCTCGGAGGCGGTCGTCTCCGCGAACAAGGCGGGCGGCGACTCGTCCTCGTCGCCGAAGGGCTCGGAGAGCCCCAAGTCGGACGACTCCAAGTCGGACAAGCCGAAGTCGAGCGCCTCCAAGTCCAGCAGCAAATCGAGCAGCAAGTCCAGCAGCAAGCCCAAGAGCTGACGCAGGACGCGGAGACCGCGGCACGCGCCACGCGTGCAACTCGCGGCGCAGTCAAGGCAGTTGTGGAGCCCGGCCCCTCGGTGGCCGGGCTCCTGCCGTACCGGCACATCGCGTTCCGTATGCGTGTGCCAGGCTGTCGCTCGCAACAAACCGAACAGGGAGGGGTTCGCGGGTGGCCGCGATGCAGCTGACACGCACGCACCGGATACTCATCGGCGTCGTCGTAGCCGGTGCGGTCGTCATCGCCGCGATCGGTTTCGCGGGGTCGTACACGGCCGTGCGTGACCTGGCCGAGCAGAAGGGCTTCGGCGGCTTCTCGGTGGTCTTCCCGATCGGCATCGACGCGGGCATCTGCGTCCTGCTGGCGCTGGATCTGCTCCTGACGTGGATCCGCATCCCCTTCCCGCTGCTCCGTCAGACGGCGTGGCTGCTGACCGCCGCGACGATCGCCTTCAACGGCGCTGCCGCCTGGCCGGACCCGCTGGGCGTGGGCATGCACGCCGTCATCCCGATCCTGTTCGTGGTCTCGGTCGAGGCGGCGCGGCACGCGGTGGGCCGGATCGCGGACATCACCGCCGACAAGCACATGGAGGGCGTACGCCTCACGCGCTGGCTCCTCTCCCCCGTGCCCACCTTCAAGCTGTGGCGCCGGATGAAGCTGTGGGAGCTGCGCTCCTACGAGCAGGTCATCAAGCTGGAGCAGGACCGCCTGATCTACCAGGCCCGCCTACAGGCCCGCTTCGGCCGCAACTGGCGCCGCAAGGCCCCGGTGGAATCCCTGATGCCGCTGCGCCTGGCGCGCTTCGGCGTTCCGCTGGCGGAGACGGCTCCCGCCGGGCTCGCGGCGGCGGGCATCGAGCCCGCGCTGCTTCCGCCGGCGCCGACGCCGGTTCCGGCGGAGCCGCAGCAGCCGGAGCTGGTGGCGCCGTCCGCGCCGCAGCTGGCGGCGGAGGCACAGACGCAGGCGCAGACGCAGGCACAGGCACAGACGCAGGACTCGCAACAGCAACAGCCCCAGCCGGAGCCGGAGCCCGAAGCTGCGCAAGTGAGCCCGTGGTTCGCGGCTCAGCAGCCTTCGTACGTTCCCGAAGAGCCGCACGACCAGTGGTACGCGGACCAGCAGGCGTACGCCGAGCAGCAGGCCTATGCCGACCAGCAGGCCTACCTGGAGCAGCAGCAGGCGTACTTCGACGAGCAGGGCAACGCCGGGGCTGAGGCCGCCGCTCACCCGGAGGCCGCGTTCCCGGTGCCCGCGGGTCCCGGCCGCACGCGCCCCCTCGGGGGCCAGCATCTGATTCCGGGCCCGCGCGAGGAGCAGGCCCCGGTCGAGGGCGACGCGATCGAGGAGGCCCCGGAGGATCTGGAGCCGCTGCCCGACGCGTCAGGGCTCCCGGACGACGTGTCGCGCGAGGACGCGTACTTCGCGGCGTTCCGCAAGTACGTGAGCGAGCTCGGGGACTACCCCAACGCCCGGCAGTTCGGCCTGTACTTGATGGACCTGTACGGCGTCACGGGCCAGGCGGGCGGCCCTCCGGCGGAGAGCACGCTGCGGCCCTACCTGCGGGACTTCCGGGGGCGCTACCAGGAGGACCTGGACTCCGAGTACAGCGCGTAGCGGAGGGGGGCCTGGAGGCTCAACCCCTGCTGCGGGCGCGGCTCTTGCTGCTCTCGCCCCAGACGGCGAGGGCGGCGCCGACGATGAACAGGGCGAGGTAGCCGGGGGTGGGGATGTCCCACCACTTGTGGAAGAGCCCCCAGGGCCCGTCCCCGAACTGGCGCCCGGCGAAGCCGAGCGCGCCCTGGATCCCGACGACCCATCCGACGATGGAGATGATTTCCTTCATACGTCCACGATCACTCGCCCCGGGGCGTTGTTCATCCTGCCCCGGAGTGATCTCCCGGTAATCCAAAGGATGCAGCGCACCTCCACGCCGCCCCTCGCCGCACTCTCCCTTACGTCCTTCGCTTCGCGGCGGTCCAGTCCCCGGCACGCAAAAGGGGGCGCCGCCCAGAAACTGGACGGCGCCCCCCTCTGCGTAAGCGCTACGCGCCAAGAAGCTTGCGCACCCGCTCCGCGCCCACGGCGAGCAGCAGCGTGGGCAGGCGCGGGCCCGTCTCCCGGGTGACCAGGAGGCGGTACAGGAGCGCGAAGAACGAGCGCTGGGCGACCTTGATCTCCGGGGGGAGATCCTTCGCCGTCGCGTCCGGGGAGAATCCGGCCTGCACCTTCGGCACGCCGTACACCAGGTGCGTCAGACCGTCGAGGGACCAGTGCGAGTCCAGGCCCTCAAGGAGCAGCCGCAGCGACTCGCGGCCCTCCTCGTCCAGGGACGCGAGCAGCTCCGCGTCCGGCTCCGCGCGCACGATCGTGCGGGCGTCGGCCGGGACCTGGGTGGTGATCCAGTTCTCGGCGCGGTCGAGCCGGGGCCGCGCCTCGTCCAGGGACGAGATCGGGTCGGAGGGGTCCAGGTCGCGCAGGATGCGCAGGGTCTGGTCCTCCGCGCCCGCCGTGACGTCCGCGACGGACGCGAGCGTCCGGTACGGCAGCGGACGCGGCGTCGACGGCAGCTCACCGGCGGCCGTGCGCACCGCACGCGAGTGCGCGGCGGCGTCGGCGGGCAGCGCGGAGCCGTCGGCGACCTTCGCGTCCAGCTTGTCCCACTCGTCGTAGAGCCGCTGGATCTCCTGGTCGAAGGCGATCTTGAAGGACTGGTTGGGCCTGCGGCGGGCGTAGAGCCAGCGGAGGAGCGGCGCCTCCATGATCTTCAGGGCGTCGGCCGGGGTCGGCACACCGCCCTTGGAGGACGACATCTTCGCCATGCCGGAGATGCCGACGAACGCGTACATCGGACCGATCGGCTGCACGCCGTCGAAGATCTCGCGCACGATCTGCCCGCCGACCACGAAGGACGACCCGGGAGACGAGTGGTCCACGCCGCTCGGCTCGAAGATGACGCCCTCGAACGCCCAGCGCATGGGCCAGTCGACCTTCCAGACCAGCTTGCCGCGGTTGAACTCGCTGAGGTGGACCGTCTCGGTGTGCCCGCAGTCCGCGCACACGTACGAAAGCTCGGTGCTCTCGTCGTCGTACGACGTGACCGTCGTCAGGTCCTTCTCGCACGCCCCGCAGTACGGCTTGTACGGGAAGTACCCGCTGGAGCCGCCGCTGCCGTCGTCCTCACTCGCGGCGCCGGACCCCTCGGCGGCCTCGAGCTCGGCCTCGTCGACGGGCTTCTGCGACTGCTTCTGGCCGCCCTTCCCGGGGGCCTTCTTGGTTCGGTACTGGTCCAGGATCGCGTCGATGTCACCGCGGTGCTTCATCGCGTGCAGGACCTGCTCGCGGTAGACGCCCGCGTTGTACTGCTCGGTCTGGCTGATCCCGTCGTACTCCACGCCCAGCTCGTCGAGCGCCTCGGTCATGGCCGCCTTGAAGTGCTCGGCCCAGTTCGCGTACGCGGAACCGGCCGGGGCGGGCACGGAGGTGAGGGGCTTGCCGATGTGCGCGGCCCAGGACTCGTCGATGCCGGGGACGCCTGCCGGGACCTTGCGGTAGCGGTCGTAGTCGTCCCAGGAGATCAGGTGCCTGACCTCGTGCCCGCGCCGCCGGATCTCGTCCGCGACCAGGTGCGGGGTCATGACCTCGCGGAGGTTGCCCAGGTGGATCGGGCCCGAGGGGGAGAGCCCGGAGGCGACGACGACCGGTTTGCCCGGGGCACGACGCTCCGACTCGGAGATGACCTCGTCCGCGTAGCGGGAGACCCAGTCGGTGGTATCGGTGCTCTGAGCCACGATCGGCACGCCTTTCTGCTTCTGATCTTCTTCTACGTGAGTACCGCTGTCGCGGCCATTCTCCCAGCAAGCCACGCGAGAGCGAAAACGGCTTTGTGCCCCGTGGGATACTTGCCGGGTCTATCTGAACCTCGAGGAGAACGGCATCCACTCCATGGCCTCGGTCACGTCCCTCACCGCCTCCGTCCACCAGCGCCTCGCGGACGCCCTCTCGGCTGCCCTGCCGGAGGCCGGCGCCGCCGACCCGCTGCTGCGACGAAGCGACCGGGCCGACTACCAGGCCAACGGGATCCTGGCCCTCGCCAAGAAGGCGAAGGCGAACCCGCGCGAGCTCGCGACGAAGGTCGTGGACGCTCTCCCCGCCGACGACGGCATGATCAAGGACGTCGAGGTCTCGGGCCCCGGCTTCCTGAACGTCACGGTCACCGACAAGGCGATCACCGAGAACCTCGCCGCGCGCGCCGCCGACGGCGAGCGGCTCGGCGTGCCGTTCGCGGAGAAGCCGGGTACGACGGTCATCGACTGGGCCCAGCCGAACGTGGCCAAGGAGATGCACGTCGGCCACCTCCGGAATTCGGTGATCGGCAACTCCGTCGTCAGGATCCTCGAGTTCACGGGCGAGAAGGTCGTCAGCCGCCACCACATCGGCGACTGGGGAACCCAGTTCGGCATGCTCGTGCAGTACCTGATCGAGCACCCGGACGAGCTGGGCCACCAGGCCGCGGAAGGTGACGAGGCCGGCGAGGAAGCCATGTCCAGCCTCAACCGCGTCTACAAGGCGTCGAAGGTGCTCTTCGACTCCGACGAGGAGTTCAAGACGCGTGCCCGGCGCCGGGTGGTGGACCTCCAGGCGGGCGACCCCGAGACGCTCGCGATCTGGCAGCGGTTCGTGGACGAGTCGAAGGTCTACTTCTACTCGGTCTTCAACAAGCTGGACGTGGAGATCCGCGACGAGGACATCGTCGGCGAGTCCGGGTACAACGACATGCTGGCGGAGACCTGCCGCATGCTGGAGGAGTCCGGCGTCGCGGTCCGGTCGAACGGCGCGCTGTGCGTCTTCTTCGACGACGTGAAGGGCCCGGACGGCAACCCGTCCCCGCTGATCGTCCAGAAGTCCGACGGCGGCTTCGGTTACGCGGCCACCGACCTCTCCGCGATCCGCGACCGCGTCTTCAACATCAAGGCCGACACCCTGCTGTACGTGGTGGACGCGCGGCAGTCCCTGCACTTCAAGATGGTCTTCGAGACGGCCCGCAGGGCGGGCTGGCTGACCGACGGCGTCGAGGCGGTGCAGCTCGGCTTCGGCACGGTACTCGGCAAGGACGGCAAGCCGTTCAAGACGCGTGAGGGCGAGACCGTACGCCTGATCGACCTCCTCGACGAGGCGATCGAGCGGGCGTCGGCCATCGTGCGCGAGAAGGCCCAGGACCTCTCCGAGGAGGAGATCGCCGAGCGCGGCGCCCAGGTGGGCATCGGCGCGGTGAAGTACGCGGACCTGTCGACGTCGGCGGTGCGCGACTACAAGTTCGACCTGGACCAGATGGTGTCGATGAACGGCGACACGTCGGTGTACCTCCAGTACGCGTACGCCCGTATCCAGTCGATCCTGCGCAAGGCGGGCGACGTGTCGCCCCAGGCGCACCCGGAGCTCGAACTGGCCCCCGCCGAGCGGGCATTGGGCCTGCACGTCGACCAGTTCGCGGAGACGGTCGCCGAGGTCGCCGGGGAGTACGCACCGCACAAGCTGGCGGCGTACCTCTACCAACTGGCGTCGCTGTACACGACGTTCTACGACCAGTGCCCGGTCATCAAGCCGAAGCCGCCGCAGGACGTCGCAGAGAACCGCCTGTTCCTCTGCGACATCACGGCCCGCACCCTGCACCAGGGAATGGCCCTGCTCGGCATCAGGACCCCCGAGCGCCTCTGAGCCCCGTCAGCCGCCCAGTGCGGCTCCGAGCCTCCGCAGTCCCTCGGCGATCTCGTCGGGGGACTGCGTCACGAAGCACATCCGCAGGGTCGCGGGGTCGGGCTCTCCGGCATAGAACGGGGCCCCGGGCACGTACGCCACGTCATGCCTGACGACCTCGGGCAGCAGCGCACCGGTGTCGTACCCCTCGGGCAGCGTCGCCCAGACGAACATGCCGCCCTCGGGCCGAATCCAGCTGGACCCCTCAGGCAACGCGTCCGCGAGGCCCAGCAGCATCGCGTCGCGCCGCTCGCGGTACGCCCCCGCGACACGGGCGACGTGCGCGTCCAGGTCGTTGTCCGCCAAGTACCGTGCCGCGGCGAGCTGGTTGACGGTCGGCGTATGCAGATCCGCCGCCTGCTTGGCCACCGCACACGCCCGCAGCAGCGCCGCGGGCCCCCGCAGCCAGCCGAGCCGCAGACCCGGAGCCATCACCTTCGAGAAGCTGCCGAGGAGTACGGTGCGGTCCTCGGCCCCCGGGTACGTCGCGATCCACGGCAGCCGCTCGCCCTCGAACCGCAGCTCCCCGTACGGGTCGTCCTCCACGATCCACAGCCCGCGCCGCGCGGCCACGGCGGCGACCTCCGCGCGCCGCCCGGCGGGCAGCGTGCGGCCCGTCGGGTTCTGGAAGGTGGGGACGGTGTAGAGCAGCTTCGGCCGGTGCGCGGCGACGAGTTCGTCGAGCGCGGCCGGGTCGATGCCCGCCTCGTCGCACGGCACGGGCACCACGCGCGCGCCCGCGAAGGCGAAGGCCTGAAGCGCCGCCAGGTAGCAGGGGTTCTCGACGAGGACGGTGTCCCCGGGCTCCACGAGCGCCGTCGCGAGCAGCGAGAGCGCCTGCTGCGAGCCGGTGGTGACGAGCACATCGTCCGCGTCGGTGGGCAGCCCGCGCGCCGCCGTCCTGGCGGCTATCGCGGCGCGGAGAGCGGGTTCGCCCTCCGTCGTGGAGTACTGCAGCGCCCTGCCGGGCGTCGCCGTCAGGACCGCCTGGAACGCGGCGGCGACCCCCGCCGCGTCGAACAGCTCGGGCGCCGGAAGCCCGCCCGCGAAGTTGATGACCTCGGGGCGGGCGGTGACCGCGAGGATCTCCCGCACCGGAGAGCCACCGACCGCTGCGGCTCGCGCGGCGAGGGGCGGGGTGGGGGCGGCGGTGGCGTTCGGGACGGCGGCGGCGGTGACGGTCATCTGCGGCTCCTTGGGTTGTCGGGCAGATTAGGCGGTCCGTGCCGCATACAAGTTTCATTTCGCGATACGGACAGTGCTCGATCTACCGGATCCGCCGGATCCGCCTGGGCCGCCTGATCCGCCGGACAGGTGCGGGTGCAGGTGCAGGTCGCTACGCCGGCGGGTCCGGCACGTCGTCGTTGTTCCGGTTCGTCTTCGTCCACTTCTTGCTGTTGAGCGAGAACCCGTAGACGGGACGGCCCCGGTCGCCGCTCGTGGCGAACGGCTTCCCCGTGTCGTCGATGCGCACCGTGCCGTGCCGGTCGCCGCTGGACCACTCCAGTTCCAAGTACCAGCGTACGTAGCGGGTTTCGGCGGTGGCGTTGATGTAGAACGCCTCGGGGTCGCTCGCGCTCACGGTGTAGGGGAACCCGTCGCTCGCGGACTGGGGGGCCGGGCGGGGCACCGACGCGTCCAGGTTGAGGTCGAAGGAGTGCTGGGGCACCTTGCCTCCGCAGCCGACGCCGAGGTAGCCCATCTTGTAGTTGTTCCACGAGAGCGGGGCGCTGGCTGCGGCGACGCGGACGTTCAGTGACTCCAGGACGACGGTGTCCTTGCCCGTGCCCTGGACGACCAGCTTCACGGTCTGCTCCCTGGCGGAGACCGCGCCGTTCGCGGAGACCCAGCCGGGGGCGTCCTGCTCGTTGGGGGGCGGGGAGAGGTCGGCGGGATCCTTGTCGACGAGGTAGGGGTGGCCGCAGGGTGCGTACCAGTACTGGGCCTGGGTGGAGACGGTCACCGGGGCGTCGCCCTTGCCGGCCTCCCCCTTGCCGTCGCCCCCGGCGGCGGAGGCTCCTGTCCCGTCGTCCGTCCTGCCGCCGGGACCCTTGTCCGCGCCCTGCGGCTCGCCGGAGCCCTTCGCCGCCTTGCCCGGCTCGCCCTTCCCGGACTCCTTGCCGGTCTCCTTGCCGGACGGCGACGCGGACTTCGCGCCGTCCGGGCCCCGCTTTCCCCCGTCGAAGGCGGTCGGGGTGTCGGTGGCGACGCGGTCGTGGCCACCGCTGTCGTCGGCGGCCCGTACGGCGACGGCGGTGGCGCCGAGCGCGAGGACCACACCGGCGGCGACGAGCACACGCGCCCTGGGCAGCCGTCCGCCCCCGGGCCGCCCCGCCGTCGGGGCTCGGCCGATCACGATGCCGGACCCCACGTCGTCGGAGGCCTCGGCGGGCGAATCGTCGGCGGGCGGGGTGGCGGCGACCGGAGTAACGGCGGCCGGAGTAACGGCGGCCGGGGCAACGACATCCGGAGCGGCAGCATCCGGCGTCGCAGCGGGCGAGGCGGCCTCGCCCGCCTTGCGGTCGCCTCTCGACGCGTCGGCCAGGATCCACCGCCGGTGGACCTCGACCATCTCCTCCCGCGAGGCCTTGCACACCCGGGCCAGCCGCTCCAGCGGAGCGAACTCCGTCGGTACGGCCGACCCGCTCACATAGCGGTGCAGCGTCGACGTCGACACATGCAACCGCTTGGCCAGCGCTCCGTAACTGAGCCCCGACCTCTCCTTCAACTCCCGGAGCAACTCCGCGAGATCGCCCGCCCCCACGCTCTCTCCCATTCCGTTCATCCGTTCCAGGGAACGGAGTTCTCGCAGCTCACGGCCGTACGAACATCCCGGCGTCCCCAACTGTCGTGCCGCACCGGCTGCCGGGACGGATCCCCGCACAAGCTGTGGGCCATACAAGCACGCCGTGCCCGAAAGCCTTGGGCCGCGACGCGCGTCTGCCCCGTCACACCGAAAGAGACCAGCCATGCGACTCACCACCAAAGCCGCCGCCACCGCCGCGGCCCTCACCGCCGCGCTCTCCCTCACCGCGCTCGGCAGCGCCGCTTCGGCCGCGACGCCCGCCGCCAAGGCGGCGCCGATCACCTGCACCGCCGCCACCACCAAGGTGACCGTCGAGCAGGTCGCGAGCCCCCTCAACCACCTGCTCCTGAAGGCCAAGAACACGGGTACGAAGGCGTGTTACGCGTACGGCGCACCGTACCTCCGCTTCGACGACGCACAGGCCGCCACCACGTGGCTGGACGACAGCGTGCCGCAGGCGGTCGTCACGCTGGAGCCGGGCAAGAGCGCGTACGCGGGCATCGCCACGTCGTCACCGGAGGGCTCGAACGGCTACCAGGCCGACAAGCTGGGCGTCCTCTTCTCCAACCGCGGGATGAACGGCGGCGCGGGCGGCACGGCGGCGGCCAAGCTGCCGGGCGGCGGCGTGTACGTGGACGACTCGGCGTTCGTCACGTACTGGCAGACGTCGGCGTCGGACGCCCTGCAGTGGTGAGCACGGCCCGCTGACCGCGCCCCACCCACCTCCCGGTAAGTACGCACAAAAAAGTAGGTACTTGTCCGCTTCTCCGTACGCGGGAAGGATCGGAGGCGTTCCCACCCCACGCCTCCGATCGGAGTTCCACAGCCATGTCCGCACGGCCCACGCAGCCCGCTCAGTCCCCCGTAACCGTCCTGGGCCTCGGCCTCATGGGCACCGCGCTCGCCTCCGCGCTCCTGAAGGCCGGCCACCCCACCACCGTGTGGAACCGCACCGCGGCCAAGACGGGCCCCCTGGCCGCCCAGGGCGCGACCCCGGCGGACACCGCGAGAGACGCCGTCACCGCGAGCCCCCTGACCATCGTCTGCCTCACCACCAACGAGAACGTCCGCGCCCTCCTCGCCCCGGAGGCAACGGCCCTCGCAGGCCGCACCCTGGTCAACCTCACGAACGGATCGCCCTCCCAGGCACGGGAGTTGGCGCAGTGGGCCGCCGAGCACGGCATCACGTACATCGACGGCGGCATCATGGCCGTACCCCAGATGATCGCCACGCCCGGCGCGTACATCCTCTACAGCGGCACGGACGAGGCCGCCTACGAGACGCACCGCCCCACGCTGCGGGCCCTCGCGGACACCAGGTGGGTCGGCAAGGACCCCGGCCTCGCCGCCCTGTACGACCTGTCCCTGCTCACCGGGATGTACGGGATGGTGATGGGCGTCGCGCAGGCCTACGCGCTGATCGGCACCGAGGGCATCGCGGCCCGCGAATTCGCGCCGCTCCTGGGCGACTTCGTCGTCGCCATGACGCAGAGCCTCGTACCCGGCACGGCCGAGGCGCTGGACACCGGGCAGCACCTCACGGACGTGTCCAGCCTCGCCGTCAATCAGGCCGCCCTGCCCAACTTCCTGAGCGCCTACGCCGAACAGGGCATCAGCGGCGCCCTGTTCGAGCCCCTCCAGGCGGTCCTGGACCGCGCAATCGCCGAGGGGTACGCGGCCGACGGACTCTCGCGCCTCCCGGAGCTGCTCAAGCAGAGCTGAGAAGCAGGGCAGGCCAGAAGCAGAGCTAAGGCACCAGCACGACCTTCCCCGTGGTCTCCCGCCGCTCCATGGCCGCGTGCGCCGCAGCCGCCTCCGCCAGCGGGAAAGCCTGCACGGCGGGCACCAACTCCCCCTTGGCTGCGGCCTCCAGCGCCCGACGCTGGTGCTCGGGCCCGTCCTCGGGGTGCTCGATGAGCCCCAGCAGCGCGTTGACGACGGAGATCCCCCGCTCCTCCACGACACCCGCGTCCGGCTCGAACCCTTCCTGCGAGGACCAGCCGATGACCACGTACCGCCCGCCCTCGCCGATCAGCCCGAACGCGGCGGCGGACTTCTCGCCGCCCACCCCGTCGAGCACGACGCTCACCTGACGCCCGTCGAGCCGTTCCCGCACGAGGTCCGCCCAGCCGGGCTTGTTGTAGTCGACGGCGAGATCGGCGCCGAGCTCCCAGACGGCCTCGACCTTCTCGGGCCCACCGGCGGCGCCCACGACGACCGCCCCGACGGCATGGGCGTACTGCACCACGAGCCGCCCCACGCCACCGGCGGCGGACGTCACCAGCACCACGTCGTCGGAGGTGAGCCGGGCGGCGTCCAGGAGGCCCATGGCCGTCGCCCCGGTCATCACCATGGTCACGGCGGCCTCGTACCCGAGCCCGTCCGGCACCTCGTGCAGCTGCGCGAGGTCGGCCACGGCGAGCTCGGCGTACCCGCCGGGCGCACTGCGCGGGGTCACGACGGACCGCCCCAGCCACGCGGCGTCCACACCGGGGCCCACCGCGTCGACGACCCCGGCCGCCTCCCCGCCGAGGACGGCGGGCAGCTCGGGCAGCGGCGGCGCCATGTCGCTCGCCGCGCCCCGCCGCATGACGGTCTCGACGTAGTGAACTCCCGCCGCCCGCACGGCGATCCGCACCTGCCCCGGCCCCGCGACGGGGTCGGGCAGGGTCTCGTACGTCAGGTTCTCGGCGGGCCCGAACTCGTGCAGCACAACGGCGCGCATGCGTCCTCCTCGGAAGGTCGAAAGCCCGTCCTGTGGGCTCCGATGCACACCACTCTGCAACCTCAAGCAAACTTGAGGTCAACCCGCCAATATCCTCAGAGCTGCTTGGCCACCTCGGTCGCCCAGTACGTGAGGATCATGTTCGCGCCCGCGCGCTTGATGCCCGTGAGGGACTCCATGATCGCCTTGTCCCGGTCGATCCAGCCGCGCTCGGCGGCGGCCTCGATCATCGAGTACTCACCGGAGATCTGGTACGCGGCGACCGGCACGTCCACGGAGTCGGCGACCTTCGCCAGGATGTCCAGGTAGGGGCCCGCGGGCTTCACCATGACCATGTCGGCGCCCTCTTCGAGGTCGAGCGCCAGCTCCCGCAGGGACTCACGGGCGTTGGCCGGGTCCTGCTGGTACGTCTTGCGGTCGCCCTTCAGGGACGAGCCGACGGCCTCCCGGAAGGGGCCGAAGAAGGCGGAGGAGTACTTGACGGTGTAGGCGAGGATGGAGACGTCCTCGTGCCCGACCTGGTCCAACGCGTCGCGCACGACACCGATCTGACCGTCCATCATGCCGCTGGGCCCCACCACGTGGGCGCCCGCGTCGGCCTGGACCTGCGCCATCTCGGCGTACCGCTCAAGGGTGGCGTCGTTGTCGACGCGCCCCTGCGAGTCCAGGACACCGCAGTGCCCGTGATCGGTGAACTCGTCCAGGCACAGGTCGGACATGACGATGAGGTCGTCGCCGACCTCCGCGCGCACATCGCGCAGGGCGACCTGGAGAATCCCGTCCGGATCGGTGCCGACGGTCCCGGCGGCGTCCTTCTTCGCCTCCTCCGGCACCCCGAAGAGCATGATCCCCGAGACCCCGGCCTCCATCGCCTCGACGGCGGCCTTCTTCAGGCTGTCGCGGGTGTGCTGGACGACGCCGGGCATGGCGCCGATCTCCACCGGGGCGCTGATTCCCTCGCGCACGAACGCGGGCAGGATCAGATCGGCCGGATGCAGCCGCGTCTCGGCGACCATGCGCCGCATGGCGGGAGTGGTCCGCAGCCGGCGGGGCCGGGCCCCGGGGAACGATCCGTACGTGCTCACTGTCTCTCTCACCTCACGCTGTGTTTGGAACGCGGCCTCGCGCCGGGCCAACCCCAAACGCCGGACAGGCTGGAATATCCAGCCTGTCCGGCGTTTGAGGACGAACTCGGCGAAGCCGGTGATTTACGGTACGCCCAGGCGTCAGGGCGCCGTACGCCGCCTACGGGAACCCGGCCGCCGCTCGCTCGGCCGGGTGACGGGGTCCCCCGCCTCCAGGGCGGAGAGTCTGCGCCGCGTCCCGAACTCGGCCAGCGCCTCGGCCAGCTTGTGGACCGAAGGCTCCGGAGCCATCACGTCCACCCGCAGCCCGTGCTCCTCCGCCGTCTTGGCAGTGGCGGGGCCGATGCACGCGATGACGGTCACGTTGTGCGGCTTGCCGGCGATGCCGACAAGGTTGCGCACGGTCGAGGAGGACGTGAAGAGCACGGCGTCGAAGCCGCCGCCCTTGATCGCCTCACGCGTGTCCGCCGGGGGCGGCGACGCGCGCACCGTCCGGTAGGCGGTGACGTCGTCGACCTCCCACCCGAGATCGATGAGCCCGGCGACCAGGGTCTCCGTGGCGATGTCGGCCCGCGGCAGGAAGACACGGTCGATCGGGTCGAAGACCGGGTCGTACGGCGGCCAGTCCTCCAGGAGACCCGCGGCCGACTGCTCACCGCTGGGCACCAGGTCGGGCTTCACGCCGAAGGCGACGAGCGCCGCGGCGGTCTGCTCGCCCACCGCCGCGACCTTGATCCCGGCGAAGGCACGCGCGTCGAGCCCGTACTCCTCGAACTTCTCGCGCACCGCCTTGACGGCGTTGACGCTGGTGAAGGCGATCCACTCGTAGCGGCCCGTGACGAGCCCCTTGACCGCGCGCTCCATCTGCTGGGGCGTGCGGGGCGGCTCCACGGCGATGGTCGGCACCTCGTGCGGCACCGCTCCGTAGGAACTCAGCTGGTCGGAGAGCGAGGCAGCCTGCTCCTTCGTACGCGGAACGAGCACCCGCCACCCGAAGAGCGGCTTCGACTCGAACCACGACAGCTGATCGCGCTGGGCGGCGGCGGACCGCTCACCGACGACGGCTATGACGGGCTGGCCTCCGTCGGGCGAGGGCAGCACCTTCGCCTGCTTGAGGACCTGCGCGATGGTGCCGAGGGTCGCCTGCCACGTGCGCTGACGCGTCGTCGTACCGGCGACGGTCACCGTCATCGGGGTGTCCGGCTTGCGGCCCGACGAGACGAGCTCACCGGCGGCCGCGGCCACGGAGTCCAGGGAGGTCGACACGACCAGCGTTCCGTCGGATGCCCCCACCTCGCTCCAGCAGCGGTCGGACGCGGTGCGCGCGTCGACGAAACGCACGTCCGTGCCCTGGGCGTCGCGCAGCGGAACACCCGCGTAGGCGGGTACACCGACCGCCGCCGCGATGCCGGGCACGACTTCGAAGGAAATGCCCTCGGCCGCGCAGGCGAGCATCTCCTCGGCGGCGTAGGTGTCGAGGCCGACGTCGCCCGTGACGGCACGTACGACCCGCTTGCCGCCGCGCGCCGCCTCCATGACAAGATTGGTGGCGGCTCGCAACGAAGACGCTTCGGTGATCGCTGACGCGTCGTCAACTGCCCCTGGCTGAGGTGTGTCCACACCTCCCCTGGCATGCGCGCGAACGACGTCGAGCACATCCGGCTCGGCGATCAGCACGTCCGCTCGGGCCAGCGCCTCTACGGCGCGCAGCGTAAGTAGTCCCGGATCTCCGGGTCCGGCACCCAGGAAGGTGACGTGCCCGTGTGCGGGAAGGCCGGGAAAGTTCGAGGTGGGGCTCAAAGTGCTCGCTCCCCCATCAGACCGGCCGCGCCCTTGGCAAGCATCTCGGCAGCGAGTTCACGGCCGAGCGCCAAGGCTTGGTCATGCGTCTCGGGCACGGGACCGGTGGTGGACAGCTGCACCAGCGTCGAGCCGTCGGTTGCCCCGACGACGCCGCGCAGGCGCATTTCCTTGACAATCTGCCCGTCGGCCAGAAGGTCGGCCAGCGCTCCCACGGGTGCGCTGCAGCCGGCCTCCAGGGCGGCGAGCAGGGATCGCTCGGCGGTCACGGCGGCCCGGGTGTACGGGTCGTCGAGCTCGGCGAGCGCGGCGGTCAGCGACGCGTCGGACGCGGCGCATTCGATCGCCAGTGCCCCCTGGCCGGGGGCGGGCAGAACTGTGTCGACCGACAGGAAGTCGGTCACCTCGTCGATCCTGCCGACGCGGTGGAGTCCGGCGGCGGCGAGCACGACGGCGTCGAGCTCCCCCTTGTGCACGAACCCGATGCGTGTGTCGATGTTCCCGCGGATCGGCACGGTCTCTATCGCGATCCCGTGGTTGCGGGCGTAAGCGTTGAGCTGCGCCATGCGACGGGGCGAACCGGTGCCGATGCGCGCACCGCTCGGCAGCTCGCCGAAGGTCATCCCGTCGCGCGCGATGAGCACGTCACGGGGGTCCGCGCGCAGCGGTACCGCGGCCAGGGCCAGGTCGTCCGGCTGTGCGGTCGGCAGGTCCTTCAGCGAGTGGACGGCGAAGTCGACCTCGCCGCCGAGCAGCGCGTCACGCAGGGCGGTCACGAAGACGCCGGTGCCGCCGATCTGTGCCAGCTGCTCACGGGACGTATCGCCGTACGTCGTGATTTCCACGAGCTCTACGGGGCGGCCGGTCACCCGGCTCACGGTCTCGGCCACCTGCCCGGACTGGGCCATGGCCAGCTTGCTGCGCCGTGTCCCGAGCCTTAGTGCCCTCTCGGTCATGCCCGGCCTCGATTCGGATCTGATGGTGATGCGTTCTGATCGTTGGATTCATTGATCTTGTCGGCCCTGCTGACGGCGGCGACCGTCTGCGGGTCGAGGTCGAAGAGGGTGCGCAGGGCGTCCGCGTACCCGGCGCCGCCGGGCTCGCTCGCCAGCTGCTTGACCCGCACGGTGGGTGCGTGGAGCAGCTTGTCGACGACGCGGCGGACGGTCTGGGTGATCTCCGCGCGCTCCTTCTCCGGAAGTCCGGGGAGCCGTCCGTCGAGCCGCGCGATCTCGTTCGCGACGACGTCGGCGGCCATGGTGCGCAGGGCGACCACGGTCGGCGTGATGTGCGCGGCCCGCTGCGCGGCGCCGAAGGCGGCGACCTCGTCGGAGACGAGTCCGCGCACGCGCTCCACGTCCTCGGCCATCGGGGCGTCGGCGGACGCCTCGGCCAGCGACTCGATGTCGACGAGCCGTACGCCGTCGATGCGGTGCACGGCGCCGTCGATGTCGCGGGGCATGGCCAGGTCGAGCAGGGCGAGCAGGACGTTGCCGGTCTCGACCATCGAGGGACGGCGGCGGCGCCGCTCGGGCACCCGTCCGGTGGCGGTCACGGCCGCGGCGAGCGCGGTGATCGTGTCGGCCTCGCTCTGCGGGTCGTCGCGGCGCTCGGCGGGCGCGTTGTCCACCCAGGCCGCGTGCTGCTCCAGGGTCGCGGCGTCCATCCCGGCCACCGCGTCCTCGCCCATGACGGAGAACCCGACCCCGCGGCCCACGCCCGCTCCTTCACCGGCACCGCCGGAGAGCCCGAGCGGGCACGCCTCGTCGGTGTCGTACGCAGCGGAGGGGGCGGGAGTGCCGGAGCCGGGCGCGAGGGGTGCGCCGACCATGACGGGCGCGCCCGTACGGTCCGCGACCCCGGCAGCGACTGCCTCGGCCGTCAGGACCAGACCCGTGGCGCCGGTACAGGAGACGGCGACATCTGCACGTGTCAGTTCGGCCGCCACCTGGTCCATCGGCACGGCGCGCGCGATGGTGCCGGTGCCGCCCTCGGAGAGGATCTCGGCCAGGCGGTGGGCCCGGTCGAGGGTGCGGTTGGCGACGACGACCTCGTGGACCCCGGCGCGCGCGAGCGTCGCCGCGGCGAGCGAGGACATCGAGCCCGCGCCGATGACCAGGGCGCGCTTGCCCTTGGCCCACGTCTCGACGGGCTCGCGCCCCGCGAGCTGTTCGAGGCCGAAGGTCACGAGCGACTGCCCGGCCCGGTCGATGCCGGTCTCCGAGTGCGCGCGCTTGCCGACCCGCAGGGACTGCTGGAAGAGGTCGTTGAGCAGGCGCCCCGCGGTGTGCAGCTCCTGGGAGCGCGCGAGGGCGTCCTTGATCTGGCCGAGGATCTGGCCCTCGCCCACGACCATCGAGTCCAGGCCGCAGGCCACCGAGAACAGGTGGTGGACGGCTCGGTCCTCGTAGTGGACGTACAGATAAGGGGTGAGCTCTTCCAGGCCCACACCGCTGTGCTGCGCGAGCAGGGTCGACAGCTCGGCGACGCCCGCGTGGAACTTGTCCACGTCCGCGTACAGCTCGATGCGGTTGCAGGTGGCGAGCACGGCCGCCTCGGCCGCGGGCTCGGCGGCGAGCGCGTCCTGCAGGAGCTTGGCCTGTGCGTCGGCGGAAAGGGCGGCCCGCTCCAGCACGCTCACCGGAGCGCTGCGATGGCTCAGCCCTACGACCAGGAGACTCATGCCGGCATCACGGCGGGGACGTCCCCGTCGGGTCCTTTGCGCTGCTGCTTGGCGGCGGCGGGCGGCTCGACACCGTCGGCCGCCGCTTCCTCACCGGCCTTGCGCTGCTCGTGGAAGGCGAGGATCTGCAGCTCGATGGAGAGGTCCACCTTGCGTACGTCGACGCCCTCGGGCACGGAGAGAACGGTGGGCGCGAAGTTCAGGATCGAGGTCACACCGGCGGCGACAAGCCGCTCGCAGACCTGCTGGGCGGCGCCCGCCGGGGTCGAGATGACGCCGATGGAGACGCCGTTGTCGCTGATGATCTTCTCGAGCTCGTCGGTGTGCTGCACCGGCATCCCCGCGACGGGCGTGCCCGCCATGGCCGGGTCGGCGTCGATCAGCGCCGCGACACGGAAGCCGCGCGAGGCGAATCCGCCGTAATTGGCGAGCGCCGCGCCGAGGTTACCGATGCCGACGATCACGACGGGCCAGTCCTGGGTCAGGCCGAGCTCGCGTGAGATCTGGTAGACGAGGTACTCGACGTCGTAGCCCACACCGCGCGTCCCGTAGGAACCGAGGTAGGAGAAGTCCTTGCGCAGCTTCGCGGAGTTGACCCCCGCGGCGGCCGCGAGCTCCTCGGAGGAGACCGTGGGCACCGAGCGCTCCGACAGAGCGGTGAGGGCTCGGAGGTACAGCGGAAGCCTGGCGACGGTGGCCTCGGGAATCCCTCGGCTGCGGGTCGCCGGTCGGTGAGTTCGGCCAGTTGCCACGGTGCTCCTGCGGGTAGAGCGGGGCTTTAGGCGGTCACACGTCCCCAGACCGCCCCGTCGAAAGCAGGCTATGTCTTTGTGAACGCGTGCACAAAGATGGTGTCCGATTTGCCCGGCCAACGTGACCGGGGTCACGCGCCCCCGGCGCACGCTCCGGGAACCGGCGCGCATGAGGCTGCGGTGCTCAATTGATGGGGGCAAAACCGCACACTCTCCTCACGATCATCGCCCCCGAGACCAAACCGCCCACGATCCTAAGGGACCATTCGGGCCACTTGTACTACTCAGTCAGTCTCGATCGGGACTAGGCGGCGAGCTCGCGACGCAGTCGATCTTCATCGACCCGCCAGAACGTGTGCTGCTCACCGTCCACGAGAACCACCGGGATCTGTTCCCAGTAGGCACGATTGAGCTCTTCGTCCTGCGTGATGTCCTTCTTCTCCCATGCGACTCCCAGCTCGCCGCAGACCTTCTCGATCACCAGCTGTGCGTCATCACACAGATGACACCCGGGCTTACCGATCAAGGTGACCGTCCGGTCCTGGGGCTTCTTCTTCTCCGTACGGCGAAAAATCGGGCTCATGACACCATTCTCGCCCCACCGACGCGCCGCGCGGCCCGTCCGTTTAACGGTGCGGTCGCGGAGAGTTCACAGCGTCGAATCCTGCCGACTCCGGAACGACCGAACGAACTAGCTATGCTCACGACATGGCCGCTCTCGGATGGCTCACCCCCCGTAGGCGCTCCGCCACCGCGCGGAGCGTGTTGGCAGGCGAGGCCTCGGCTGAGGCAGCGCGCAAGTCCTCCCAGGAGATGGAGGCGCTGGAAGACCTCGCGGCGGCGGCATCGCCCGAGGAACCACAGGAGCCGGAGTTCCCGGTCGTCGGCGACGACAAGGCCGCGGCCTTCTTCGACCTCGACAACACCGTGATGCAGGGCGCCGCGATCTTCCACTTCGGCCGCGGCCTGTACAAGCGGAAGTTCTTCGAGCGCCAGGAGCTGGCCCGATTCGCCTGGCAGCAGGCATGGTTCAGGCTCGCCGGCGTCGAGGACCCCGAGCACATGCAGGACGCCCGCGACAGCGCCCTGTCCATCGTCAAGGGCCACCGCGTCGCCGAGCTGATGTCCATCGGCGAAGAGATCTACGACGAGTACATGGCCGAGCGGATCTGGCCGGGCACGCGCGCCCTCGCCCAAGCCCATCTCGACGCGGGCCAGAAGGTCTGGCTGGTCACGGCCGCCCCGGTGGAGACGGCGACGATCATCGCCCAGCGCCTGGGCCTGACCGGCGCGCTCGGCACGGTCGCGGAGTCCGTGGACGGCGTCTATACGGGAAAGCTCGTCGGCGAACCCCTGCACGGCCCGGCGAAGGCCGAGGCCGTTCGCGCGCTCGCCGCTGCGGAGGGCCTGGACCTGGCCCGCTGCGCCGCGTACAGCGATTCGCACAACGACATCCCGATGCTCTCGCTCGTCGGGCATCCCTACGCGATCAATCCCGACGCCAAACTGCGCAAGCACGCACGCGAGCGGGACTGGCGCCTGCGGGACTACCGCACCGGCCGCAAGGCCGCCAAGGTCGGCATCCCGGCCGCCGCGGGCGTAGGCGCCATCGCGGGCGGCACGGCAGCTGCCATCGCCCTGCACCGCCGCCGCCACTGAACATTCCCTCGGTCCTACCCCGCCCGGGCTCCCGCCAGTCACGCTGATAGCACTCGGCCACAACACGCCCCGTGCCGAGACGGAATGTGAACTATTTCGATCAACAAGCGTTCACTGTGTGCTACTTGAACGGGCATAGACCGGTAACAGAAGCGACGTAACCGGTGATTTGAGCAACTGGGTGTAGTGCCGCCTGTACGAAGCGTTATTCTCCTCAGACGCATTACGGACCCCACACGTCGCTACGACGGGTGAACGGTTCCGCACTGCACGTGATGGAAGCTCTGCCTCTGGGAGTCCCGTGTACCCACACGTCGGGGTTGACGCCTCGGGCCTGGCTACGCTGCGCGCAACGGTCGCCGACCGCTTGCGCGGCTTCGTCCCCACCGCGTACGCCGGCCCCGCCGTCCCCGCATTTGCCGTCCCCACACCCGCCGGGCCCGTCTATGCCCTGGCGGACAGCGGCGCGGCGGTCAGCAGACGGGCCCGTTCCGCCTCTGCCGCCACCTCAACCCCCACCCCCCGCCGTCCCGCCGCGGACAGCGACAGCGCCCGCATGATGGACCTCGTCGAACGCGCCCAGGCGGGCGAGTCCGACGCCTTCGGCCGTCTCTACGACCAGTACAGCGACACGGTCTACCGCTACATCTACTACCGAGTCGGCGGCAAAGCGACCGCCGAAGACCTCACCAGCGAGACCTTTCTGCGCGCCCTGCGCCGCATCAGCACCTTCACCTGGCAGGGCCGCGACTTCGGCGCCTGGCTCGTCACGATCGCCCGCAACCTGGTCGCCGACCACTTCAAATCGAGCCGTTTCCGCCTCGAAGTGACCACCGGTGAAATGCTCGACGCCAATGAGGTCGAGCGCAGCCCCGAGGACTCCGTCCTGGAGTCCCTCTCCAACGCCGCACTGCTCGACGCCGTGCGCCGCCTCAACCCCCAGCAGCAGGAGTGTGTGACCCTGCGCTTCCTGCAGGGCCTCTCGGTCGCCGAGACCGCTCGGGTGATGGGCAAGAACGAGGGCGCGATCAAGACCCTCCAGTACCGCGCGGTCCGCACACTGGCCCGGCTCCTGCCGGACGACGTGCGCTAGCGCCGCACGCCGTCAGCAGCCGCCAATAGCCCTCTGTAGCCGTGCGGAGTCTTCAACTCACCCTCCGTGGCGGCCAGATGGCCGCCACGGAATTCGGGCGGTCCGATCATCCTCCGTCCGTAACCCAAGTGCCGAGACGCTCGTTGTGCGGGATGCAGGCTCCCTGTGGTCGCTCCCTGAACTTCCCCAAGCTCTTAAAGAGCAGGGGACGCCCCACTCGCTCACTCGATCGTGTGGAAGCGTTCAGGTAGTGCAACCCTCAGGACCCCCTGGGGAGTCGACCGTCATGACGAGAGGAGGTGCCGCCAGTGATCGCGAACGTATCGGCACACCGGCGGGCGAACGCCTTCGCCCAAGCCTTGGAGGAGCAATCCGACCAGGGCCCGGCGGCCGAGCAGACCGAAGGTTCCGTCACACCCGAATCCGTGTCGTCGGAACAGACGCCACCGGACCGGATGCTGGCCCTCGCTACCGGCCTCGGTGAACTGCCGAAGCCGGAGCTGGACCCCGAGGTCAAAGTGGTCCAGCGGGCCCAGCTCGTAGCTGCCATGGAGGCCATGCTCCTGGAGGGCACGGCCGCGGGCGGTGGGATCATCGGCACCTCGGTGCCCGAACAGCGGTCCCGCAAAGGTGCCCACCGGGCCACGGGACTGCGCAAACTGAAGCCGCGCTCCAGGCTGTCGAAGGGCATCGCCGCCGGCGGGCTCACCGTCGGCGTGGCGGCGGGGGCGTTCAGCGGAGTGGCCGCGGCCAGCTCGGACGCGCTACCGGGCGATTCGCTGTACGGCCTCAAGCGCGGCATGGAAGACCTCAAGCTCGGCATGGCCGACGGCGACAGCGACAAGGGCGGGATCTATCTCGACCACGCGTCGACGCGCCTGAACGAAGCCCGCCGTCTCATGGAGCGGGGCCGCTCGGGCGCCCTCGACCACGAGTCGCTCGGCGAGATCAGGCGAGCCCTCTCGGGCATGCGGCACGACGCCACGGAAGGCCACCGCCTGCTGCACGAGGCGTACGAGAGAGACGGCTCGCTCGGCCCCATCCAGACCCTGTCCGCCTTCTCCGAGTCACACCGCCGAAGCTGGCGCGACCTGCGCAGCAGGCTGCCCGTCCAGCTCGGCGACGTGGGCGAGCAGGTGAACTCGGTCTTCGACGCGATGGACCAGGAAGTGGAACCCCTCCGCTCCCTGCTCCCCCGCACCCCGGACAAGGGCAGCACCCCTGACCGGCCCAGCCAGGGCGGCTCCGCCGACTCCTCGGCCCCGGACAGCCCGTCGGCCCCGGACTCGTCCCCCCGGGACGGCTCCAGTTCCGACAAGGGCGAGCCCCGTCCGTCGGCCCCGGACAAGGACGAGGACGACGGCTTGCTGGGCGGCAACACGGGCGGTCTCCTGGACCCCCCGAAGTCGGACACCACCCCGAGCAGCCCGTCGAACGGCGACTCGTCCGCCAAGGAGAAGACCCCCTCGGCCAAACCGGACGTCACGGTGCCGCCGATCCTGCCGGGCCTGCTGCCGGGCCTGGGGATCGACGAGGAGGACGCGAAGTAGCGGTACGCAGTGAGGGAGGGGCCGGATCCAGCGGATCCGGCCCCGCCCCCGGCGCGTATACACAAAAACGAGCCCACCCGACCACCCCCAAAAACGGATTGCGGCGTGGGGGTTAAACAGGGG
>NZ_JBHUZJ010000081.1:0-42466 GCF_042667685.1 Streptomyces sp. NPDC057302 | reverse complement strand
CGGGTGGGGGCGCCCCGAGGAGCGCCCCCACCCGCGTACGGGGAACGTCAGTCGGCGAACGTGGCCGCCAGCGCCTCCGCGAGCCCCGGGACCAGGTCGGACCCCGTGAGGACCTCGGTCGGCGAGTCCTTCTCGCGCAGCCGCAGGGCCGAGTCGCGCGCACCGTCACGGAGCACGGCGACCGTCATGCGGACCTCCTGGCGGTCGGGGTGCCGCGCGACCCACTTCGCGAGCTGCGCCTCGCCCAGCCCTTCGGGTACGGACGTCTCCGCGGACGGCGGCAGCATCAGGCGCTCCACCGTGAGGGCGCAGCCCACCACGGCGTCCGGCCAGGCGATGGTGCCGAGGAACTCGTCCAGCGGCTTGCCCGCCGGGATCTCCTCCTGCTCGATGGGGGTCAGTGCGGTTTCTTCGGGGGAGTCGTCGAGGCCCAGCTGGGTGGCCAGACCGGGTTCTTGGGTGCGCAGTCGCGCCGTGTCGACGAGCGCGAAGAGGCGTGCGGGCTGGTCCCAGCCGAGGCCGGACGCGTACTCATCGATCTCGAGCACGGCACGGGTGAGGGGGCTCGCTGCCATGGGAGTGTTGGACATGGTCACAATCCTGCCTCGTTAGTCCCGCAAAACGGGAACCGAGTAAAGCGTGAGTAAGTTGCATAGGTGTGGGTCCACGATCAAAGGACCCTGACGGATCAACAGAATCAACATCGAACTTCGAGGTGCGCACCTTGGCTTTCCAGATGCCGGACCGCGGCGGAGGCCCGACGGGGCCACGGATCAGAGTGGGCCGACCGTCCCGTCGCGTCCGGACCCTGCTCATGACACTGGGCATCCTGGCTGTACTCGCCATGGTGTTCGTCATGTTCGCGGGGTTCTGGACGGACTGGCTCTGGTACCGCTCGGTCAACTATTCGTCGGTCTTCACGACGACCCTGTGGACCAAGATCGGCCTGTTCTTCGTCTTCGGCCTCCTCATGGCGGCCGCGGTCGGCTTGAACATCTGGCTGGCGCACCGGCTGCGCCCGCCGCTGAGCGCCATGTCGATGGAGCAGCAGTCCCTCGACCGGTACCGCATGAGCATCGCGCCGTACAAGAAGTGGCTGCTGCTCGGCATCGCCACGCTCGTCGGCCTCATCGCGGGCGCGTCGGCCGCGGGGCAGTGGCGCACATGGCTGCTCTGGGTGAACGGCGTCTCCTTCGGTCAGAAGGACCCGCAGTTCCACCTGGACGTGTCGTTCTTCGCGTTCGACCTTCCCTGGTACCGCTTCCTGCTGGGCTTCGGCTTCGCGGCCACGGTGCTCTCGCTGATCGCCGCGGCCCTCACCCACTACCTGTACGGCGGGCTGCGCATCACCAGCCCCGGCGCGCGGGCCACGGCGGCCTCGACGGGCCACCTGTCGGTGCTCCTGGGCGTCTTCGTGACGCTCAAGGCCGTGGCGTACTGGCTCGACCGGTACGGCCTCGCGGTGAAGTCCAGTGACTTCAAGGCGACCGGCGACTGGACGGGCCTTCGCTACGTGGACGCGAACGCGTACCTGCCGGCGAAGACCATCCTGTTCTGCATCGCCGTCATCTGCGCGCTGCTCTTCTTCGGGACGCTGTGGCGCCGCACCTGGCAGCTGCCGGTCATCGGCTTCGGTCTGATGGTCCTCTCCGCCATCCTCATCGGCGGTCTGTACCCGGCCATCGTGCAGAAGTTCCAGGTCCAGCCGAACGAGCAGGCCAAGGAAGCGCCGTACATCGAGAAGAACATCGAGGCCACGCGCAACGCGTACGGCATCAGCGGTGTGAAGCCCGAGGACTACAAGGGCGCCGGCAAGGCCGACGAGGACCCCAAGAAGAAGCGCGACGACGCGGACTCGGCGGCCAACTACCGGCTGAACGACCCGAACATCGTCTCGCCGACGTTCCAGCAGCTGGAGCAGGAGCGCGAGTACTACCGCTTCCCCAAGACCCTGGACGTGGACCGCTACAACGGCCAGGACACCATCGTCGGTCTGCGTGAGCTGAGCCTCGACAAGCTCGACAAGCGCAACTGGATCAACGACCACTTCGCCTACACCCACGGCTACGGCATGGTCACCGCCAAGGGCACGGAGACGAAGAAGGGCTCCAAGGGCGCCCCGGACTTCACGGAGTCCGGCCTGCCGACCACCGGCAACCTCGGCCCGTACCAGCAGCGGATCTACTACGGAGAGAAGACCACCCAGTACTCGATCGTGGGCGGGCCCCAGAAGGAGCTCGACTACGAGGAGGACGGCGGCGGTCAGAAGACCTACAGCTACAAGGGCGACAGCGGGGTCAACCTCTCGAACCCGATCAACCGCGCCGCGTACGCCGTGTCCTTCGGCGAACCGCAGATGCTGTACTCGGGCGCGATCGGCGAGGGCTCGCGGATCCTCTACAACCGCACGCCCAAGGAGCGCGTCGAGTCGGTGGCTCCCTGGCTGACCATCGACGGCGACACGTATCCGACGGTGGTCGACGGCAAGATCCAGTGGGTCGTCGACGCGTACACGACGAGCAACGGCTATCCGTACGCCTCGCGGACCACGCTCGGCGACACGACGGCCGACTCGCTCTCCGAGTCGGACGACGCGCGCGCGGTGGTGGCCCAGCAGAACCAGGTCAACTACATCCGCAACTCGGTGAAGGCGACCGTCGACGCGTACACGGGTGAGGTCAAGCTCTACACCTGGGACGACAAGGACCCGGTCCTCAAGACCTGGAAGAAGGCGTTCCCGGACACCGTCAAGGACAAGGGTGAGATCCCCAAGGCCCTGATGGACCACCTGCGCTACCCCCAGGACATGTTCAAGGTGCAGCGCGAGCTCCTGACGCTCTACCACGTCACGGACCCGGGCCAGTTCTACAACGCGAGTGACGCGTGGCAGGTGCCGAACGACCCGACCAAGAAGGACAACAGCGCGGTTCCGCCGTACTACCTGTCCATGAAGGCACCGGGTCAGGCACAGCAGCAGTTCTCGCTGACGACGACGTTCACCCCGAGCGGGCGCCCCAACCTACGAGCCTTCATGACGGTCGACGCCGACGCAAGAAGCAAGAACTTCGGCACCATGAAGCTGCTGAGAGTCACGGGCGACGTGGACGGCCCGGAACAGGTCCAGAACAAGCTGAACTCGATGACGGAGGTCGGCAACTTCGTCCGGGACATGAAGGGCGCCGACTCCGACGTCCTCTACGGAAACCTGCTGACCGTGCCACTGGACGACGGGTTCCTCTACGTCGAGCCCGTGTACGTCCAGGGACGTAAATCGGCGTATCCGCTCCTGAAGAAGGTCGCGGTGTCCTACGGCACGGAGACCGCGTTCGCGGACTCCCTGAGCGACGGCCTCAACCAGGTCTTCGGCGCCGAGGGGACCACCAAGCCACCGGCCGACGAGGGCGACACGGACGAGCCCGCCGAGCCGCCCAAGACGAACGACCCGACGGTGCAGGCTGCCCTCGACGACGCCCAGACGGCGTTCGAGGACGGGCAGACGGCCCTGAAGGACGGCGACTGGAAGGCCTACGGAGAAGCCCAGGAGAAGCTGGAGGACGCCCTCCAGCGAGCCGAGGACGCGCAGGCCGCGGCGGACAAGAAGGGCGACAAGAACGCCGACAAGAGCGAGGACAAGAACGGCGACAAGAAGGGCGGCTGACCAGCTGCGAAACACCCCCTCCGCGCCGTGGTACGGTTTGAACACAACGGCGCGGGGTGGAGCAGCTCGGTAGCTCGCTGGGCTCATAACCCAGAGGTCGCAGGTTCAAATCCTGTCCCCGCTACTAGTAGGCGAAGGCCCGGATCCTTATCGGATCCGGGCCTTCGTCGTGTGTGCGTGGGGTCCGTGGCGGCATGCGCTGGTCTGTGCGAACGGTGCGCCGCCCGAGGGGAGTTGGGAAATCTGTGTTTGACTTATCTCTCTGTGGGCATGTCGACAAAACGCTGAAGTGACCTCACTGGCTGCGGTATACCAGGTGTACCCAGGTTGCAGGTGGTGCGACGATGGACGTTATGGGGGACAAGGCAACTCTGTTGGAGACAGGGCGGTTTGTGCAGCCGGCCGACCGGGAGGATCCCGGGGCGGCCGCCGAGGAGATGCGCCATCGGCTGGCCGCCGAGGCCGGAGACGTCGACGCGATGAGCGTCCTCGGAAGCCTTCTGCTGCGCCGCGGTGATCTCGACGGGGCCGAATCCCTGCTGCGCGCCGCGACCGCCGAGGGCGACCGCGCCGCGGCCAACAACCTCGGAGTCCTCCTTCACCAGCGCGGGTACGCCGATGAGGCCGCCGGATGGTGGCGGGTCGCCGCCGTCGCGGGTTCCGCGGCGGCCGCGCACGCGCTCGGGCGCCACCACCGCGAGCGCGGCGACGAGCCCGCCGCCGAGTACTGGCTGCGGCAGTCCGCCGAGCAGGGCCACGCCCTGGGCGCGTACGCCCTCGCCGACCTTCTGGAGCACCGCGGTGACGTCGGCGCCGAGCGCTGGATGCGCGCGTCCGCCGAGCGCGGCCACCGCGAGGCCGCCTACCGCATCGCGCGCGCTCTGGACCGGCGGGCCACGGCCGAGCGCGGAGACGTCGGAGCCGCCGCCAAGGCGGACATCAAGGCCAAAGGGGCACGTTCCGCCGAGGCCGAGGCCGAGCAGTGGTACCGCCAGGCCGCCGCGCGCGGTCACCGGCGGGCCGCGCTGCACCTCGGCGCGATCCTGGAGCAGCGCGGCGAGCTGAAGGAGGCGGGGCGCTGGTACCTGAACTCCGCGAAGGACGGGGAGGCGCGGGCCGCCTGCGCCCTCGGCTTCCTGCTGCGTGACGCGGGCGACGAGGAGAGCGCCGCCGTCTGGTGGCTGAAAGCGGCCCAGGACGGCGACGGGAACGCCGCGAACGCCCTGGGCGCGCTGCACGCCGAGCGCGGCGAGACCCAGACCGCCGAGCGGTGGTATCGCGCCGCCATGGACGCGGGCGACGTGAACGGCGCGTACAACCTCGGCCTGCTCTGCGCCGAGCAGGGGCGGACCGCGCAGGCCGACCAGTGGTATCGGCGTGCCGCGTACGCCGGTCACCGCGAGGCCGCCAACGCGCTTGCCGTGCTGCTGCTCCAGGGCGGCGACGCGGCGGGCGCCGAGCCGTGGTTCTCCAAGGCCGCAGAGGCGGGCAGCGTGGACGCGGCCTTCAACCTCGGGATTCTGTACGCGTCCCGTGACGACGAGGGCTCCGCCCTGCCCTGGTACGAGCGTGCGGCGGCCGCCGGGCACACCGAGGCCGCGCTCCAGGTCGGCACCGCGCGGCTGCGTGAGGGCGACGAGCAGGACGCCGAGCGGCATCTGCGGTGCGCGGCGGGCGGCGGCAGTGCGGAGGCCGCCTACCGCCTCGGCACCGTGCTCGACGCGCGGCGGCCCCCCGCGGGTCCGCCCGCGCTCGGGGAGCCCGCAGCCGAGAAGACCGAGTGCGAGGAGTGGTACGAGCGGGCCGCCGAGCAGGGGCACCGGCGTGCGCAGGTCCGGGTCGGGATGCTGGCCGCGGGGCGCGGGGACGTCGTGGAGGCCGCCCGGTGGTACCGCCTGGCGGCGGACGCGGGCAGCCGGAACGGGGCGTTCAACCTGGGGCTGCTGCTCGCGCGTGAGGGCAGTGAGCCCGAGGCCGCGCTCTGGTGGACCCGGGCCGCCGACGCGGGACACGGGCGGGCCGCGCTGCGGCTCGCGCTGCTCTACGCTCGGCGCGGGCAGCTGGTCGAGGGACAGCGGTGGGCTTCGCGTGCGGTGGAGCTCGGCCCTGCTGAGGTTTCCGAGCGGGCGGCTCGACTCCGTGAAGCCCTTCAGCAGGAGCTGACCGCTTAGCTCCTGCCGGCGCCCGTGCCCACCCGCGGCCTGCGCAATGCCTGCCCACAGCGGGGGCGCGGAACGGATTTGCGCTGGTCGTAGGCGTTGACATACGCTTACAACACAACGGCGCGGGGTGGAGCAGCTCGGTAGCTCGCTGGGCTCATAACCCAGAGGTCGCAGGTTCAAATCCTGTCCCCGCTACTAAAGACCAGAGGCCGGGAAGCATTAGCTTCCCGGCCTCTGGTGCGTTCAGGCTCGGCTTCGGTGAGCGGCTACCGCTTGTGGCCCACCGCCTCCTCGTACAGCCTGCGGTCCACCGCCTTGTCCTCCGGAACCTTCTCGCCCTTGGCGACACCCGCCGCCTCGTACGCGGCCTGGAGCCGGTCGGTGGTCCCCGACCTGATCTCCCAGTCCATGCGCAGCGACGGAGTCGACTTCAGGACCGCCTCGTCGGTCTTCAGGAGCTTCGCCAGCTCGCTCACGAAGGCCTTGTCCGCCTTGTAGTCACCGGCGAAGTACGTGTTCACGGTCCTGATGTACGCGCGCAGGAGCGCGACCCCCGCGTCCGGGTCCTCCGTCAGGAGGTTGGGGCCGAACAGCAGGCCGCCGAGCGGTTCGCCCTGGGGCTGGCCGCCGAGGAACGCGTACTGCTTGTCGCCGTCGACTTTGCGCCAGACCGGGTCGAGCAGCCAGGCGGAGTCGGTGCCGCCGTTCTGGAGGGCGGTCAGGACGTCCGCCGAACCCAGCTGCTGGAACTGGATCTTGTCGAGGCCGCCGCCGTGCTTCTTCAGGGTCTTTCCCATGGGGTACGAGATGACCGAGCCCTTGCCGATCATGGTGCCGAGCTTCCGGCCCGCCATCGGGACGTGGCCCGCGCTCTCGCCCTTCTTCAGTTTCACCCACAGGCCGCTCTTGGATCCGGGGCCGGGGGAGAAGTTGCCGGCCGCCCACTTGATGGTGAATCCGCCGGTGATGCCGTTCATGACGGCGGCCTCGGGGGCCGCCCACTGGGCGTCGATGTCTCCCTTGGCGAGGAGCGGGAGGGCGTCGGGGGTCGGGAGCACCTTGAGGTTGACGTCCAGGCCCTCCTTCTTGAACTCGCCCTTCGCCACGGCCATTTGGAGAGGCGCGACGTACTCGGCGCTCAGCGTGCCGGTGGCGATGGTGAGGCTGCGCTCCTTGGACAGCCGGCGCGGGGCCGGGCTGCCCTTGTCGCAGCGGGCGGGCGCGCGGTTCTCGGCGAGGTCGGACGGGTCCGTCCAGCTTCCCTTGCCGCAGCCGGGGACGGCCTTGACGGTGCGGGGCTTCGCGGGCGCCGCCGGGTCCGTGGCGTCGTCCTCCTTCGCGCAGCCCGCGGCGGCGAGCAGCGAGCCGGCGACAAGGAGGGCCAGGGCGGAAAACCGGGTGCGGGTGTGCATGGAGCCTCCGTACGCATGCGAGGGGATCATGACTGGCTTCTACCGCGGTCGCGCGGGGCCCAGGGAGTGAGCAACCGGCCCGCGATCCGCACCAGTTCGGAGAAGACGACGCCGAGTACGGCGACGCAGACGATGCCGACGAACATCACGTCGTTCTGGAACAGCGCCCGGGAGTCGAAGATCAGATGCCCCAGGCCGTTCGACGCCGCGATCTGCTCCGAAGCGACGATCACCAGGACCGCGACGCCCGCCGCGATCCGCGCGCCGACGAGCACGGCGGGCAGCGAGGCGGGCAGCAGGACGTGGCGGAACATCTGCCACGGCGACGCGCCGAAGACCTGGCCCGCGTCGCGATGGCCGGAGGGCACGGCGAGCACCGCCGCCATCGTGGAGATCCATACGAAGAAGAAGACGGTGGCCGCCACGAGCGCGATCTGCGGGCCCTCCCCGAGGCCGAACATGTTCAGGAAGACGGGCAGCAGGGCCAGCTTCGGTACGACGTACAGCGCGTCCAGGAGTGGTTCGAGCGCGGCGCGCACCAGGGAGAGCGAGCCCATGAGGAGGCCGAGCGCGTAACCGGCGACCGTGCCGATCGCGTAGCCGCCGAGCACGCGCTTGAGCGTGGCCCATACGTCCGGCCACAGGTCGCCGTCCGCCGCGCGCTGCCAGCCGTCCTCCAGGATGGTCTGGGGAGCGGGGTAGACGCGGTCGTCGATCCAGGCCTGGGTGGCGGCCAGTTGCCACAGGAGGACCAGGGCCAGGGGGACGGCGACGGCGAGGCCGATCTCCAGGGTGCGGCGCCTGCGGTGGGTGCGGGCGGGGTGCAGCTCCTGGGGTCCGGGCCTGCGGACGAGCAGGCCGTCCTCGGGGGTGGCCGCTTTGCGCGGGGTGGTCGTCGTCATGCCACGGCCGCCTCGTCCTTGGCGTCCTCGCGGACCACCTCGCCGCGCAGCAGATCCCACAACTCGCCCTTCAGGGCCGTGAATTCGGGAGTCGCTCGTACGTCGCCGGTGCGGGGCCTGGGGAACGGCGGGCGGTGTTCGGCGATGATGCGGCCCGGCCGCGCGGACATGACCAGGACGCGGTCGCCGAGCACGATCGCCTCTTCGAGGCTGTGGGTGATGAAGAGGGTGGTGGTGCGGGTGGTCTGGGTGAGGTCGAGGAGCTCGTCCTGGAGGATGGTGCGGAGCTGGGCGTCCAGGGCCGCGAACGGCTCGTCCATCAGGAGGATCTCGGGCTCCACGGCCAGGGCGCGGGCGATGGCCACGCGTTGGCGCATGCCGCCGGAGAGGGTGGCGGGGTAGGCGTCGGCGAAGTCGGCCAGGCCGAGGCGGGTCAGCCAGTCCTTGGCCCTCGTGTCCGCCTCGCGGCGGGGGACCTTCTGGATGTCCAGGCCGAAGCGGACGTTGGCCTGGACGGTCTTCCAGTCGTAGATGCCGTAGTCCTGGAAGATCATCGCGGCGGGGCGCGGGTCCGCGGTGCGGATCTTCAACTCCCCCTGGCTGGGGCGCAGGAGGCCCGCGGCTATGCGGAGCAGGGTTGATTTTCCGCAGCCTGAGGGGCCGACGATGCAGGTGAATTCGCCTGGAGCCATCTCCAGGTCCACGGGGCCAAGGGCGTGCACGGCCTTGGGGCCGCGGCCGAAGGTTCTTGTTACTGCGTGGGCTTCTAGTTTGGGGTGCGGGTCTCCCACGGGGTCTCCTTGCGGAGGGCAGGCGGACATTGGGCGCCGCCGACCATATGACGCACCGTCAGATTCCGGAAGGGGTGCGCCTGGCAGGGACTCGCCGCTCCCCGCAGACCACGCGGAAGAAGTGCTACGCCGCCGCGCAGCTGGGGCACGTACCCCTGTAGGTGACGTCCGCGCCCTCGACCGTGAAGCCGAAGCGTTCCGAGTCGGGGAGGCTGGACAGCGGGTTGCCCGTGGGGTGGACGTCGCGGATCGTGCCGCACTGCGCGCACACCAGGTGCTGGTGGGGGCGGTGGGCGTTCGGGTCGTACCGCTTGGCCCTGCGGTCCGTCGACACCTCGAGGACCTCGCCGAGGGTCACCAGCTCGCCCAGGGTGTTGTAGACCGTCGCCCGGGAGATCTCGGGCAGTTTGTTCACCGCGCGGGAGTGCACCTCGTCCGCGGTCAGGTGTACGTGATCCCCGTCGAGGACCTCGGCGACGACGCGCCGCTGTGCGGTCATGCGCCAACCGCGTCCGCGCAGTCGTTCCAACAGGTCGCTCATGAGAACCAGCCTAGCAGGCGAGGAACCTAAGTCCCGACGAGGTGTGACTTTGGATGTTTACTTGACTTAGACAAAGTCCATCGTAGGATCGGGTTCGGCGGAAGCCAAGGGTGTACGCCGATGGCAACCGCCACGGGCAACCGCCAAGGGCAATCGCCGAAGGACAGGACTTGCAGGAAATGACGCAGGAGGCGCACGTGACGCAGGGACCGCTCACCACGGAGGCCGGCGCGCCGGTCGCCGACAACCAGAACAGCGAGACCGCTGGTGTCGGCGGTCCGGTGCTCGTCCAGGACCAGGCGCTGCTTGAGAAGCTCGCGCACTTCAACCGCGAGCGCATCCCGGAGCGCATCGTCCACGCCCGCGGCGCCGGTGCGTACGGCACGTTCACGCTGACCCGTGACGTGTCGCAGTGGACGCGTGCGAAGTTCCTCTCCGAGGTCGGCAAGCAGACGGAGACCTTCCTCCGGTTCTCCACCGTCGCCGGCAACCTCGGCTCCGCCGACGCCGTGCGCGACCCCCGCGGCTTCGCGCTGAAGTTCTACACGGAGGAGGGGAACTACGACCTGGTCGGGAACAACACCCCCGTCTTCTTCATCAAGGACGCCATCAAGTTCCCCGACTTCATCCACACGCAGAAGCGCGACCCGTACACGGGCTCGCAGGAAGCCGACAACGTGTGGGACTTCTGGGGCCTGAGCCCCGAGTCGACCCACCAGGTCACCTGGCTCTTCGGCGACCGCGGCATCCCGGCGACGCTGCGCCACATGAACGGCTACGGCTCGCACACGTTCCAGTGGAACAACGAGGCCGGTGAGGTCTTCTGGGTCAAGTACCACTTCAAGACCGACCAGGGGATCAAGAACCTCACCACCGAGGACGCCAACCAGATGTCCGGCATGGACCCGGACTCCCACCAGCGCGACCTGCGTGAGGCCATCGAGCGCGGCGAGTTCCCGTCCTGGACCGTGCAGGTGCAGATCATGCCGGCGGCCGAAGCGTCGACGTACCGCTTCAACCCGTTCGACCTCACCAAGGTGTGGCCGCACGAGGACTACCCGCCGATCGAGATCGGCAAGCTGGAGCTCAACCGGAACCCGGAGAACATCTTCGCGGAGGTCGAGCAGAGCATCTTCTCGCCCGCGCACTTCGTTCCCGGCATCGGCCCGTCCCCGGACAAGATGCTCCAGGGCCGCCTCTTCGCGTACGGCGACGCCCACCGCTACCGCGTCGGCATCAACGCCGACCACCTGCCGGTGAACCGCCCGCACGCCACCGAGGCGCGCACCAACTCCCGTGACGGCGCGCTGTACGACGGCCGCCACAAGGGCACGAAGAACTACGAGCCGAACTCCTTCGGCGGCCCCTTCCAGACGGACCGGCCCCTCTGGGTGACCACCCCCGTCTCGGGTGGCACGGGCAACCACGAAGCCCCCTCGCACGCCGAGGACAACGACTTCGTGCAGGCGGGCAACCTCTACCGCAACATGTCCGAGGACGAGAAGGCGCGTCTGATCGAGAACCTCGCGGGCAACATCGCGGGCGTCTCGCGCGACGACATCGCCGAGCGCGCGATCAACAACTTCCGTCAGGCGGACGGTGACTTCGGCAAGCGCCTCGAAGCCGCGGTCCAGGCCCTTCGCGGCTGAGGGGAGAACAGGCGGGCCGGGTCCCTTGGGGGGTCCGGCCCGCCTTTCGTTCACCCGGTGAGCGTCGGTACGCGGTTCCTGCTCGGTGCCCAGCAGCGGATGATGTCGCGGACCGAGACGATGCCCGCGGGTTCGTTGTCCTCAAGGACGATCAGGTGCCGGAAGCCGCCGTGCGACATGGCGTCGGCGGCTTCCTCCAGGGTCCAGGACGGGCTGGCGAAGACGACTTCGGTCGTGGTGTGGGTGCCTGCGGTCTCGGTGTCGGGGTCCTGTCCGAGGCCCACCGAGATGAGGACGTCGCGCTCGGTCAGAATGCCTAGGCCGGTGTCGGCGTCGAGGACGACGGCCGCGCCGACGCGGCGCGTCGACATCAGCCTGGCCGCCTGGCGCAGCGTGTGGGCGGGACCGATGGTGAGGACCATCGTGCTCATGGCGTCGCGGACGAGCATGGGCTTGAGCCACCTCCTGAGTGGACCGCAAGAGAAGCGATTCACAAGTTCACAAGTGGGGGGACTCTCAGAGTCGCAGCCATGCGGGTCATCAACAAGGGGGCGCGTGCTGCCGGTTCAGGGCGTGCGGGCCAGGAACGCGCGGGGGTGCGTGCGCCTCAGTAGCGCTGGTTGAGGTAGCCGAGCAGCTCGTCGTGGAGCAGGCCGTTCGACGCCGCCGCGTTGCCGCTGTGCGGGCCGGGAGCGCCGTCGAGCCCGGTGAAGGTGCCGCCCGCCTCGGTCACGATGATCGCGGTCGCCGCCATGTCCCAGAGCGAGAGCTCGGGCTCAGCGCAGATGTCGATCGAGCCCTCGGCGACCATCATGTACGGCCAGAAGTCGCCATAGCCACGGGTGCGCCAGACCGCCCGCGTGAGGTCCATGAACCCGTCGAGGCGACCCTGCTCCTCCCAGCCCGAGAGCGAGGAGTACGCGAAGGACGCGTCCTGGAGCCGCGAGACTTTGGAGGCCTTGAGTCGCGTCGCGGAGGTCAGGCTGCGCCCGGTGTACGCGCCGCCGCCCTTCGCCGCCCACCAGCGCCGGCCGAGCGCGGGCGCCGACACGACACCCACCACCGGCTGGAATCCGCCCTCGCCCGCCTCCATCAGGGAGATGAGCGTGGCCCAGACCGGCACCCCGCGCACGTAGTTCTTGGTGCCGTCGATCGGGTCGATCACCCAGCGGCGGGGGCCCGTGCCCTCCACGCCGAACTCCTCGCCCAGGATCGCGTCGCGCGGCCGGCCCCGCTTCAGGTTCGACCGGATCAGCTCCTCGGCCGTTTTGTCCGCCTCGCTCACCGGCGTCATGTCCGGCTTGGTCTCGACCTTGAGGTCGAGGGCCTTGAACCGGTCCATCGTCGCGGCGTCGGCGGTGTCCGCGAGGACGTGGGCAAGACGCAGATCATCGTGGTAGTCGGGCATGAGTGAACAGTATCGATCTCGTTGTGGCTGAGCCACAGCGCCGTATGTCCGGGCCATTCCGGGACATGACGCATACCGTGCGAGGTCGTGCCGGGACTCGCCAGGACTCGCCAGGACTATTGACACGGCTCCCGAGCACGTCAACTCTGGCCGCAGAGCCGCTTCGGCCCCCGGGAGGCGACGATGCCTGCGGCACGGGAATCCTTACTGGACGCGGCCGGTACCGCGCTCGCACGCCGAGCGTGGCCAGGCGTACGCATGGTCGATGTCGCGGCCACCGCCGGAGTGTCCCGGCAGACCCTCTACAACGAGTTCGGCAGCAAGGACGGCCTCGCGCGCGCCCTGCTCCGACGCGAGACCGACGCGTATCTGCACGGCGTGGAGCGCGCGTTGGCCGTGGCGGGCGATCCGGTGGACCGGCTCGCCGCGGTGAGCGCGTGGACGATCACCGCCGCGCGCGGGAGCGAGCTCACGCGGGCCATGCTCACCGGCTGCTGGAGCGAACGCCTGCCCGCGCCGAGCAGGCCAGGCGCCTCCGCGTCACCCGTACCGGCGCAGCGGCGTGCGGACGCGGGCGTCCCCTCGCCCGCCGAACTGCTCGCCCTCGTCCGGGACAAGGCGGTGAACGCCCTGAACGGCAGAGCGCGCCCGAAGGACACCGAAGAGCTGGCCATGGCCTGCGAGAGCGCCGTGCGGATGGCGCTTTCGTACGTCGTCGCGCCCTCGCCCGCGGGGGAGGATCCGGTGGAGCTGGTGCGCGGCGTCCTCGGACACTGGACCGGCGCCTGAGGCCGGTGCGGGCTCAGTGGGCGGAGCCCGAGAGCTGCAGGCCGATGACGCCTGCGATCACCAGCGAGATGGAGACGATCTTGAGGGTGGAGACCACGTCGCCGAGGAAGATCATTCCGTAGATCGCGGTGCCCGCGGCGCCGATGCCCGTCCAGACCGCGTACGCGGGACCCACGTCGAGCTTGCGCAGCGCGAGCGTGAGCAGGCCGAAGCTGCCGAGGGCGAAGGCCGCGAAGGTGATCGTCGGCCAGAGCCGGGTGAAGCCGTGCGAGAGCTTGAGGCAGACCGCGAAACCGGTCTCCAGGAACCCCGCGACGATGACCAGCAGCCACGCCATGTTTCTGCCTCCCGGGCCGTACGTTCGGTGACCGCTTCGCCTGGCTTGGATCAGGCTTGGTGCGATTATGCCCTTGCCGCTCGGCCCCCGGCGCAAACAACGCCCAGGTCAGTCTTCCTCGCGTCGCTCACGGGTGGCGAGGAGCCTGCGCAGTGAGTAGAGCCGCTGCGGGTCCGCGTGACCCTGGGCCACCCACGCGTCGAGCGCGCAGTCCGCCTCGTCGTGGCTGCACGCGCGCGGGCAGCCCTCCGTCCCCGGCACCAGGTCGGGGAAGGCGAGGATGACGCGGGAGGGGTCGACGTGATGCAGGCCGAAGGAGCGCACGCCGGGCGTGTCGATCACCCATCCGCCCGTCGAACCCGCCAGGGGCAGCGCGAGCGCCGACACGGTGGTGTGCCGGCCGCGGCCGGTGACGGCGTTGACGTGCCCGGTGCTGCGCCGCTGCTCCTCCGGGACCAGGGCGTTGACCAGCGTCGTCTTGCCCACCCCTGAGTGGCCGACGAACGCGGTGACCTTGCCGTCGAGCACCTCGTGCACCCGGGCGAGCTCCGCGCCGTCGGTGAACTCCTCGCGGCTGGTGACGACATAGGGCATGTCGAGCGTGGAGTAGGTCTCCAGGATCTTGTCGGGCGACGCCAGGTCGGACTTGGTCAGGACGAGGAGCGGTGTGAGACCGCCGTCGTACGCCGCCACGATGCAGCGGTCGATCAGGCGCGTGCGCGGCTCCGGATCGGCGAGGGCGGTGACGATGGCCAGCTGGTCGGCGTTGGCGACGACCACCCGCTCGTAGGGGTCGTCGTCGTCGGCCGTGCGCCGCAGGACCGACGTACGCGGTGAGATGCGCACGATGCGCGCGAGGGTGTCCTTCTTGCCGGAGAGATCACCGACGAGCGAGACCCGGTCGCCCACCACGGCTGCCTTGCGGCCCAGTTCGCGGGCCTTCATGGCCAGCACGATCCGGTCGTCGACCAGGACGGTCAGGCGGCCCCGGTCGACGGTGAGGACCATGCCGTCGGAGGCGTCCTCGTGCTTGGGCCTGATGTGAGTGCGCGGGCGGTTGCCCTTGCGGTTGGGGCGGACGCGGATGTCGTCCTCGTCGGGGTTCTTTCCGTAACGGCGCATGTCCTGGGTCCGCCCGTCAGTTCCCGAGCATTCCGGTCCAGAGGTCGGGGAAGTCGGGCAGCGTCTTCGCCGTCGTCGCGACATTCTCGATCTGCACGCCCTCCACCGCCAGACCGATGATGGCGCCCGCGGTGGCCATGCGGTGGTCGTCGTACGTGTGGAAGATCCCGCCGTGCAGGCGGCGCGGCCGGATGTGCAGGCCGTCGGCGGTCTCGGTGACGTCGCCGCCGAGTTCGTTGATCTCCTTGGTGAGGGCCGCGAGGCGGTCCGTCTCGTGCAGCCGCAGGTGGGCGACGCCGCGCAGGGTCGAGGGGGAGTCCGCGAGGGCCGCGACGGCCGCGATGCCGGGGGTGAGCTCGCCGACCTCGCTCAGGTCCACGTCGATGCCGTGGATCGAGCCGGAGCCGGTGAACACGAGCCCCTGGGCGGTCAGTTCGCAGGAACCGCCCATCTCGGTGAAGATCTCCCGCAGCTTGTCGCCGGGCTGCGTGGTGTGCGCGGGCCAGTCCGGGACGGTCACCCGGCCGCCGGTCACCAGCGCGGCGGCCAGGAACGGCTGGGCGTTGGAGAGGTCGGGCTCGACGGTCAGGTCACGGCCGAGGAGCGCGCCGGGGGTGACCCGCCACACGTTGGGCTCGCCGCCCGACTCGGGGGTGTCCACCTGGGCGCCGACCGCGCGGAGCATGTCGACGGTCATCCGGATGTGCGGCATGGAGGGCAGGGCGGAGCCGGTGTGGCGCACCTCGACACCCTGGTTGAAACGCGGGCCCGAGAGCAGCAGGGCGCTCACGAACTGCGAGGAGGAGGAGGCGTCGATCTCGACCGTGCCGCCGTCCAGGGCGCCGCCGCCGTGCACGGTCAGCGGGAGCGCGCCGCGGCTGTCGTCGTCGATACGGGCGCCGAGCGCGCGCAGGGCGTCGATCACGCCGTTCAGCGGACGCTCGTAGGAACGGGGATCGCCGTCGAAGCGGATCGCGCCGTCGGCGAGGGTGGCGACCGGGGGCAGGAACCGCATGACCGTGCCCGCGTTGCCCACGTCGACCGTGGCGGGACCCTGCAGACCGGAGGGGATGATCCGCCAGGCCTCACCGGAGCCGTCCGGACCCACGCCTTCCTCGATGCCGACGCCCAGCGCGCGCAGGGCGCCCGCCATCAGCAGGGTGTCGCGCGAGCGCAGCGGCCGGCGCAGCCAGCCGGGCTCGGCGGCGAGGGCGGCGAGGACGAGGCCGCGGTTGGTGACCGATTTGGACCCGGGTACATGGACCGTCGCGGCGACGGCTCCGCTCGCGTGCGGGGCTGGCCAGAGGGTGCTGTGCGCTGGGTTTACGGTCATGCCCTCACTTTAGTGGCTCACGGTGACGGCGCAGTCGGCGCTGCTCAGAGGCCGAGCAGCCAGCGCCCGCCGCCTATCAGTGAGCACAGTGAGACGGCGTGGAAGAGGAAGAGCCACATCCCCGCGGGCACGTGCGTGAGCCGGGACAGCTGGTCCGCGTCCGAGTCGCCCGCGCCGCCGCGCCTGCGCTTGGACTGCAGCTCGAAGGCGGGACGTACGCCTCCGAGGAGCAGGAACCACACCACCGCGTACGCGAAAGCCGCCTGCACCTGCGAGCTGGTGAGCCAGGAGACGAGCAGGAAGGTGCCGCCGGTGATGATCACGGTGAGGGCGCCGTACGCGTTCCGGATCATGACCAGCATCACGATGAGCAGGGCCGTCGCGAGCCACAGGAACGCCGTGATGTGTCCGGCGGCGAGCAGCGCGGCGCCGCCGAGGCCGAGCAGCGGCGGCGCGGTGTAGCCCGAGGCCGCGGTGAGGATCATGCCGAGGCCGGTGGGCTTGCCGCGCGAGACGGTGAGGCCGCTGGTGTCGGAGTGCAGCCGGATGCCGTCGAGGCGGCGCCCGGTGAGCAGGGCGACCAGGCCGTGGCCGCCCTCGTGCGCGATGGTGATCGCGTTGCGGGCTATCCGCCAGACGCCGTGCGGGATGACGACGGCGAGCGCGACGAGGCCGGTGATGATCACGAGCCACTCGTCGGGGGCGGACTGTGTGCCGAAGACCCGGTCCCAGAGGTCGGTCAGGCTGGCGTTCGCCATGCTTTCCATTGCTCGTGCCATTGTCTGGACCGGCTCCTCTGGTCGTACGGGGTCTGGCAGTCTGGCACGTATGTGCGGACGGTATGCATCGAGTCGTAGGCCCGAGGATCTCGCAGGGGTCTTTGAGATCGAGAAGTGGGAGCCGGAGGAGGCGCTGGCCCCCGATTTCAACGTGGCCCCCACCAAGGAGGTCTACGCGGTCCTGGACCGTCCACTGAAAGACGCCGATGACCCGGCTCCGGTTCGTCAGCTGCGCACGCTGAAGTGGGGCCTCGTGCCCTCCTGGGCCAAGACGCCCGAGGGCGGCGCCCGGATGATCAACGCCCGCGCCGAGACCGTCCACGAGAAGCCCTCGTACCGCAAGGCCTTCACCTCCCGCCGCTGCGTCATCCCGGCCGACGGCTACTACGAGTGGGTCACCGCGCCCGGCGAGCGGGACCTGGAGGTCGAGGGCAAGAAGAAGCGCCCCCGCAAGCAGCCGTACTTCGTGACGCCCGCCGACGGCTCGGTCTTCGCGATGGCGGGGCTCTACGAGTTCTGGCGCGACAAGACGCTCCCCGACGAGCACCCCCTGGCCTGGTGGGTGACGTGCACGGTGATCACCACGGAGGCGGAGAGCTCGCCCCTGGCGGTCGGTCCCGAGGAGGGCCCGCGCTCGCTGGCCGACATCCACCCCCGGATGCCCCTGATGCTGACCCCGGACCGCTGGGACGCGTGGCTCGATCCCTCGCGCACGGACCCCGAGGACCTGCGCACGCTCCTGGAACCGCCGCCGCACGGCCTGATGCGGGCCTACCCGGTGTCGACGGCGGTCAGCAACGTACGCAACAACGGGCCGGAGCTGCTTACGGAGCTGGAGGGCCCCGAGGAAGGCACACTCTTCTGACGTGACCAAGAGCGAGATCAAGAGCGAGACCGTCGAGACCGACGCGGGTGAGGCACGCATCACGTGGCACCCCGCCCCGAAGGGCAAGGCCCGCATGGTGCTGGCCGTCAGCCACGGCGCGGGCGGCGGCATCGAGGCCCGCGACCTCCAGGCCGTCGCCGCGGCCCTGCCCGCGCACGGCGTGACCGTAGCCCTGGTGGAGCAGCCCTGGCGGGTGGCGGGCAAGAAGCTGGCGCCCGCCCCGAAGACGCTTGACGTGGGCTGGCGCGGCCTGTGGCCCGCCGTGGCGAAGCCCGGCCTCCCGGTGATCGCGGGCGGCCGCAGCGCAGGCGCCCGCGTCGCGTGCCGCACCGCCACGGAGCTCGGCGCCGCCGCCGTACTCGCCCTCAGCTTCCCCCTGCACCCGCCGGGCAAGCCCGAGAAGTCGCGCGCGGACGAGCTGCTCGGCGCCGGTGTGCCCACCCTGGTCGTCCAGGGAGGCAACGACCCCTTCGGAAAGCCCGCCGAGTTCCCCGAAGGGACGTACGAACTCCTAGAGGTGCCTTTCGGCGACCACAGCTTCAAGACGCCCAAACGCGCCGACCTCACCGAGGCCGATGCCATGACGCTCATCACGGATGGAGTCATCCGGTGGACGGGAATGTTGGCTGCATGACCTCTGTTGTGCCGAACAGACGCTAAACGCTGTTCGTACGAGAGGAAGTCCGCCGCATGGGTTCGACCATCTGCCCGGCCCGCTCCAGCGCCTCTGACCTGGAATGGACGGTGCTGAGCGCGCCCAAGACCGCTCCTATTCGGGCGGCGGCGGGACCGGATCGTCGTCTATCCTCCGATTCGAGTGGGACTGCATTCGGTCTCACCACGTCTTTGGAGGAGGTGGGTCCGGTCACTGGGACCGACGCAGGGGCCGAGAACGGCCAGGCGGAGCGACCCGACGGAGGCGCTGAGACGTCGGCGGAGCGCACCGCCCGCTTCGAGCGGGACGCCTTGGGCTTCCTCGACCAGATGTACTCGGCGGCGCTGCGCATGACGCGCAACCCGGCGGACGCGGAGGACCTGGTGCAGGAGACCTACGCCAAGGCGTACGCGTCGTTCCACCAGTTCCGTGAGGGCACCAACCTCAAGGCGTGGCTGTACCGCATCCTCACCAACACGTTCATCAACTCGTACCGCAAGAAGCAGCGCGAGCCCCAGCGCAGCGCCGCCGAGGAGATCGAGGACTGGCAGCTCGCGCGCGCCGAGTCGCACATGTCCACAGGTCTGCGCTCGGCCGAGTCGCAGGCGCTCGATCACCTGCCGGACTCGGACGTGAAGTCCGCCCTGCAGGCGATCCCCGAGGAATTCCGCATCGCCGTCTATCTGGCCGATGTAGAGGGCTTTGCGTACAAGGAGATCGCGGACATTATGGGGACACCCATCGGTACGGTGATGTCCCGGTTGCACCGCGGCCGTCGCCAACTGCGCGGCATGCTCGAGGACTACGCCCGTGACCGCGGCCTCGTCCCCGCCGGCGCCGCGTCAGAGTCGTCGAACGAAGCGAAAGGCTCAGGCTCATGAGCTGCGGAGAGCCGCACGAGACGGATTGCAGTGAAGTCCTGGACCATCTCTATGAGTTCCTGGACCACGAGATGCCGGACAGCGACTGCACCAAGTTCGAGACGCACTTCGAGGAGTGCTCCCCGTGCCTGGAGAAGTACGGCCTTGAGCAGGCCGTCAAGAAGCTGGTGAAGCGCTGCTGCGGCCAGGACGACGTCCCCACCGACCTGCGCGCCAAGGTCATGGGACGCATCGATCTGATCCGCTCGGGCGAGGCCGTGCCCGAGCACGACGTGACGGTGGAGACGGTGACCGCCGAGGGCGGCGTCTCGGCCAAGGGCCTGCGGGCCAAGGAGGCCTGAGCTTCCGGAAGTTGAACAGGGGCAGGCCGTGACGGAATCCGTCACGGCCTGCTTTTTCATGCCCACCATCACTCATACGTGCCAATTTCCGCGAGGGGGGCTCGGAGCGGGGGGTAGCCGTTCTAGTCTCCGGACCTTGGAACGTGGCCTCTGGGGACGGTCACGGGGGAGCCTGCGAAGCCATCGGGGGAGGAGACAGTGCCATGCGGTCCATCGCTCCGTGGGCGCGCGCCTACATCCTGTGCGTCGTCCTCGCCGGCGCCGCCTGCGCCGCGCCCGCGCTGACCTCGCGCACGCCGTGGGGCGCGGTCGTGCTGCTCGGCGCGCTCTATGCCGGGTGCGAGCAGGTCTCGCGGTGCCGTGTCATCGGCCGCCGCGCGGGGGCGCCCCCGGGTGGCCTGGGGACCTTCTTCCCCGTGCTGCTCGCCGCCGTCTTCCTGGTGCCGCCCGCTGCCGCCGCGCTCGTCGCGGTGCCCGGCGCGCTGCTCGCCCGCGTCGAGCGACGCCCCAGGTGGGTGCGTAAGGTCTGGCGCGCGGCTCAGATCGCCCTGGCCGCCTGCGCCTCGGCGTGGGTGCACGGAGCGCTCGGCGGGCGCGAGGCGGTGGCCGCGCCCGACTTTCCGTACGCCCTCGCGCCCGCCGGAGCGGCCGTCCTCGCCTTCTCCTTCGTACTGACCGTCCTGGACGGCGGCATCCTGGCCACCGCGGAACGGGTGCCGGTGCGGACCGCGTGGCGGGGGCTCTTCCTGCGGTCGTTCGCGCCGGTCGCCGTGCACGGCCTCGCCGGTCTGATGATGGCCGTCCTGTGGCGCAGTCCGTACGGGCCGCTCGCGGCTCTCCTCGTGCTGCTTCCGATGGGGGTCTCCTGCTGGGTCTTCGCGCAGTACCACCGCGAGCGCGCCGCCCACCAGGCCACGATCCGGGCGCTCGTGCAGGCCGTCGACATCAAGGACCGCTACACCCGCGGGCACAGCGAGCGCGTCGGCCGGGCCTCCGTGATGATCGCGCGGGAGCTCGGCATGACGGACGAGCGGGTGGAGAGCCTGCGGTTCGCCGGGATCCTGCACGACGTCGGCAAACTCGGCGTACCGACCCGGCTGCTGCGCAAGGACGGGCCGCTGACCCCGCAGGAGCGGCGGATCATCGAACTGCATCCCGAGTACGGGCACGAGATGGTGCGCGGGATCGGCTTCCTGGGGGAGGCGCGGGCGGCGATCCTGCACCACCACGAGCGGATCGACGGGAGCGGGTACCCCTACGGGCTCGTGGGGCGGCAGATCCCTGAGTTCGCGCGGGTGGTGGCGGTCGCGGACGCGTTCGACGCGATGACGTCCACGCGGTCCTACCGGCGGGGACGGCCCGTCGCCGCCGCTGTGGCCGAGCTGTCCCGGTGCGCGGGGGCGCAGTTCGATCCCGTGATGGTTGCCGCGTTGCGGCGGGCTCTTGATCGGCACGGGTGGCATCCGGAGGTGACAGCCGACGTCGCCTCGGTGCCGTTCCCCCGGAACGGAGCGTCCGGTGTTCCCGCGGAGCCGGTGCCCGGGGCGGGAGCGCGGTGAGCGCCGAACGCCTGCCCACGACGGTGACGGTGTTCGTGTACGGCGCCGCCGGCGTCCTCACCCTCCTCGCCCTCGGCTGGACCCTCTGGCACGGCGTGGCCGAAGGCGGGGTCGCGCTGGCCTTCGGGGGGCTTGTCGCCGTGGGGGAGCTGGCCCGGTGGGGGGCAGGGGGCAGCGACCGGGAGCCCGCGCCGCTCGGGGCCGCGGGGGCGCTCGCGTACGCGCTGCTCGGAGAGGTCGGGGGGCGGACCACGCACCACGGGGCGTTCCAGGTGATCGCCGTCGTCGTCGCGGCGGCGCTCGTCGGGGCCGTGCCGCACGTGGCGCTCGGCAGGGGGCCCGCCCTCGATCACGTGGCCCGGCGGGTGCTGACCGTCGGGTTCGCCGCCGCGTGCTTCCAACCGCTCTACAACGCGGGCAAGTTGGGGGAGTGGGTGGGGCAGGGGCCCGCCTTCGCCGTCGTCATAGCGGCGCTGCTGGTCCTGACCGCCCTGTGCGACGCCGTGCTCGCCGCGGCCATGGCCCACGCCCGGACCCGCTGGCCCTTCGGACCGCTCCTGCGCGACGAGCTGCGGGCCATGCTCGGCATCGGGTCCGCCGTCTGCGCCACCGGGGCCGTCATGGCGCTCGCGGTGGCCGTGGCGGGGCTCTGGGCGCTGCCGGTGTTCAGCCTGCCGCTGCTCCTGACCCAGCTGTCGTTCGGGCGGTACGCGGCGGTGCGGACCACCTACCGGCAGACCATCACCTCGCTCGCCCGGTCCACCGAGATCGCCGGATACACCCCGCAGGGCCACGCCCGCCGCGTGGCCGGGCTCAGCAGGGCCGTCGGGCGTGAGCTGGGGCTCTCCGCGCCGGACCTCGCCGTCCTGGAGTACGCGGCCCTGATGCACGACATCGGGCAGCTCTCCCTCCTGGACCCCGTGCCCGCGGGCGCCACCGCGGCCCTGCCGGACGCCGAACAGCGGCGGATCGCCCTGCTCGGGGGCGCCGTCGTGCGTCAGACGGGGGTGAACGGCGACGTCGCCGTGGTCGTGGAGCGGCAGGCCGACCCGTACCGCGACCAGCCCCTCACCGCCCGTATCGTCCGCGCCGCCAACGCGTACGACGAGATGGCCAGGGGAGAAGGTCCTGGAGGCCCTCTCAACGCCCTGGAGCGGCTGCGGCTGGGCACCGGCCGCGACTACCAGCCCGAAGTCGTGGAAGCCCTGGCCCGGGTGCTCGCGCGAGGCGGTCATAGCTTGCCGTCGGCTGGGTAACCCATGGGTAATGAGCGGCCGTCCGACCGTACGTGGTTGGATGCAAAGAGGCCCTCAGGGCACATCGGAACGCAGGACTCAAGGACCGGCAGGCGGGAATCGTGAGGATCTTCGGCAAGGGACGGCACCGGCCCTCCGCCTCATGGCGGCAGGCCACCGACCGCGCCTTCACGCTGATCGGCGACGGGCGGTACGAGGACGCGGGCGCGCTCCTTACCCGTGCGGCGGATCTGGAGCCGTGGCTCTCGGAGTCCTGGTTCAACCTCGCGCTGCTCCACAAGTTCCGGCACGACTGGGAGCAGGCGCGGGCCGCGGGTCTGCGGGCCGTCGCGCTGCTCGACCGGTCGGCGGGAGCCCCCGACTGGTGGAACGTGGGCATCGCCGCCACCGCGTTGCAGGACTGGCCCCTCGCCCGGCGCGCCTGGCAGGCGTACGGCCTGAAGGTGCCCGGCGGTGTGGCCGCCTCCGGTGAGCCCACCGGCATGGACCTGGGCAGCGCCGCCGTGCGGCTCTCGCCCGAGGGTGAGGCCGAGGTCGTGTGGGGGCGCAGGCTGGACCCCGCGCGGATCGAGGTGCTCTCCATTCCGCTGCCCTCGTCCGGGCGCCGCTGGGGCGAGGTCGTGCTGCACGACGGCGTCCCGCACGGCGAGCGGACGACGGGGGCGGGCGACTCGTATCCCGTCTTCGACGAGATCGAGCTGTGGGCGCCGTCACCGGTCCCGACCTGGGTGGTCCTCCTGGAGGCCGCCACCGAGGACGACCGGGACGCCCTGGAGAAGCTCGCCGCGGACGCGGGCTTCGCCGCCGAGGACTGGTCGTCGTCCGTGCGGCTGCTGTGCCGCATGTGCTCCGAGAGCCGCATGCCGAGCGACGAGGGCGACGGCGAGCACCTGGACCCGCACGACCACAGCGAACCGGGTCATCCAGGACCGCTGGGCCACCGCAGCCCCGGCGCCCTGTGGGTGCCCGAGCGCGAGTGCGGCATCGCGGCGCCCGCCGCCCTGGTGCGCGGACTGCTCGACGGCTGGGTCGCGGACAGCCCGGACTCCCGTGACTGGCGGGATCTGGAAGAGGTCTGCTGACTCCTGGCCGTAGGCTGTACCGGCACTATCTCTTGTGGGTTCCCAGGAAGGCGTACGTCGGACAATGGCGCAGGACACTGAGCAGCAGGCCTCGGGCGGGGTCCTCCCCGTCGACGACGAGGGCTTCGTCATCGACACGGAGGACTGCGACGAGCGGGAGACGGCCCACCGCGAGCGCGGCACGTCCCGGCCCATCACGGTCGTCGGCAACCCTGTGCTGCACAAGGAGTGCAAGGACGTCACCGCCTTCGACGACGAGCTCGCGCAGCTCGTCGCCGACATGTTCGCCAGCCAGCGGACCGCCGAGGGCGTGGGCCTTGCCGCCAACCAGATCGGCGTCGACCTGAAGGTCTTCGTCTACGACTGCCTGGACGACGAGGGCCGCCGCCACGTCGGCGCGGTCTGCAACCCGGTGCTGCGCGACGTGCCCGCCGACCGGCGCCAGCTGGACGAGTCGAACGAGGGCTGCCTCTCCGTGCCCACGGCCTACGCCGAGCTGGCACGCCCGGACTACGCCGAGGTGACCGGCCAGGACGAGAAGGGCAACCCCATCAAGGTGCGGGGCACCGGCTACTTCTCGCGCTGCCTCCAGCACGAGACGGACCACCTGTACGGCTACCTCTACATCGACCGCCTGTCCAAGCGTGATCGCAAGGACGCGCTGCGGCAGATGGAAGAGGGCACACCGCGCTACCCCGTCGTGTCGAACGACTGAGTCCACTCCAGATCCACTCCAGGCACGCGCGCACCGCGAGCCACCTGCGGCCCCTGCTCGGGAACTCCCTCCCGGACAGGGGCCGTTCGCATGCGCCGGTCGGCCACCGGTCAGCTGTGCGAGCAAAACAGGCTTGTGATGATCCATATTCAGTCACGTACGGGGATTTTCTCGGCACTGGGGGGTAGTGAATGGCGCAAATCTGTTCCCTGAACGGTCAGTTGTGGTGCTGAATGGAAAGCGCGGGGATACGCAACGGCGCGCGCCCGGTACGGCGGGAGGGGCGTGCGTCCCCAGGCGGCTGAGAGGGGCTTGTTCGTGCCTGCATATTCATATGGCACTTCACCGACGAAGCCACAGACACCGGGGGTATCCGTGCCACCGGCGCTGGCGCTCCCGGTGATCGAGGCAGATTTTCCACGACGACTGCATCCGTATTGGCCGGAGCTTCAGGAGAAGTCCAGGACATGGCTGCGCGAAATGCGCCTCATGCCCCCGGACAAGGTCGAGCGGTACGCCGACAGCCTGTGCTACACCGACCTGGTCGCCGGCTACTACATTGGTGCGCCCGACGAGTTGCTCAGCGCGATAGCCGACCTCAGCAGTTGGTTCTTCGCGTGGGACGACCGGCACGACCGCGACTCCGTGCACGGCAGGGCGACGCAGTGGCGCCGCCTGTGCCGCGGGCTCCACGAGACGCTCCGGGCACCCCGGCAGCAACTGCACCACCGCGATCCCCTGGTGGCGGGGTTCGCGGACTGCGTCCTGAGGCTGTACTCGCACCTCGGGGCCAGCTGGAACGCCCGGTTCGCCCGGCATTTCCACAGCGTGATCGAGGCGTACGACCTGGAGTTCAGGAACCGCAGGACCGGCACGGTCCCGACGGTCGAGGCCTACATCGAGCTGCGCAGGCTGACCTTCGCCCACTGGACGTGGATCGACCTGCTCGAACCCACGGCGCGCCACGAACTGCCGCGGGACGTGCGGAAGCATCCGGCATACCGGCGGGCCGCGCTCGCCACGCAGGACTTCTCCGCCTGGTACAACGACCTGTGCTCACTCCCCAAAGAACTCGCGGGAGATGAACTGCACAATCTCGGAATCAGTCTGATCCAGCACGAGGGACTTTCTCTCGAAGAGGCCGTGGCGGAAGTCCACCGGCGGGTCGTCGGCTGCATTTCGGATTTCCTCGCGGCAGAGAAAGAAGTGCTGAATCTCGCCGGGAGATTGGCCGACGGGAGCGCGCACGGACAGGAACTCTCGGACGCGGTGGAGTCCTGCGTCTTCAATATGCGGAACTGGTTCTCTTCCGTGTACTGGTTCCACCACGAATCCGGCCGCTACCGGGTGGACAGCTGGGACGACAGGTCCATTCCCCCGTACGTGAGCGACGCCGGAATGCACGACATGGCCGAAACCGAATTGGTTGGTGAGGAATGAGCGTCGAATCCGCGATACCCGCGACAACTCCACCGCTCGTCAGTGGCGGCGCCCCGCTCATCGGGCACGCCTGGAACCTGGTGCGCGACCCGCTCGGCTTCCTCGGCGCGCTGCGGGACCACGGCGATCTCGTACGCATCAGGCTGGGACCCAAGACGGCGTACGCGGTCTGCGACCCGGAGCTGGTCGGGCAGCTCCTGAGGAGCCCCGACTACATCGTCGGGGGGCCGCTCTGGGACACCCTGGAGGTGCTTCTCGGCAAGGGGGTGGCGACCAGCAACGGCAAGGTGCACCGGCGCCAGCGGCGCATGATGCAGCCCGCGTTCCGTCCCGAGCGGATCGCCGACTACGCCAAGGTGATGGAGGAGGAGGCCCGTACGACGGCCGCGCGCTGGCGGCCGGGCGACACGGTCGACATCAACGCGGAGATGTTCCGCACCGCCGTGCGCGTCGTGTCCCGCTCGCTCCTGGAGGTCGACGCGATCGGGGAGAAGGCGGACCGCATCGCCGACTCGCTGCACACCGTCTTCGAGGGGCTCTACCGCAGGATGGTCCTGTCGGTCGGGCCGCTGTACCGCGTGCCGACCCAGGGCAACCGGCGCTTCCAGAGCGCGCTCGCCGATCTGCACGCGGTGGTCGACGAGATCGTCGCCGAAGGCAGGGCGGCCGGTGCGAGCAAGGACGACCTGTTGGCCGAAATGCTGCGGGCGCACGATGAATCAGGGCAGCCGCTCGGCGATCAGGAGATCCACGACCACGTGATCTCGCTCGTCGTGGCGGGTGCCGAGAATATCGCGTCGACCCTGGCGTGGACGTTCCATCTCCTGGCCGAACACCCCGAGCAGGAAAGGCGATTGGTTGAAGAAGTAAATGCTGTCGCGCCGGACCGGGAGATCACATTCGCCGACCTCAAGGACCTGCCGCACACGCGGAATGTCGTCACCGAGGCCATGCGTATACAACCCGCGGCCTGGATATTCACGCGCCGGTCGGTAGGGGAAACCACGCTGGGTGGCTATCGCATTCCGGCCAACGCCGACATCGTCTACAGCGTGTACGCGATGCAGCGCGATCCGCGTTCCTTCGAGCAGCATCTTCGGTTCGACCCGGACCGCTGGAATCCGGAACGGGCGCAAGACGTACCGGAGTTCGCGATGATGCCGTTCGGCACCGGTAACCGCAAGTGCCCGGGAGACCATTTCAGCCTCGCGGAACTGGCCATCATCCTGGCGACGGTCGCCCCGAAGTGGCATCTGGCGCCGGTCGCGGAGACCGACGCCGACACGAAGATCGGGATCACCCTGCAGCCGAAGAAGCTGGTTCTGCGGGCCGAGCGGCGCTGCTGACCGCAGGACCGCGGAAGGTGCGGCGGTAGGCGTTCGGTGTGGTGCCGAGCGCCCGCAGGAACTGGTGGCGCATCGCCGCGGCGTTGCCGAAACCGGCACGTCCGGCGATGGCGTCCACCGTCTCGCCCGACCCTTCGAGCAACTCCTGCGCCAGGAGCACCCGTTGGCGCAGGAGCCAGCGGTAGGGCGTGGTGCCCGTCTCCTGCTGGAAGCGGCGCGCGAAGGTGCGCGGCGACATGTGCGCGCGCTCGGCGAGCAGCTCGACGGTGATGTCCGTGTCCAGATGGCGCTCCATCCAGGCGAGCACCCCGCCCACCGTGTCGCACGCGGCGCGCGGCAGCGGGCGCTCCACGAACTGGGCCTGTCCGCCGTCGCGATGGGGCGGTACGACCATGCGCCGGGCGATGGCGTTGGCGACCTCGATGCCGTGCTCCTGGCGCACGATGTGCAGGCAGGCGTCGATCCCGGCGGCGGTCCCCGCCGACGTGACGACCGGGCCCTCGTCCACGTACAGCACGTCGGGCTCGACCCGGGCCCGCGGATGGCGCACCGCGAGCTCCGTGGAGTGCCGCCAGTGCACGGCGCACCGGCGGCCGTCGAGCAGCCCCGCGGCGCCGAGCACGAAGACCCCGGAGCAGACGGAGAGGACGCGTGCCCCGCGGCCCACCGCACGGCGCAGGGCGGCCAGCAGCTCCTCGGGGTAGGTGCGGTCCACGAAGGCCTGGCCCGCGGGCACGGCGATGAGATCGGCCTCTTCCAGCCGGTCCAGGCCGTACGCAGTGGTGATCGTGAACCCCGCGTGATTGCCCAGGGGTCCCTCCTCCGCGGCGACCACCGCGAAGTCGTACACCGGAAGACCCGCGTCGCTCCGGTCGAGGCCGAACACCTCGCAGACGACGCCGAGTTCGAAGGGATTCACGCCGTCGAGCAGTACGACGGCCACGTTCCTCAGCATGGCTGCCAGTGTGCCGCAGGACTGGCAGTAAGTCGATGGTGTGTGGCAGTCCTGCCACTGACGCTTCCGTCCGGCGCGCAGGACAGTAAGGACATGAACGCAATCACCGATTACGCGACCGTCCTGACCGTCCTCCTCCTCCTTGCCGCACCCTCGCTCGTCGGGTACGTCCACGAGCGCCGGATCGACCGCGAGCTGCGGGAGGCGGCGTCCGCCCCCTCCCGCGGCCCGGCGCGGCTAGAACTCGTCGTCGAAGGAGACCGAACCCTCGACCGCGACCTGGTAGGCCGAAGGACGCCGCTCGAAGAAGTTGGTCAGCTCCTGGACTCCCTGGAGTTCCATGAACGAGAACGGGTTTGAGGAGCCGTAGACCGGCGCGAACCCGAGCCGCTGGAGCCGCTGGTCGGCGACGCACTGGAGGTACTCGCGCATGGAGTCGGTGTTCATGCCGGGCAGGCCCTCACCGCACAGGTCGCGCGCGAACTGCAGCTCGGCCTCGACGGCCTCCTTGAGCATGTCCGTGACCTGCGTCTGCAGCGCGTCGTCGAAGAGCTCCGGCTCCTCCTTGCGGACGGTGTCCACGACGTCGAAGGCGAAGCTCATGTGCATCGTCTCGTCGCGGAAGACCCAGTTCGTGCCGGTCGCGAGGCCGTGCAGCAGACCGCGCGAGCGGAACCAGTAGACGTACGCGAAGGCACCGTAGAAGAAGAGTCCCTCGATGCACGCGGCGAAGCAGATCAGGTTCAGCAGGAAGCGGCGCCGGTCGGACTTGCTCTCCAGTTGGTCCATCTTCTCGACGGAGTCCATCCAGCGGAAGCAGAACTCCGCCTTCTCGCGGATGGAGGGGATCTCCTCGACCGCGTCGAAGGCCGCCGCGCGGTCCGCCGGGTCGGGGAGATAGGTGTCGAGCAGCGTCAGATAGAACTGGACGTGCACGGCCTCCTCGAAGAGCTGGCGGCTCAGGTAGAGCCGGGCCTCGGGGGAGTTGATGTGCTTGTAGAGCGTCAGCACCAGGTTGTTGGAGACGATCGAGTCGCCGGTCGCGAAGAACGCGACCAGGCGGCCGATCATGTGCTGCTCGCCGGGCGAGAGCTTGGCGAGGTCGGAGACGTCCGAGTGGAGGTCGACCTCCTCGACGGTCCAGGTGTTCTTGATCGCGTCCCGGTAGCGCTCGTAGAAGTCGGGGTAGCGCATCGGGCGCAGGGTGAGCTCGAAGCCCGGGTCGAGGAGGTTCTTCTCGGCGTTGGTGGTGCTGGACATTACTGGCAGGCCTCGCAGGACTCGGGGTTTTCCAGGGAGCAGGCGACGGCGTCTTCGTCGGCCGTGGCCTGGGCGGGTACGGGGGCGGCGGCCTCGGTGCGGCCCGCCGCGGCGCGGGCGATCCGGGTCGCCGGGCGCGAACGCAGGTAGTACGTGGTCTTCAGACCCTGCTGCCAGGCGTACGCGTACATCGAGGAGAGCTTGCCGATGGTCGGCGTCTCCAGGAACAGGTTCAGGGACTGCGCCTGGTCCAGGAACGGCGTGCGCGCGGCGGCCATGTCGATCAGGCCGCGCTGCGGGATCTCCCACGCGGTGCGGTAGAGCTCGCGCACATCGGCGGGGATCCAGCTGAAGCCCTGCACGGAGCCGCTGGCCTCGCGCAGCGCCTCGCGGGTCTGCGCGTCCCAGACGCCGAGCCGTTTGAGCTCCTGCACCAGGTAGGCGTTGACCTGGAGGAACTCGCCGGACAGCGTCTCGCGCTTGAAGAGGTTGGAGACCTGCGGCTCGATGCACTCGTACACGCCCGCGATGGACGCGATCGTGGCGGTGGGCGCGATCGCGAGAAGCAGCGAGTTGCGCATGCCGGTCACGGCGATACGTTCCCGCAGCGCGGCCCAGCGCTCCGGCCAGGTCAGCTCGACGCCGTAGTGGTCGGGGTGCAGGACGCCGCGCGCGGTGCGGGTCTTCTCCCAGGCGGGGACGGGTCCGTTGCGCTCGGCTAGGTCGGCGGACGCCTCGTACGCGGCGAGCATGATCCGCTCGGCGATGCGCGTCGAGAGGGCGCGCGCGGCAGGGGAGTCGAAGGGCAGCTTCAGCTGGAAGAAGACGTCCTGCAGACCCATCGCGCCCAGGCCCACCGGACGCCACCTGGCGTTCGAACGGCCGGCCTGCTCGGTCGGGTAGAAGTTGATGTCGACCACGCGGTCGAGGAACGTGACGGCGGTGCGTACGGTCTCGTCGAGCCGCTCCCAGTCGATGTCACCCGCGGCGGTGTCCACGAAGGCGCCGAGGTTCACCGAACCCAGGTTGCAGACGGCCGTCTCCCCGTCGTCCGTCACCTCCAGGATCTCCGTGCAGAGGTTGGAGGAGTGGACCGTGTGGCCGGGCTCCGCCGTCTGGTTGGCGGTGCGGTTGGCGGCGTCCTTGAACGTCATCCAGCCGTTGCCGGTCTGCGCCAGGGTGCGCATCATGCGGCCGTACAGGTCGCGGGCCGGGATGGTCTTGCGGGCGAGCCCGGCGGCCTCGGCCTTGCGGTACGCGGCGTCGAACTCGTCGCCCCACAGGTCGACGAGCTCGGGCACGTCGGCGGGGGAGAACAGCGACCAGTCCTGGCTCGCGGCGACCCGGCGCATGAACTCGTCCGGGATCCAGTGCGCGAGGTTGAGATTGTGCGTGCGCCGCTGGTCCTCGCCCGTGTTGTCGCGCAGCTCCAGGAACTCCTCGATGTCGGAGTGCCACGTCTCCAGGTAGACCGCGGCGGCGCCCTTGCGCCGGCCGCCCTGGTTCACGGCGGCGACGGAGGCGTCCAGGGTCTTGAGGAACGGCACGATGCCGTTGGAGTGGCCGTTCGTGCCGCGGATCAGCGAACCGCGGGCGCGGATGCGGGAGTACGAGAGGCCGATGCCGCCCGCGTGCTTGGAGAGGCGCGCGACCTGGTGGTAGCGGTCGTAGATGGAGTCCAGCTCGTCCAGCGGGGAGTCGAGGAGGTAGCAGGAGGACATCTGCGGGTGCCGGGTGCCGGAGTTGAAGAGCGTCGGCGAGGACGGCAGGTAGTCCAGGCGGCTCATCAGGCGGTACAGGGAGGCGACTTCGTCCACCGCGCGCAGGCTCCCGTCCTCCGCCAGGCCGCTCGCGACGCGCAGCATGAAGTGCTGCGGGGTCTCGATGACCTGCCGGGTGATCGGGTGGCGAAGCAGATAGCGGCTGTGCAGGGTGCGCAGGCCGAAGTAGCCGAAGCGGAAGTCCGCGCCGTCCTGGAGGGCGTCCTGGACGAGAGCGTCCAGGTGTTCGGCGTGGTCGACGACGAACGCGGCGGTGCGGTCCGCGATCAGGCCCTCGCGGTGCCCCACGGCGACCGAGTCGGAGAAGGAGCGCACGCCCTGCGACGCGGCCTCGTCACGGATGCTGAGGCTGAGGAGCCTGGCCGCGAGCTGCGAGTACGTCGGGTCCTCGGAGATGAGCCCCGCGGCGGCCTCGGTCGCCAGCTCCCGCAGCTCCGCTGTGCTCTCTGCGTCCCCCCTGGCCGAGCGGCCACGCAGCGCGGCGGCCGCGACTCTGCCGGGGTCGGCGTCGGGGAGGTCGGCGGTGAGGTCGGTCAGGGTACGCAGCAGCGCGGTTCCTGGGCCGTCGGCGGTCTGCTGACCGTCGGTGGTCTGCGCTGACGCAGGTTCGGCTGGCGCGATGGTCACGGAGCACTCCCTCGCTCGGCTCGGAGCCTCGGGGAGGGGAGGAGTGACACACGGGGGCGCCCAGGGCAGGGCTGCGCTCCGCGTCCACCAGCCCATTCCACGAGGCCCGGACGTCGTTGGCACCCGGACCGGTCGGAACGGGCGCGCTGCCGACAGGTCTTCGGACTAGAGAGCACGACAAATGCGTACTCATACACCGTTGCGGGACAGTTCCGGACTTGCACCGGATTCCCCTGCGGCGACAGCGAGCACGAGCATACATCTTGTGCTGGCTCTGAGTGGCAGCCCCATATCTTGTGTCGGGGTGCGTCGCAGTGCATGAGAACGGGCCGCCGGATTCCTCCGGCGGCCCGTGTGGCGTACGTAGCGGGACGTACGTGGCGGAAGGGTCAGTGCCCGCCCGGCGCCCCCACCGTGGCCGGCGGCAGGTCCTCCACGACGCCCGGGTCGCCCGCGTCCGCGGTGTAGTCCCCGGGAGAGGTCTCGTCGATGCCGTCAGGGGCCTTCACGGCGCGCAGGACGAACGTCATGACCACGGTGACCACCACGTTCAGGACGAACGCCGTGAGGCCGATGTAGCCGATCTCGCCGATGCCGGGGATCTCGTCGGACGAGCCGCCGAAGTGCTTCTGCGTCGGCGAGGCGACCCCGTACGCGGCGACCGTTCCGTAGACCATGCCGACCGCCCAGCCCGCGAGCAGCGCCCACCGGTGGAACCACCGCGTGAACAGGCCGCCGACCAGTGCGGGCATGGTCTGCAGGATCCAGATGCCGCCCAGGAGCTGGAAGTTGATCGCGACCGTCTTGTCCATGGTGAGGACGAAGGCCAGCGCGCCGACCTTCACCAGGAGCGAGACCAGCTTGGAGATCTTCATCTCCTGTGCGGGTGTCGCGTCCGGCTTGAGGAAGTCCTTGTAGATGTTCCTGGTGAAGAGATTCGCTGCCGCGATCGACATGATGGCGGCCGGTACGAGCGCGCCGATGCCGATCGCCGCGAACGCGACGCCGGTGAACCAGTCCGGGAACATCGTCTCGAACAGCTGCGGGATCGCCAGCTGCCCGTTCTCCACCTTGACCCCGGCCGCGATCGCCATGAAGCCGAGCAGCGCCAGCAGGCCCAGCATCAGCGAGTAGAGCGGCAGGATCGTGGTGTTGCGGCGGATCACGTTGCGGCTCTTGGAGGAGAGCGTCGCCGTGATCGAGTGCGGGTACATGAACAGCGCGAGCGCGGAGCCGAGCGCGAGCGTGGCGTAGGTCCACTGCCCCGTGTGGCCCGGCGCGAGGCCCGCGACGGGCTTGCCCGCCGCCTCGTTCGCCGACGAGAACTTGTCGTTCGCCGCCTGGAAGATCTCGTCGAAGCCGCCGAGCTTGATCGGGATGTAGATGATCGCGACGGCGATCACGAGGTAGATCAGACCGTCCTTCACGAACGCGATCAGCGCGGGGGCGCGCAGACCCGACGAGTACGTGTACGCGGCGAGCACCGCGAACGCGATCAGGAGCGGCAGGTCCTTGACGAACCAGTTGGTGTCCGGACCGCCGCCGACGCCCATGACGTCGAGCACGGCCTGGATGCCGACCAGTTGGAGCGCGATGTACGGCATCGTGGCGAGGATGCCGGTGACCGCGACGGCGAGCGAGAGCCCCTTGGAGCCGAAGCGCCCGCGCACGAAGTCCGAGGTCGTCACGTACCCGTGCTTGTGCGAGACCGACCACAGGCGCGGCAGGAAGGTGAAGATCAGCGGGTAGACGAGGATCGTGTACGGCACCGCGAAGAAGCCGGCCGCGCCCGCCGCGTAGATCGCCGCCGGGACGGCGACGAAGGTGTACGCGGTGTAGAGGTCGCCGCCGAGCAGGAACCACGTGACCCAGGTGCCGAACGAGCGGCCTCCCAGGCCCCATTCGTCCAGGCTCTCGGTCTCGGCCTTGCGCCAGCGCGCGGCCAGGAAGCCCATCGCCGTGACGGCGGCGAAGAAGAAGATGAAGACGGCGAGGGCGATGCCGTTGACGCCGCCCGTGTCCGCTGCGAGCTCGTTCATCGGGTCGCACCCCCCTGGGCCTGCTCGGCCTTGCGGGCGCGCTGGTCACGCTGCCACAGTTTGTAGGCGATCATGGTGAGAACGGTGGATATGAGCACCCACAGCATCTGGTACCAGTAGAAGAACGGGATGCCGATGAAGGTCGGTTCGACCTTCGCGTAGGAGCCCACCCAGAGCATCGCCACGAACGGCGCGACGAGACAGAGGGCAATGACCACGCGGACCGGCGTGATCACCGGTCTGCTCACTTCAGGCGCATCTGACACTTCGCGGCTCCGCTCCCTCGCTTATCCCACCTTTAACGTGCGGGAAATCTAGGCGAGAGGATTGATCTATGGAACCCCCGTCCGGATACCGGACGGGTCGCGATGCCCTCGTCGTACCTGCTCAGCAGCAGCGGAACCCCTGTCGGGGGTCGGACTCCTGCCGGTCCGTCCGCATTCGCTCGAACTCCCTCCGGGAGGGCACGGATGCCCCGGGATGCGTCTTGCGCGTGTGCGCGACATAACGGTCGTACGCGGACTCGTCGGTCAACTCCCGCGCGTACCACCGCACCCAGCGCAGCCCGCGCAGCACCCACGTCATGACGGGACCTGCGCGTCGTCGGAAGCCTCCGTCTTCGCCGCCGCCAGTTCCGCCTTCTCCTGCGGGGTCGCGATGAGCCCGGCGGGCGCGGTCAGCTTCGACTCGACGTACTCCGCCTCGCTCAGCCTGGACGAGCGCGGGTCGCGGACGTGCTTCACGCAGATGCGGGCCGCGTCCGCGATCACGACGACGATGAGCAGGGCGAGCGCGGCCGACAGGACGCCGTCCACCGTGGAGTTGGTGACGACGGTGTGCATGTCGTCCATGGACTTGGCGGGCGGCAGGATCTTTCCGTCGTCGATCGCGTCCTGGTAGATCGAGCGCTGTTTGAAGAAGCCGACGCGCGGATCGCTGGAGAACACCTTCTGCCAGCTCGCGGTGAGCGTGACCGTGGCGTCCCAGACCAGCGGAACGCCGGTGATCCAGGCCCACTTGAGGCGTCCCGACTTCACCAGGAGCGTCGTGCAGACGGCGAGCGCGACCGCCGCGAGGAGCTGGTTGGAGATGCCGAAGATCGGGAAGAGCTGGTTGATCCCGCCGAGCGGCTCGTGCACGCCCACCCACAGGAAGTAGCCCCACAGGCCGGTGACGACCGCGCTCGTGATGATGAGTCCGGGCTTCCAGCTGACCCTCTTGAAGGGCTTGTAGACGTTCCCGAGCATGTCCTGGAGCATGAAGCGGCCCACGCGCGTGCCCGCGTCGAGCGCGGTCAGGATGAACAGCGCCTCAAACATGATCGCGAAGTGGTACCAGAACGCCTTCATGGAGCCGCCGGTGACCTTCGAGAAGATCTCGGAGACGCCGACCGCGAGCGTGGGAGCGCCGCCGGTGCGCGAGAGCAGCGAGGACTCCTCGACGTTCTTGGCGGCCTGCGCCAGGTCCTCGGGGGAGATGGAGTACCCGAAGCCCGCGACCGCCTGGGACGCGGCCTGGACGTTGTCCCCGATGACGCCCGCGGGCGCGTTCATCGCGAAGTAGAGCCCCGGATCGATGATGCTCGCGGCGACGAGCGCCATGACCGCGACCGCCGACTCCATCAGCATGGAGCCGTAGCCGATCATCCGGATCTGCGTCTCCTTCTGGACCATCTTCGGCGTCGTGCCCGAGGAGATCAGCGCGTGGAAGCCGGAGAGGGCCCCGCAGGCGATGGTGATGAAGACGAAGGGGAAGAGCGATCCCGCGAAGACGGGGCCGTCGCCGCGCGAGGCGAAGTCGGTTACCGGGTCCATCTTCAGCGTCGGCAGCGTGACGACGACGCCGATCGCGAGCAGCAGGATCGTGCCGATCTTCATGAACGTGGAGAGGTAGTCGCGCGGCGCGAGCAGCATCCACACCGGCAGGATCGAGGCGATGAATCCGTACGCCACCAGCCAGATCACCAGCGTCGACGGCGCGAGCGTGAAGGTGTCGGCCAGCGACGACTCGGCGACCCAGCGCCCGGCGACGAGCGCGAGAAGCAGCAGCGTGATCCCGATGAGGGAGACCTCGCTGACCCGCCCTGGGCGCAGGATGCGCAGGTAGAAGCCCATGAACAGCGCGATCGGGATGGTCATCGCGATGGAGAAGGTGCCCCACGGCGAGTCGGCGAGCGCGTTGACGACGACGAGCGCGAGCACCCCGAGCAGGATGATCATGATGGCGAAGGCGGCGAGCAGCGCGGCGGCCCCGCCGAAGGGGCCGATCTCCTCGCGCGCCATCTGGCCCAGCGACTTGCCGTCACGCCGCGTGGAGAAGAAGAGGACGACCATGTCCTGCACGGCACCGGCGAAGATCACGCCGACGATGATCCAGATCGTGCCCGGCAAGTACCCCATCTGCGCGGCCAGTACGGGCCCGACCAGGGGGCCCGCGCCCGCGATCGCCGCGAAGTGGTGGCCGAGCAGGACGCGGCGGTCGGTCGGGTGGAAGTCGATGCCGTTGTCGAGGCGCTCGGCCGGGGTGGCCCGGTTCTTGTCGACCTTCAGGACGCGGTCGACGATGAACTTGGAGTAGAAGCGATAGGCGATGGCGTACGAGCCGAGAGCCGCGGCCACCATCCAGGCGGCCGACACCTCCTCGTCGCGCGAGAGCGCGAGCACGGCCCAGCCCGCGGCGCCCACCAGCGCGACGAGGGTCCAGATGACGATGGATCGGGGATTCGCTGTGCGCACCGGGTCGTCCTCCCGTTCATCATGCGATGACGGGAGGAACGTAGAGCAGCAGGGGGACCCCGCGCCAGACCCCGGAAGGGGGTTGGTCCCCGGGGAGGCGGGTCAGTCCGTGGGGCGCTTGAGGCGTGCCACGAATTTGTAGCGGTCGCCGCGGTAGACCGAACGCACCCATTCCACCGGCTGGCCGCCGCCGTCCAGGGAGTGCCGCGACAGGAGCAGCATCGGCAGGCCCACGTCCGTGCCGAGCAGGCCGGCCTCGCGCGGGGTCGCCAGGGAGGTCTCGATGGTCTCCTCGGCCTCCGCGAGGTGGACGTCGTACACCTCGGCGAGTGCCGTGTAGAGGGAGGTGTACTTGACCAGGGAGCGGCGCAGGGCCGGGAAGCGCTTGGCCGAGAGGTGCGTGGTCTCGATGGCCATCGCCTCGCCGTTGGCCAGGCGCAGCCGCTCGATCCGGAGCACCCGGCCGCCCGCGCTGATGTCGAGCAGCCCGGCGAGGGTGTCGTCGGCGGTGATGTACCCGATGTCCAGGAGCTGGGAGGTGGGTTCGAGGCCCTGCGCCCGCATGTCCTCGGTGTACGAGGTGAGTTGGAGGGCCTGGGAGACCTTGGGCTTGGCCACGAAGGTGCCCTTGCCCTGGATCCGCTCCAGGCGACCCTCGACGACCAGCTCCTGGAGGGCCTGGCGGACCGTCGTGCGGGAGGTGTCGAACTCGGCGGCCAGCGTGCGCTCCGGGGGGACCGGGGTGCCGGGCGGCAGGGTCTCCGTCATGTCGAGCAAGTGGCGCTTCAGGCGGTAGTACTTGGGCACGCGCGCGGTGCGGCCGACGCTCGGGGGCGCACCCGCGTCGGTTCCTGAACTGGCCGCCTCTGTGCCCATGGTCTGCCTTCCCGGCTCCTGTGCTGCTGCCGTCACCGGCTCCTCCGTCTGTCGCGGCTCACATGGTGGCACGTACCGGGCTGAGCTAACCGTGCTCGCTCAGGTGTCGGTCCGATAACGGACCTGACAGCCCTTCTTATACACCCTTGACACCCCTAAAGGTCTAGGCCAAGCTCCCCGTACTGGTCTACACCATTAAAGACCAGGTTCCAGTCCCACGGGCAGATCTCGGTCCATTTGGTCGCTGCGGGTGGGGGGTTGACTGGCATCCCTTGAGGAGGGTGACGTGAAGCGCAAGCTCATAGCGGCCATCGGTGTCGCTGGCATGTTGGTCTCGATCGCGGCCTGTGGCAGCGACGACAGTGACGACAAGAAGGCCGGAGCGGACGGCTTCAAGGGGGAGACCCTGACGCTCTGGGCGATGGACGGCTCCACGCCCGCCGGCTGGACCAAGGACGTCAAGGCCGCCTTCGAGAAGAAGACCGGCGCCAAGCTGAAGCTCGAAGTCCAGCAGTGGAACGGCATCCAGCAGAAGCTGACCACCGCCCTCTCCGAGGAGAACCCGCCGGACGTCTTCGAGATCGGCAACACCCAGACCGCCGCGTACGCCAAGACCGGCGGCCTCGCCGAACTGGGCGACCTCAAGTCGGGGCTCGGCGCCGACTGGACCGAGTCGATCAACAAGTCCTCGGTCGTGGACGGCAAGCAGTACGCGGCCCCGTGGTTCGTCCTGAACCGCGTGGTGATCTACAACAAGAAGGTCTGGGCCGACGCCGGCATCAAGGAGACCCCCAAGACCCGCGCCGAGTTCCTCAAGGACCTCAAGGCGATCGACTCCAAGACGGACGCCGAGCCGATCTACCTGCCGGGCCAGAACTGGTACCACTTCGTCGGCCTGACCATCGGTGAGGGCGCCGAGCTGGTCAAGAAGGACGGCGACAAGTACGTCTCCAACCTGACCGACCCCAAGGTCGCCAAGGCCATGAAGACGTACAAGGAGTTCGCGGACCTCTCCAAGGCCCCCAAGAACAAGGACGAGGCCACCCCGCAGCAGGCCGAGGTCTTCGCCAAGGGCAAGACCGGCGCCTTCATCGGCATGAGCTGGGAGGCCGCGACCGCGATCGAGGCCAGCAAGGACAAGAAGTTCAAGGACAACATCGGCTACTTCACCATCCCCGGTGCGACGGCCGACAAGCCCGAGGGCGTCTTCCTGGGCGGCTCGAACCTCGCCGTCGCCGCGACCAGCAAGAAGCAGGAGCTCGCCAAGGAGTTCCTGAAGATCGCGCTGAACGACAAGTTCGAGGGTGCGCTCGCCAAGGAAGGCGGCGTCATCCCGAACAAGCAGGCCCTGGAGGCCCAGCTCAAGGGCAACCCGGCAGCCGAGGCCATGGCCCCCGCCACCGCCGGCGGCGGCACGACCCCGCTGATCCCGGAGTGGGCCGCGGTGGAGAACCCGCCGAACCCGATCAAGAACTACATGACCGCGGTGCTGAACGGTAAGTCGAACGACGCCGCCGCCAAGCAGGTCGAGGGCGAGCTCAACAAGCGCCTGTCGCAGAAGCAGTAAGGACGCGCTCCTGCCGGGGACTCCGGGCCCGGGGTGACTTCCGCCCCCGGGCCCGCTGCCCCGGCACAGCGCTGCGTTCCGCGATGCCCACGAAAGAGATGGCGAGCATGACCGTGCAGACCGAACGGCCGCCCACCGGCCCGCCGGACGTCCTGAAAACGGACGGACGGCCGGGAGATCCGGGCAAGCCCCGCGAGCGTGCCCGGTCGCTCGCCCCCTATCTGCTCCTGCTTCCCGCGATCGCGGCCACGCTCGTGTTCCTCGGCTGGCCGCTGATCAACAACGCGATGCTGTCGTTCCAGAACCTCAACATGAGGCAGTTCATCCTCCACCTCACGGAGTGGAACGGGATCGACAACTTCAAGGAGGTCCTCACCGGAGAGGACTTCTGGCGGGTCACCGGCCGCTCGATCGCGTTCACCGCGGTCAATGTCGTCCTGATCATGGTGATCGGCACCCTGGTGGGCCTGCTGCTCGCCCGGCTCGGCAAGCGGATGCGGACGTTCCTCCTGGTCGGGCTCGTGCTCGCCTGGGCGATGCCGGTCATCGCGGCGACGACCGTCTACCAGTGGCTGTTCGCCCAGCGCTTCGGCGTCGTCAACTGGGTCCTGGACAAGGCCGGCTGGCACTCGATGGCCGACTACGACTGGATGGGCAGCCAGATGTCCACGTTCTTCGTGGTCATCTTCCTGATCGTCTGGATGTCGATCCCCTTCGTGGCGATCAACCTGTACGCCGCGACGACGGTGATCCCCAAGGAGCTCTACGAGGCCGCGTCGCTCGACGGCGCCGGCGCCTGGAAGCGCTTCACGAACGTCACGCTGCCCTACCTGCGGCCCTTCCTCTACGCGACGACGTTCCTGGAGATCATCTGGGTCTTCAAGGCGTTCGCGCAGGTCATGGCGCTCAACGAAGGCGGCCCGGACCGGCTCACCGAGATCCTGCCCGTCTACGCCTACATCGAGGGCATGGGCAACCAGCACTTCGGCATGGGCGCGGCGATCGCGCTGCTCACCATCGTGATCCTGCTGGCCCTGACCGCCTTCTACCTGCGGATCGTGCTCAAGCAAGAGGAGGACGAGCTGTGAACCGCACCGCTTCGTCGAAGTCGTCGCGGCCGGCGCGGCCGACGCGTTCGGCACGTTCGTCGGGTTCTTCAATGGCCCGCCGCATCTGGCCCAACGCGGTCGCCGTCGTACTCTTCATCGGCTTCGTCTTCCCCGTCTACTGGATGTTCGCCACGGCCTTCAAGCCGACCGGCGACATCATCAGCGAGGACCCGGTGTGGGTCCCGACCGACGTGACGTTCGAGCACTTCAAGACGGCCGTGAACGCCGACCACTTCTGGACGATGGTCGGTAACTCCCTCACCGTCACGCTGCTCGCCGTGGTCTTCTCGCTGATCATCGGCCTGGCGTCGGCCTTCGCGCTGGCCCGGATGCGGTTCAAGGGCCGCAAGGGCTTCATCATCGGCTTCATGCTGGCGCAGATGGCGCCCTGGGAAGTCATGGTCATCGCGATCTACATCATCGTGCGCGACGCCGACATGCTGAACAGCCTCGTCCCGCTCACCCTCTTCTACATGGTGATGATCCTGCCCTTCACGCTCCTGACGCTGCGCGGCTTCGTCGCCGCGGTGCCGCGCGAGCTGGAGGAGTCGGCGATGGTGGACGGCTGTTCACGGATGCAGGCGTTCCGGCGGGTGATCCTGCCGCTGCTCGCGCCGGGCCTGATGTCAACCTCGCTCTTCGGATTCATCACCGCCTGGAACGAATTCCCGCTCGTCCTTGTCCTCAACAAGGAGGCGGAAGCCAAGACCCTGCCGGTGTGGCTCTCCGGTTTCCAGACCGCATTCGGCGACGACTGGGGTGCCACCATGGCCGCCGCCTCGCTCTTCGCCATCCCGATCCTGGTCCTCTTCGTCTTCCTGCAGCGCAGGGCCGTCAGCGGTCTGACCGACGGCGCCGTGAAGGGATAACACGCCATATGACGACACTCACCAGCCCCACCGACACCTTGACCCGTGACGCCCTGACCGTCCTGCAGCCCGGCTTCGTCGGCACCAGCGCGCCGGACTGGCTGCTGCGCAGGATCGGTGAAGGCCTCGCCTCGGTCGGCCTGTTCGGCCGCAACATCGCCTCGCCCGAACAACTGGCCGCCCTTACGGCCCAGTTGCGTGCCGAGCGCGACGACGTCCTGGTCGCCATCGACGAGGAGGGCGGTGACGTGACCCGCCTGGAGGTCCGCTCCGGCTCCTCCTTCCCCGGCAACCACGCGCTCGGGGCGGTCGACGACACGGCGCTGACCCGTGACGTGGCCGCCGAGCTGGGCCGCAGGCTCGCCGCGTGCGGCGTCAACCTCAACTGGGCGCCGTCCGCCGACGTCAACTCCAACCCGGACAATCCCGTCATCGGCGTACGGTCCTTCGGCGCGGATCCGCTCCTGGTGGCCCGGCACACCGCCGCGTACGTCGAGGGCCTGCAGTCCGCGGGCGTCGCCGCCTGCACCAAGCACTTCCCGGGGCACGGCGACACCGCGGTCGACTCGCACCTCGACGTGCCGCGCATCGGGGTGGACCCCGAGGTGCTGCGGGCGCGCGATCTCGCGCCGTTCCGGGCCGCGATCGCCGCGGGCTCGCGCGCCGTGATGAGCGCGCACATCCTCGTCCCGTCCCTGGACGCCGAATACCCGGCGACGCTCTCGCGCCGCATCCTGACGGGCATCCTGCGCGAGGAACTGAACTACGACGGCCTGATCGTCACGGACGGCATGGAGATGCAGGCCATCTCCGCCACCTACGGCATCGAGCGCGGCAGCGTCCTCGCCATCGCCGCCGGCGCCGACGCGATCTGCGTGGGCGGCGGCCTCGCGGACGACGAGACGGTGCTGCGCCTGCGGGACGCGCTGATCGCGGCCGTACGCACGGGTGAACTGTCCGAGGAACGTCTCGCCGATGCGGCGGCGCGCGTCCGCGCGCTGGCCCACTGGACCTCGGTGTCGGGCGCGGCCGATCGTTCGGGGGGCGCGCCCGACACCGAGATCGGCCTGGTCGCGGCCCGCCGCGCCCTGACGGTCACCCGGGGCGAGTCCTACGCGGCCCCGCTCACCGAAGCTCCGTTCGTCGCCGCCTTCACCCCGATGGCCAACATCGCGGTGGGCGACGAGACGCCGTGGGGCGTGGCCGCGGAGCTGGAACGCCTGCTCCCCGGCACCCAGACGGGCAGCTTCACCGGCGCGGACGCGGGTGCGCTCGCGCTGGCCGAGGCGGGGGAGCGGCGGATCGTGGCCGTGGTCCGCGACACCCACCGCCACGCGTGGATGGCGGAGTCCCTGACCACCCTGCTCACGGCCCGCCCCGACACGATCGTGGTCGAAATGGGCGTCCCCCAGTCACCTCCGACGGGCTCCCTGCACATCGCGACGCATGGCGCGGCAAGGGTCTGCGGCCTGGCGGCGGCAGAGGTGATCACGGGAGCATAGGGGGGCGGGCGCCCCGCAAGGGGCGCGAGGAACTGCGCGCCGAGCCCCCACGCGCTCGCAGTGCGCGTACGGACAGAAAGGTGCCGGGGCGCCCCCAGCAGG
>NZ_JBHUZJ010000080.1:0-43565 GCF_042667685.1 Streptomyces sp. NPDC057302 | reverse complement strand
ACGTAGGAGTTCGTCCTCAAACGCCGGACGGACTATTCCAGCCCGTCCGGCGTTTGAGGACATCTTGTAGGGGGGTTCCAGGGGGCGGAGCCCCCTGGTTTCGGGAAGGGGTGGGATTGGGGAGAGCCCCGCAGGGACCGCCCGAACCTCAGCCCCCCGCCCCCGCGAAGTGCTCCCGCACCAAGGCCTGCACAACCCCAAGATCCTGCGCCACCAACGCCTCAAGCAGAGCCATGTGCTCCGCCGCGTCAGCCACGAGATCCGCCCGCCGCCCGGCGACAGGGCCACTCACCAGGGGCCACTGCGACCGCCGGTGCAGATCGTCCGCCACCTGCACCAGCTGCTGATTCCCCGACAGGCCGAGGACCGCCCCGTGGAAGGCCCGGTCCGCCTCCGCGTACCGGGCGAGATCCCCACCGGCCGCCGCCACCGCACTCGCCTCCGCCAGCGGCCGCAACTCGCACCACCGCGCCGCGGGCACCGTCCGGGCCAGCCGCAGCATCACCGGCACCTCGATCAGCGCCCGCACCTCCGCCAGCTCCCCCAGCTCCCGAGCGCTGCGCTCGGTGACCCGGAAGCCGCGGTTCGGTACGACCTCCACCGCTCCCTCGATCGCCAGCTGCTGCATCGCCTCGCGCACCGGAGTCGCCGAGACCCCGAAGCGCTCGCCGAGCACGGGCGCCGAGTACACCTCGCCCGGCGCGAGCTCGCCGCCGACGAGCGCGGCCCGCAGCGCGTCCAGGATCTGGCCGCGGACCGAGTTGCGCTGCACCGTCCTGCGGGGCGCGGGCAGCGACACCGCCTCCCCGTGCGTGTGCTCACCCCGGGCCTGCGGGGCCGACGAGGCCCGCACCTGCTCCGGCACACGGACGGCGAGGCGGTACGCGTCATGCGCTCTGGCCTGCTCCACGAGGTCCACCCCAAAGTCCGCCGGGTCCGAAAGGTACGAGAGGCACCATAGGCGGACAGCCCTCCAGTTGAAACCTCGATCATTCCGGGTAAGGTAAGGCTTACCTGCAATCGATCGCGATTCGGTGGTCCCCCTATGTCCGTTCCCACCCTGGCGAAGCGCGCCCCGAGCGCCCTCGCGGACGCCTACGCACGCCTCAACGAGGTGTTCCCCGGACTCCGCGTGGACGAGCTGGGCGACGACGAGCAGGCCCCACAGGGCGGCGGCTGGGTCACCGCCGCCCGGCTCGCGGAGGGCGGGGCCGATCTCGACGCGTTCCTGGCGTGGGACGAGGCGCAGGTACTGAAGGACTACGGACAGGCGGGGCGCCCCGACGTCATCGCCAGCTTCGCCCTGCACCGCTATGCCTGGCCGGCCACTCTGCTGATCACCGTGCCGTGGTTCCTGCACCGCCGGGTCCCCCGTTACCCCGTACGGAACGTCTCCTACGAGCGCACGCTGGGCCGCCTCGCCGTCCGCAGCACGGGCTTCGCCTGTCTGCCCGACGATCCGGCGGCCTCGATGCCCGGCGCCCACGTGGTGCCGGACGAGGAGGCGCTGCGCGCGGAGGTGCGGGCCGCCGTCGCCGAGCACCTGGGACCGCTCCTCGACGCCTTCGGGCCCCGGATGCGGCGCCGCTCGCGCGCCCTGTGGAGCCTGGCCACGGACGAGATCGTCGAGGGTCTCTGGTACATCGCCCATCTGCTGGGCGAGGAGCAGCGCGCCACGACCGATCTGGAGCGGCTGCTGCCGGGCGCCACCAAGCCGTACGTGGGGACGGCGGGCTTCCGTGAGCTGCGGGGGCCCAGCGGCGAGTCCCTGCCGACGCGTGATCGCGCGAGCTGCTGCATGTTCTACACGCTGCGTCCCGAGGACACCTGTGTGACCTGCCCGCGCACCTGCGACGCGGACCGCATCGCACGGCTGAGCGCCGCCGCGGCGGCCTGACCGGAGCCCCGCTCCGAACCAAAACGGCGCCCCCTCCCCGTTGAACCACCCTTTCGTGTTCGTTTAATCGAACTCAATTCCCCTTGCCTGCCTTTGAGTTCGAGCAAAACGGCGCGCGCCACACCCCTTTGCACCCCCCTTGGCGTTCTCTTGCCCGAAAACCCCTCTGGGGGCCATCCGGATTGGGTCACTATGGCGCCCGAACGCCCTACCGCGACGCAAGGGACCCCAGATGAGACTGACCGACATATCGCTGGACTGGCTGCTTCCGGGCGGCGTCCTGCTCCTGGGCATGCTGGTGGCGGTGGCGGTACTCGCACGCGGCAAGCGCGCCGGGCAGAAGGCGGCCGCCGGTGCCTCCAGCGACGACACCTGGGAACGCAGCGAGGAGCGCCGCAGGCGCAAGGAAGCCTTCTACGGATCGGCCTCGTACGTTCTGCTGTTCTGCTGTGCGGCGGTCGCCGCCGCACTCTCCTTCCACGGACTCGTCGGCTTCGGCCGGCAGAACCTCAACCTCACCGGCGGCTGGGAGTACCTGGTTCCGTTCGGGCTCGACGGCGCGGCGATGTTCTGCTCCGTGCTCGCCGTGCGCGAGGCGAGCCACGGTGACGCGGCCCTCGGCTCGCGGCTCCTGGTGTGGACGTTCGCGGGCGCGGCGGCCTGGTTCAACTGGGTGCACGCGCCCAGGGGGCTCGGTCACGCGGGCGCCCCGCAGTTCTTCGCCGGGATGTCGCTGTCGGCCGCGGTGCTCTTCGACCGCGCCCTGAAGCAGACCCGCCGTGCGGCACTGCGCGAACAGGGCTTGGTGCCAAGGCCGTTGCCGCAGATCCGGATCGTACGGTGGCTGCGCGCGCCCCGGGAGACCTTCGGTGCCTGGTCGCTGATGCTCCTCGAAGGCGTACGCACCCTGGACGAGGCGGTCGAGGAGGTCCGGGAGGACCGGCGCGAGAAGGAGCGCACCCGGATCAGCAGGCGGGACCGCGAGAAGCTGGAGCGTGCGCAGCTCAAGGCGATCAGCCGCGGCCATCGCAGTCTCCCCGGCCGTGGCCAGGGACGTCAGGTCGATCTGCCGGCGGTCGCGCCGGCCACCGGGTCCGCGCAAGTCGGCGCGGACCCTGCGATAGCCCCGCAGGAACAGGACCAGCTGCCTCTGCGCTCCCGTCCCTCCCTCCAGGCCGTGAAGAGCGGCTCTGAACCCGTCACCGTCGACCTCACCGCCGAGGACGACACCCAGGCGCTGCCGCGGCTCGACTCCCTCGAGCGCAAGCTCAAGGATCTGGAGCAGCAGTTCGGCTGATGTCAGCGGCGCAGGACGGGAGTTGGCCGGAGGTCCGGTTCACGCCGGGCCGCCGTCCAGCTCGAACCACACCACCTTCCCGACCCCGTGCGCGCGTACGCCCCACGCGTCCGAGAGGGACTGCACGAGCATCAGGCCCCGGCCATGCGTGCCGTCGTCGGCGTTCGGCGCGCAGAGCTTGGGGCGGCGCCCCACGAAGTCCCTGACCTCGACGCGCAGCCTGCCGGGCCGCACGGTCGCCGTCAGGATGGCGTCACGATCGGTGTGCACCAGTGCGTTCGTGACCAGTTCGCTGGTCAGCAGTTCGGCTATCTCGGCTCTTCCGGGCCTCCCCCAGGACCGGAGCAGTTCACGCAGCGCGCCCCTGACTTCAGGGACCGCCCGCAGGTCTGATCGCCCCAATCTGCGCCGGAGCTGAGCCCTGTGCGGCTCGCCCGGCTTGCCGTCGGTCGGCTCGTCCCTTGCTTTCGGCGAAGAGGTCCCAAGATGAATGGGACCGCCCCCTCTTACCTGCCTGGCCATGACCCCCGCCCACAAAACGAGTCAATTCCTTCCTGCTCGAACACGCTCACGGAATGCATGCCCCACCCGGATGGCGGCACTCATGTCCATTCGTCAACGATTGGAGTGGGTGCGCCCGAGCCTTGCGGGGAAGTGAAGCGGTGGACCGTTTCTGCATGATCCCGACCGGGCTCTTACGCCCCGCGCCGGGACCGCCCGAGCATTCCGAGGAGCCGCCGTGCACGACGACCGACTGCTGGTGGAGGGACGCCTGGAGCGCGCCCTGCGGCAGTTCATCCGCCCCGCCCAGTACGCGGACCGTGTGCCGCTCGCCCTCTCCGTCTGGCACGCGCCGGGCGAACCCGTCCCCGTCGCCGAGGCCATCGACGCCTCGTACGCGCCTTTCGAAGCGGGCACGGAGTGGGGAAAGCCCTGGTCAACGAGTTGGTTCCGGCTGCGCGGTCAGGTGCCGGAGGCCTGGCGGGGGCGGCATGTGGAGGTGGTCGTCGACCCCGGCTTCACCGGTGAGGGACCCGGCTTCCAGGCCGAGGGGCTCGTGTACGACGCCTCGGGCGTGCCCATCAAGGGCATTCACCCCCGTAACCGGCACATCCCGGTGGCGGCGGTCGCCCAGGGCGGTGAGCCGGTGCACCTGCTCCTGGAGGCCGCCGCCAACCCGGCCGTCCTGCACGACTTCGAGCCGACACCTTTGGGCGATGTTCTGACCGCCGGAGATCGCCCCATCTACCGATTCGCGTCTGCCGACCTCGCCGTACTGGACGAGGACGTATGGCAGTTGACACTGGACATCGAGGTCCTTTCGGAGCTGATGTACGAGCTGGACGCGGCCCGCCCGCGGCGGCACGAGATCCTGCGCGCCCTGGAGAGGGCGCTCGACGCGCTCGATCTGCACGACGTGCCGGGCACGGCGGCGGCGGCCCGCGCCGAGCTGGCGGACGTCCTCGCGAGCCCCGCCCATGCCAGCGCGCACCGGGTGTCGGCGACCGGGCACGCGCACATCGACTCGGCCTGGCTGTGGCCGCTGCGCGAGACCGTACGCAAGGCGTCGCGCACCTTCGCCAACGTGACGGCGCTCGCCCAGGACTATCCCGAGCTGGTCTTCGCCTGCTCGCAGGCCCAGCAGTACGCGTGGGTCAAGGAGCACCAGCCGCACATCTGGGAGCGCATCAAGAAGGCCGTGGCGGACGGCAACTGGGCGCCGGTGGGCTCCATGTGGGTCGAGTCGGACGCCAACATGCCGGGCGGCGAGGCGCTGGCCCGCCAGATCACGCACGGCATGCGGTTCTTCCGCGAGGAGCTGGGGGTGGAGACGCAGGAGATCTGGCTGCCGGACTCCTTCGGCTACACGGCGGCGTTCCCGCAGCTGGCGAAGCTCGCGGGCGTGCGCTGGTTCCTCACCCAGAAGCTGAGCTGGAACCAGTCCAACAAGATGCCGCACCACACGTTCTGGTGGGAGGGCATCGACGGCACCCGCGTCTTCACGCACTTCCCTCCGGTGGACACCTACAACTCGCAGTTCCACGGCGCCGAACTCGCCCACGCGGAGAAGAACTTCGCCGAGAAGGGCCGCGCCTCACGCTCCCTGGTGCCGTTCGGCTGGGGCGACGGCGGTGGCGGTCCTACCCGCGAAATGCTGGAGAAGGCGCGGCGGTTGCGCTCCCTTGAGGGGTCGCCGCGCGTCGAGATCGAGCGTCCTTCGGCGTTCTTCGCCGCCGCCGAGGAGGAGTACGGGCAGCGGGCGCCGGTCTGGTCCGGTGAGCTCTATCTGGAGCTGCACCGCGCGACGTACACGACGCAGGCGGCCACCAAGCGTGGCAATCGTCGCACCGAACACGCCTTGCGCGAGGCCGAGTTGTGGTGCACGGCCGCCGCGGTGCGCGACCCCGCGTACGTCTACCCCTACTCAACCCTCGACCGGCTCTGGAAAACCGTGCTCCTGCACCAGTTCCACGACATCCTGCCGGGGTCGTCGATCGCCTGGGTGCACCGCGAGGCCCGCGACACGTACGCGCGCGTGCTGGCCGAGCTCGACGAGCTCACCGCGGCGGCGGTCCGCTCGCTCGGCCCGGGTGGGCCCGCCGCGCTCAACTCGTCGCCGTACGCCCGCAGTGAGGTCGTCACGGACGAGGACGGCGCCCTGGTGCACGTCCATGTCCCGGCCCTGGGAAGCACGAGCCTGGACGAGGCCGCCTCGTACACACGGGAGACCGGGGCGAGCGCAGTGCTCGCCGACGGTGAGATCCAGTTGCTCAACGAGCATCTGCGCGTGGCGATCGACGCGGACGGCCTGCTGACCTCCGTGCACGACATCGACGCGCACCGCGAGGTCCTCTCCCCCGGAACGCGCGGAAACCTCCTCCAGCTGCATCCCGATCACCCGACGCACTACGACGCCTGGGACCTGGACAAGCACTACCGCAATACGCACACGGACCTCACGGAGGCCGAGTCCGTGGAGCTGGTCGAGGACGGGCCGCTGCGGGTTGCCGTCCGGGTGGTGCGCGCCTTCGGGAAGTCGCGGATCACCCAGGAGATCCGGCTAGCGGCGGGCAGCCGTCGTGTCGACGTCGTCACGGACGTCGACTGGCAGGAGTCGGAGAAGGTGCTCAAGGCCGCTTTCCCGCTCGACGTGCACGCCGAACGGTCCGCCGCCGAGATCCAGTTCGGGCACGTGCACCGCTCCACGCACGCCAACACCGGCTGGGACGCGGCCCGTTTCGAGATCTGCGCGCACCGGTGGCTGCGGGTCGCCGAGGAGACGTACGGCGTGGCGGTGCTCAACGACTCGACGTACGGCCATGACGTGACGCGCGCTCCGCACGGCGACGGGCTCGGCACCACCGTGCGGCTCACGCTCCTGCGCGCCCCGCACAGCCCGGACCCGGAGACGGACCTGGGCGTGCACCGGTTCACGTACGCGCTGCTGCCCGGCGCGTCGACGGGCGACGCGGTCGCGGAAGGGCTCGCCCTGAACCTGCCGCTACGGGTCGCCGCGGCGCCCGTGCTGCCGTCCCTGGTGAGCGTCGACAACCCGGCGGTGACCGTGGAGTCGGTGAAGCTCGCGGACGACGGGAGCGGTGATGTCGTGGTGCGGCTCTACGAGTCGCGGGGCGGGCGCGCGGCGGCCGCGCTCACCACGTCGTTCGCGGTGGGCACGGCCGAGGTGACCGATCTCCTGGAGCGCCCGCTCGAACCGGCGCACACCGACGACGCGGGTCTCGTGCTCGCGCTGCGGCCGTTCCAGATCGTGACGCTGCGGCTGCGGCCCGCCTGATTGACCGTCAGGGGCGTGGCACGTTGCGCAGGTTGGAGCGTGCCATCTGCACCATCCTGCCGACTCCGCCGTCCAGGACGATCTTGCTGGCGGAGAGCGCGAAGCCGGTCACCATGTCCGAGCTGATCTTGGGCGGGATGGAGAGGGCGTTGGGGTCCGTCACGATGTCGACGAGGGCGGGCCCCTTGTGCGAGAAGGCGTCCTTCAGGGCGCCCACGAGCTGCTTGGGCTTCTCGACGCGCACTCCGTAGGCACCGGCGGCGCGGGCCACGGCGGCGAAGTCGGGGTTGTGGTTGGCCGTGCCGAACGAAGGGAGTCCGGCCACCAGCATCTCCAACTCGACCATGCCCAGGGCGGAGTTGTTGAAGAGGACGACCTTCACCGGCAGGTCGTACTGGACGAGGGTGAGGAAGTCGCCCATCAGCATGGAGAATCCGCCGTCGCCCGACATGGAGACGACCTGGCGTTTGCGGTCGGTGAACTGGGCGCCGATCGCCTGCGGCAGGGCGTTGGCCATCGAGCCGTGGCTGAAGGAACCGATGATGCGGCGCTTGCCGTTTGGGGTGAGGTAGCGCGCCGCCCAGACGTTGCACATGCCCGTGTCGACGGTGAACACCGCGTCGTCGGAAGCGAGTTCGTCGACCACGGACGCCACGTACTCGGGGTGGATCGGGATGTGCTTCTCGACCTTGCGCGTGTAGGCCTTGATGACGCCTTCGAGCGCGTCCGCGTGCTTCTTCAGCATCTTGTCGAGGAACTTGCGGTCGGACTTGGGCGTGACGCGCGGGGTGAGACAGCGCAGGGTCTCGCGTACGTCGCCCCAGACGGCGAGGTCCAGCTTGGAGCGGCGGCCGAGGCGCTCGGGGCGGACGTCGACCTGGACGATCTTGACGTCGTCGGGCAGGAAGGCGTTGTACGGGAAGTCGGTGCCGAGCAGGATGAGGAGGTCGCACTCGTGGGTGGCCTCGTACGCGGCTCCGTAGCCGAGCAGGCCGCTCATGCCCACGTCGTACGGGTTGTCGTACTGGATCCACTCCTTGCCGCGCAGGGCGTGGCCCACCGGGGACTTGATCTTCTCGGCGAACTCCATGACCTCGGCGTGCGCGCCTGCCGTGCCGCTGCCGCAGAAGAGGGTGACCTTGTCGGCCTCGTCGATCATCGCGGCGAGCTTGTCGATCTCCGCGTCGCCGGGGCGCACGGTGGGGCGCGAGGTGACGAGGGCGCTCTCGGGGGACTTGTCGGGGGCGGTCTGGTCGGCGATGTCTCCGGGCAGGGTGACGACGCTGACGCCGGACTGTCCGATCGCGTGCTGGATGGCGGTCTGGAGCAGCCGCGGCATCTGCTGCGGGCTGGAGATCATCTCGCTGTAGTGACTGCACTCCTGGAAGAGCCGGTCGGGGTGGGTCTCCTGGAAGAAGGAGAGACCGATCTCGCTCGACGGGATGTGCGAGGCGAGGGCGAGGACGGGCGCCATGGAGCGGTGGGCGTCGTAGAGGCCGTTGATCAGGTGCAGGTTGCCGGGGCCACAGGATCCGGCGCAGACGGCGAGGCTCCCGGTGATCTGGGCCTCGGCGCCGGCCGCGAAGGCCGCCGTCTCCTCGTGCCTGACCTGCACCCAGTCGATGCCCTTGGTGCGCCTGATCGCGTCCACGACCGGGTTCAGGCTGTCGCCCACGACTCCGTACATACGGCGCACACCGGCGCGGTGGAGGATGTCGACGAACTGCTCGGCGACGTTCTGCTTGGCCATGGCTTCACGAACCCTTCAGTCCCCTTGACTGCTCTGCGACTCTCTTGGGGTCCATGAATTCACAGGGCGGGCGCTCACGCCTCCCAAACGGCGGCCGCCGTTCGGTCGTCCGCGTACCCCTTGACCCTGACCTGGACGTCCGCCAGGAAGGTCGCGAGGCCCGGCGGACCGCTCTTGGCCCACCGCTGGGTGAGGTGCGCGGCGAGCTCGGGCTCACCGCGCAGGGGCTCCGCGAGGCCGCCGCTGCAGAGCATCAGGGCATCACCCGGGCGGGCTACGGAGGCACGGAAGCGGAAGGGCTCGCGGGGCGGCGGCTCGGGGGCGGGCTCGTACGGACTCGGGGGCGTGATGATCCCCATGTCCATGGTCAGCCGATCGCCCTCCGGGGTCTGCGCGGGCACGGACCCGAAGCCGACGACAGGGGGTCCCGGGTCCCCCGCGGAGTCGCTGACGTGGGGCTCGATGTCCTGCCACGCGCCGTCCCTGAGCCGGAAGAGTCCGCCGCCGCCGACACCGAAGAAGACGCGGGTGCGGCACTCGGGGTCGGCGGGCAGGAGGAGGCAGCGCAGGGACGCCGCGTACTCATCGGGCTCGATGCCGAGGTCGGCCGCGTGGGCGCGGAGCTTGCCCAGGCTGCGGTCCGTGAGCCGGTGCAGCCCGCTCTTGAGGTCCCCGCGGCGGGCGGCCCTGATGTCCTCGGACAATCGCTGGTGGCTGCGCCCCACGGCCCGCCCGATCCACGCGCAGGCCTCGGCGGCGGCGCGGTGCGCGCCCGGCGTGGCCCGCGCGCCGGTGGCCATGGCCACCAGGACGAGAGCACTCTCCCCGGTCCCGAACCGCGCGGTGAGCAGCGAGTCGCGCCGCGGCTCGCCCCGATAGCGGGCGGAGTCCCCGCGCACGGAGACGGCGCGGAGGGTGGAGGTGCCGTAGCGGGCACCGTCCAGGACGGTGTCGGCGACCAGATCGCCGAGGTCGTCCGGGTCGGCGGCGGGCAGGACGGTGGGCTCGGCGTCATAGGTGGGCGGCCCGTCGCCCACGTACGCGACGGCGTCCACGGAAGCTCCCGCCACGGGCGGCTGCGGTCCCCCCGGGGCCGGCGCCTGCGACCCCGCAGCCGCGGACTCCTCGGGCGCGCGGGGCGCGGGAACGGCGGTGGTGCGGCTCGGGTCCCCCGGGGGCTTCGGCGGCCCCGCCGGGAAGGTGACAGGCCCCGTGGGCGCGGCGGAGGGCTCCCAGGGGGCGACGTCGGGGCGGATGCGGGCGGCGGCCGTGGGCGGGGGCTGGTACGGGGGCGACGGCGGCGCGGGCGGCTCCCCCGGCGGCGCGGGATCCGGCGTGCGGGGAGCGAGGTCCGGGGCAGGACCCGGCGTCCGGGGAGCCAGGTCCGGGGCAGAGCCCGGCGGGCGGGGAGCGAGGTCCGGGGCAGGACCCGGCGTGCGGGGAGCGAGGTCCGAGGCAGGACCCGGCGTCCGAGGAGCAAGATCCGGGGCAGAGCCCGGCGTCCGGGGAGCAAGGTCCGGGGCAGGACCCGGCGTCCGGGGAGCAAGGTCCGGGGCAGGACCCGGCGTCCGGGGAGCAAGGTCCGGGGCAGGACCCGGCGTCCGGGGAGCGAGGTCCGGGGCAGGGCTTGGCGGGCGGGGAGCCAGGTCCGGCGGGGCGTCCCGCGTGCCCCGGCCGTCCTGGAGGTCCCGGGGCCAGGGCTCCGGATCGGGGAAGCGGCCTGGGCGCGGGACTGTTCCTTCCGCGCCCTCGACGCCCGGGGTCGCGCCCTCGCCCCCGGGGGTCGGCGCGGAGTCGGTCGCGCTCTCGCCCGCCGCGCCGACCGCCGACGCGAACCTGTCGTCGAGGGTGTCGGCCGCCTCGGCCGGACCCGTGTCATGAGCGGAGTCGTCGTACAGCTGACTCCACCAGTCGTCCTCCTGGCCGGAGGCCCCGTCGTGCCTCTCCCCCTGCTGGCTCATGCCCCTATTGTCCACCGCAAAGGCCGCACGAAAACGGTGCATCCGGAAATTCCGGCCACCGGAAGGGTGATGAGGGCCGCCGGGCGGGCCCACCCCCCACGGGAGGACCGCCCGGCGGTGTCTGTGTGTTTATCGCACGTCGTAGGCGCGAGCCACCGTCTGAGTGACGGAACTTCCGTTCGCATCCGTCAGTTCGGTCCTGAGCCAGACCTGCTTGCCCGAGGCGCCCGCGTGATCCACGGTGGCGGTCCACTTCCCCTGGGAGGCGGAGGTCTTGGCCTCGGTCCACGTCTTGCCCTCGTCGTACGAGTAGGACAGGGCCGCGGACTTGAGCGCGCCGGGCTGGTAGCCCGAGTGCCCTGTCGCCGTGATGCCAATCCGCTGACCGTCCTTCGCCGCCAGCGTCTTCATGCCGTCCTGCGGCAGCCGATAGCGCGGGAACAGCATCGGGATCCCCTGCGAGTAGACCTCCTCGTCGAGGTGCGAGCGGAACGCCCAGGTGGTCTGCGTGCCCGTGGACCGCTGCCAGACCTTCGAGCCGATCTTCTGCGTGTGCAGGGTGAGTTCGTACGCCGCGTCGCCGGCCGGGACCGAGAACACCCCGTACGGCCAGCCCGTCTCCCCCACGACCTCGCCGTCCCGCTTCAGCTCCATGCCGCCGATGTCGCCGAAGCTGCCCTGGACTCCCGCGTGTTGCCCGTCGTCCCAGAAGCCCGGCGCGACGCCGATCAGATTGCCCTGCCGTTCGGCGGCGAGCGCCTGCTTGCCCCGGGCGTCACGCGGCGCCGCGGGCGTCAGGACTCCCTCGTACCACTTCTCGCCGCGCCGCTCCCCCTTCTCGTACGTCCGCACCGGGTCGATCATGAACTCCCCGAACGGGAAGCTGCTGGACACCTGGTGGCCCCAGCCGGTCGTGCCCGCCGAGTAGTACTCGGTGCGCTTGCCGGGGGCCGGGACCGACTCGATGTCGGCGAAGTACACCTCGAGCCCCGAGGGGCGGACGGCGGACGGCAGGTCCACGTAGTCCGTGGCCGCGCCCATCGCGCGGTACGTCGCCTCGTTCGCGGCGAGGTCCTTGTCCCGTACCCGGTAGGTGCGGTCGTCGCGGATCTGGCCGGTCTCGGGGAAGGCGAGGTTGTAGACGTAAGGACTCTTCGCCGTTCCCTTCCACTTCAACTGGACATTGCCTTGCGCCAGTTGGGCGAGAAGTGAGGTCGCCTCGGCCGTCTGGACGCCGAGGACCGGGAGCGGAGATCCGGTGAAGCCGGTCGAGGGGTACCAGCGGCCGGGAGCCGTGCGGTGGGCGACGACGGCGAGCGCTCCCGCCGCCTTCGCGTTCGTCGCCGCGGTGTTCGCGCTGCCGCTGTCCGGGACCTTGACCAAAGCGATCTTGCCCTTGACCCCTGCGGCTTCGAGCTCGGCGGGCGTACCGGACTTGGCGTCCACGAGGGTCGCCTTGCCCGTGCCGTCGAGGTTGGCGGAGCCGGTGGACGCGGTCACGGGGTGCAGCGGCTTGCCGCCCACGACGGCGAGTTCGGAGAGCAGGGGCGCCGCGGCGCGCCAGTAGCTGCCGGACTCGAAGGTGCCGTCGGTCGCCTTGCCCTCGACCGACTGGTAGAAGCCGCGGATGGAGCGCGGCCCGGACGCGGTGCCCGCGTGCAGCCAGTGGTCGGCGCCCCAGGTGCGGGCGAACCCGAGGGTGGCGCCCCGCACTTCGGACTCCTTGTCCGTCTTCACGGCGAGGCGGTGCGCCTTGCGGGCGTCGAGCGTGACGGTCATGTCCTTCTTGACCTCGACCTGGGGCCTGGCGAGGTGGGTGAGCGAGTCGGTCAGCGTGCCGCCGTCCGCGTCGGGCGTCGCGACGAATCCGGTCAGGAAGTAGGAGCCGGGGCGCACTTGGTACGTCTGGTCGTTGGCGCCCTCGTTGAAGCGGCGCTCACCGCTGGCGTCGTCGGTGCCGATGAGGTCGACGGACGAGGGGCCCGCGGCGGGCTTCCCGCCGCGGTCGACCAGCTTCACGCGGAGGCTGACGGTCTGGGGCTGTACGTAGAGGGAGAAGGGCGTGGAGACCGCGACGCCCCCGGACGCCTTCGCCAGGACGCGGCCCGTCACGTCGCCGTACTGGGCCCGCTCGAGGTCCTCGTCGGGGTCCAGCTTCAGCGGGACCTTGACCGTGGCCCCGGCGGCGACCTCCACGGAGTGTGCGCCGAGCTTGGCGATGTCCGAGCGCACTGCGGAGCCGTCGTTGCCGGTGACGCCCTGCACGGACAGCTTCAACCGCACTGCCTTGTCAGTGGTGTTGGTGTACGGGACGTCGACCGTGGTGCGGTCCGAGTTGTCCTGGGGCCAGCCGAAGCTGCCGCCCTGCACGGCGGGCGAGCCGAGGACCTTCTGGTCGACGGCGGCCTTCACGTCGAGCCTGCCGCCGCCCGTCTCGGTCACGTCACCGGGGATGGCGCTGTCCGCCGACGACACGAGGGCCGACTTGATCTGCTGTGCGCTCCAGTCCGGGTGGCGCTGCTTGACCAGGGCGGCGGCGCCCGCGACGTGCGGGGTCGCCATCGACGTACCGCTCATGGACTGGTACGCGTAGACGCCCCTGCCGCCCGCGGCGGCCGCGGAGATCTCAACGCCGGGTGCGGCGATCTCCGGCTTGAGGGTGTGCGAGCCGTATGCGGGCCCCCGGCTGGAGAAGGAGGCCGTCGAGTCGTCGCGGTCGACGGCGCCGACGGTCAGGACGCTCGGCGCGCAGCCGGGCGAGGAGACGGAGTTGAGGCTCGGCCCGGTGTTGCCCGCGGCGAGGACGAAGAGGGTGCCCGTGCTCGACTGCGCGAGCTCCTCCGTGGCCGTGCTCATCGGGTCCGTGCAGTCGGTCCGCGCCGGGTTGCCCAGGCTCATGGAGACGACGTCGGCCTTCTGGTCGACGGCCCACTGCATGCCCGCGATGATCCAGGAAGTGGCGCCTGAGCCACTGTCGTTGAGGACCTTGCCGTGCAGGAGCTCGGCGCCGGGAGCGACGCCCTTCTTCTTGCCGTCGCTCGCCGCGCCGGTGCCGCCGACGGTGGACGTGGTGTGGGTGCCGTGGCCCTGGCGGTCCTCGTTGTCCGGCGAGTCGGTGAAGTTCTCGGTCGCGCCGATCCGGCCCTTGAGGTCGGGGTGTTCGGCGTCGGCGCCGGTGTCCAGGACCGCGACCTTGGTGCCCTTGCCGTCGTACCCCGCGGCCCAGGCCTCGGGGGCGTGCACCTGCTTCGTCGATCTGTCGAGGGTGGCCTCGACCTTGGCGTCGAGCCAGAGCTTCTTCAGGTCGGACGCGGAACGGGACTTGGCGGAGGTGACGTCGGCCCAGAAGTCCGCAGCCTTCTTCTTGTCGGCCTTCAGCGCGACCCCGTCGACGGGTTCGAGGACCGGCCCGCGCTCGGCGCCGCGCGGCGTGGCGGGCACCGAGCGGGCGACGTCGACGGACTTGTCGTACACGGCGATCAGCGGCAGCTGCTTGGCGTGCGCGTCGTCGTAGCCCTGGCGGACGAGCCCGGTGACGTTGAAGAGTTCCTCGTCGACCTTGCCGTCGGCGATCGCTTGGACGGCGCCCTCGGGGTAGACGTACAGGTCCTTGCCGGACTGCCTGGTCTGGATGAGGGGCACCGTGCCGTCGGCGCCGGGCAGCGCGCCGGCGCCCGCGCGGTCCTTGCCGTCGGACGTGACGAGGATGCGGTCGCCGGTGACGAGGGTGACGACGGAGCTCCCTTCGCTCCGTGGCGCACCCCCCACCAGCGGACTCGTGTCCGCCGCGGCCGTGCGTGGCTCGGCCACGGACGGGACGGCCGCGGTGACGGCGAGGACGGCGGCGGACGCCGCCCCCAAGGCCGTGCGCGATATCGGGCGCATCGCTCTCCCCAAGGTTGTCGGGCATGCGGAACCACAGCCGAAATCCGTCCAAAGGCCGTATTGGCGGCTGCCGTTGGTGCTGCGGTGGCGTCACCTTGGCAGAGAGGCGGGGGGTGCGGGGATGATGTCCTGGGGCGGGTTTACGCCGTGGCTGTTTTCCGCCAGGGCGCCGTCGGAACGGATCCTTGGGGAGGGACGTCGCCGCATGCTGGCTTCGATAGGGCTGGACGAGACGCACGAATCGGCGTACCGCGCGCTGGTGGCGGTGGGCGCCGCCGACGTGCCCGATCTCGCCCGGCGGCTCTCGCTGGGCGAGCCGGACACGGTGCGTGCGCTGCGCCACCTGGAGCTGCACGGCCTCGCGGCCCAGGCGTCGGGCAAGGCGGGGCGGTGGGTGGCGGCCCCGCCGGGTGTCGCCCTCGGCGCGCTCCTGACCCAGCAGCGGCACGAACTGGACAAGGCCGAGCTGGCGGCGAAGCTGCTCGCCGAGGAGTACCGCGCCCAGGCCGCGGAGCCCGCGGTGCACGATCTGGTCGAAGTGGTGACCGGCGCGGGCGCGGTCTCGCAGCGCTTCCTCCAGCTCCAGCTGGGGGCGAGCGACGAGGTGTGCGCCCTGGTCACCGGCAACCCCGTGGCGATCACCGGCATGGAGAACGACGCGGAGGCGCAGGCCGCGGGCCGTGGTGTCACCTACCGCGTGGTGGTCGAACGCTCCGTCCTCGCGATGCCCACCGGCCTCATGGAGCTGTCGACGGCGATCGGCCGCGACGAACAGGTGCGCGTCGTGGACCGCGTCCCGACGAAGCTGGTGATCGCCGACGGCTCGCTCGCCATGGTGCCGCTGACCTCGCGCAGGGCCGAGCCCGCCGCGCTCGTGGTGCACGCGAGCGGCCTGCTCGAATCCCTGACGGGGCTCTTCGAGGCGGTGTGGCGCGACGCGCTGCCGCTGCGGCTCGGCGAGGGCGGCCACTCGGTCACCGAGGCCGCCCCCGACGGGCCTGACGGCGCCGACCTGGAGATCCTCTCGCTGCTGCTCGCGGGCCTGACGGACGCGAGCGTCGCCAAACAGCTCGACCTCGGGCTCCGGACGGTGCAGCGCCGGGTCAAGCGCCTGATGGAGCTGACGGGCGTGACGACGCGGCTCCAGCTGGGCTGGCACGCGTACGAGCGGGGCTGGGTGGCGCGCTGACGCCTTCCGGCGGGGGCTGGGGCAGCTGGATGCCTCCCGGCGGGTGCGGCCGACTCCTTCCGGCTGAGGCGGCCGGACGTTCGCGACCTGCGGTTTTCTCTCGTTTACTGCACGCTTGACAGATGGGAGCGTGGGAACTCCTGCTGGTCGGAGTCGTGCTGTCGCTCGGGATCGGCGGGGTGCTAGTACCCGGGGTGCCGGGGCCGTGGCTGGTGTGGGCCGCGGTTCTGTGGTGGGCGCTGCAGGATCCGGAGCCGGTCGCCTGGTGGATCCTGGTCGGCGCTTCCCTGGTGCTCCTGGCGGCGCAGGGCGTCCGCTGGCTGCTGCCGCCCCGGCGCTTCCGGCAGAGCGGCGCCACACGCCGTACGGCCGTGTACGCGGGGGCCGGGGCCCTTGTCGGGTTCTGCGTGGTGCCGGTGATCGGGTCGATCCCGGGGTTCATCGGCGGGATCTACCTCGCGGAGCGGCTGCGGCTCGGCAGGCACGGGGCGGCCGTGGCGGCGACGCGGACGGTGATGCGGGCGGGGGGCTGGAGCGTGCTGACCGAGCTGTTCGCGTGTCTGCTGATCGCGGGGGCCTGGCTGGGGGCGGTGATCTGGGGCTGAGTGCCCGGGTCAGGTCCCTGCCTCTCGCTGCCTCATTTTCCAGGGGGCGGCGGATGCGAGCCGGGTACGCGTGCGAGGCTCGCGCCATGACCGAATTCAGCGATGCCGAGCGGGCGTACCTCAAGTCCCAGCGTCTGGGCCGGATGGCCAGCGTGGACGCGACGGGCCAGCCGCAGGCGAATCCTGTCGGGTTCTTCCCGCAGGACGACGGGACGATTCTGATCGGCGGGTATGCGTTGGGGACGACGAAGAAGTGGCGCAATCTGCAGAAGAATCCGAAGGTTTCGCTGGTCGTGGACGACATGGTGAGTGAGCGGCCGTGGAAGGTGCGGGGGGTCGACATCCGGGGGGATGCGGAGCTCCTGACGGGGCCGCACGATCTGGGTCCTCACTTCAGTGAGGAGCTGATTCGGATTCATCCTCGGCGGATCCATAGCTGGGGCTTGGAGGAGTAATTCTCCCCAACCCCGCCCCTTCCCGGCTGCACGGCTGAAAGACTTCCCCGGACCGGAGTGAATCTTCAGCCCGTCCGGCGACTGAGGACGAACTCGGCGGAGCCGGTGATGACGTCCACCGAGGCCCCCCGCGCCGGAGCGGGTTTTCGGGAAGGGGTGGGGTTGGGGAAAAGCCCTACCCCGCCGCCAACAGATGCCGCACCCCGTAAGACCGCCAAGGTCGCCACCCCTCACGCACCGCCACCCCCGGCAACCCCGGCAACCCCGGCAACCCCACATCGGGATCCCCGAGAGCCCGCATCCGAATCAAAGCCACCACACCCGCGTCCAACCCCTCCAAACCCAGCAGCGCCCCCTCCGCATCCTCCCGATCCGCCCCCGCATCAAGCCGAACCCGCCCGTCGGCAAGCGCACCGGCCAGCGCCCCCAAGGGACCCGGCTCCCCGGCGAGCGCTCCGGGCTCGGGGAAGACGTGGGTCAGCGCACCGCACGCCGCGTCCAGCGCCTTCCCGTGCCGCTCCACCAGGAGCGAGGCCGCCGCGGAGCCCACCAGCGCGCGCACCGCGAACTCCTCGGGGTCCGCCGCCCCGGGCGACCGCAGGCCGGGGCGGGCCGCCACCAGCGGAGCCAGGCGTGGGTCCGCGCCCAGCCGCTCGTCCACGGCGTACGGATCCGCGTCGAGGTCGAAGAGGCGCCGCAGCCGCTGGACGGCGGTCGTGAGGTCGCGCAGATCGGTCAGGTGGAGCCGGGCGTCCAGCCACCCGCCGACCCCGTGGTCGCTCTCCTCGACGGCCACGATCCCCGTGCCGTACGGCAGCCGCAACGTACGCCGGTAGGTCCGGCCGCCCCGCTCCCCGCTGACCTGCTCGACCCCCACGACGACCTCGGCCGCGAGCAGGTCGAAGACGGCGCCGGCCTGGTAGGCCCCCCGGTAGGCGAGCCGCAGCGGAATCCCGGCGGCCGGGGTGGCGCGCCCGGCGCCCCCGCCACGCGGCGCGGCGGCCCGCAGCGCGGTGGGCGTCAGGGCGTACACCGCGCGGATGGTGTCGTTGAACTGCCGCACGCTGGCGAACCCCGCAGCGAACGCGATCTCCGTGATGGGCAGAGCCGTCGTCTGGAGCAACACCCTTGCCGTGTGCGCCCGTTGGGCACGGGCGAGGGCGACGGGCCCCGCGCCGAGCTCGGCGGTGAGCTGGCGTTGGACCTGCCGGGCGCTGTAGCCGAGCCGCACGGCGAGACCGGAGACGCCCTCGCGGTCGACGACCCCGTCCCCGATCATGCGCATGGCGCGTCCTACGACGTCCGCGCGTACGTTCCACTCCGCGGACCCCGGCACCGCGTCCGGGCGGCAGCGCCGGCAGGCCCGGAATCCGGAGCCCTGGGCGGCTGCCGCGGTGGTGTAGTAGCGGACGTTGCGGCGCTTGGGGGTGACGGCGGGGCAGCTGGGCCGGCAGTAGATGCCGGTGGTCTCGACGGCGAAGAAGAACTCCCCGTCGAAGCGCGCGTCGCGGCTGCGGACCGCCTCGTACCCGGTCTCTTCATCGATCACGTCTTCCAGTGTGCGGCGTCGGAGCCGCTCCGGCTGGCGGGATTCGGACGTCGCGTTGCGGGGGCATTGCGGGGGCGCCCGAGCACCCCCGCAACACACAGCCGCAGCCCTTCGAAGGACCCGGCTAGCGGATCCGGCCCCGCTTGGCCTCCATGGCCGCCTTGCCCTCCGCGCCCCGCAGCTTCCAGACACGCCGCATGTCCGCCCGGAGCTTCGCGTCCGTCTTGGCGACGATCCGCTGGTTCTCACGGATCAGCTTGCGGTAGCTGTCGAGGCGGCGGTCCGGGAGCGTGCCGTCCTCCACGGCCGCGAGCACCGCACAGCCCGGCTCGGCGGTGTGGGCGCAGTCGTGGAAGCGGCAGTCGGCGGCGAGCTCCTGGATCTCGGAGAAGACCTGGCCGACGCCCGCCCCCGCGTCGAACAGACCGACCCCGCGCAGGCCCGGTGTGTCGATGAGGACACCGCCGGCGGGGAGCACGAGGAGGTTGCGGGTCGTGGTGGTGTGTCGGCCCTTGCCGTCCACGTCACGGGCGGCGTTGACGTGCATGACGTCCTCGCCGACCAGTGCGTTGGCCAGGGTCGACTTGCCCGCTCCGGACTGGCCGAGCAGGACGGACGTACCGCCGGAGACGACGGCGCACAGGATGTCGACGCCCTCCCCGGTGGTGGCGCTGACCGGCAGCACCTGTACGCCGGGGGACGACGTCTCCACGTCCTCGACCAGGTAGGACAGGCCCGTGGCGTCCGGGATCAGGTCGGCCTTGGTGAGGACGACCAGCGGCTGCGCCCCGGACTCCCAGGCGAGGGCCAGGAAGCGTTCGATCCGGCCGAGGTCGAGCTCGACGGCGAGCGAGACCGCGATGATCGCGTGGTCGACGTTGGCCGCGAGGATCTGCCCCTCGGACCGCTTGGAGGAGGTGGAGCGCACGAAGGCGGTGCGGCGCGGCAGCAGCGTACGGACGTACCGCGGATCGCCGCCCTCGGGGTCGACGGCGACCCAGTCCCCCGTGCACACGACCTTCATGGGGTCGCGCGGCACGACGAACTCGGTGTCCGCACGCATGGTGCCGACCGGGGTGACCACGTCGCACTGACCGCGGTCGACGCGCAGGACGCGGCCGGGCAGCAGGCCCCGGTCCGCGTACGGGGTGAATTCGGCTTCCCAGCTCTCGTCCCAGCCGTAGGGCGCGAGAGGGTGCGAAGTCGGAGAAGAAGCCTGCGAGAACGCAGAGGAGGACAAGGGGTGACCCTTCACAAGGGTGGCCCCGGCGCACGCGCACACTGGCGCGCGGAAGAGAGGAAGGTCAGCCGGTGGCCACGGAGGTGGAATGAACGGACTTCTCGATGCGGGCAACGCCCATCTCGACGACAGCCATCGGTCACACCTCCTGGATCACACTCGGCCTGCACCGGCGGCCAACCGGCCGCCGGACGAACGGGAACAACCCTAGCCGCGGGCTCAGGCGGAGCGCCAACCCTTTTCGCCGCCCGCGGCGACGGGCCGCTCGGCCGCCGCCGTACGGGCCCGGCGCACGGCGGAGAGCGGGGTCGGCGAGAGCGTCCTGCGCAGGTTGGTGCGCATCGTCGACGCGGCGTCGATGACGTAGTTCTGCCGGACCTTCCAGGGGCTCCGGTCGCCCTGCCGGGGGAAGGCGTCGATGGAGCGCTGGACGTATCCGGAGGCCAGGTCGAGCAGCGGGCGTTCGTTGAGGGTGCTGGTCGGCCTCGGTTCCACCGCCGCGTAGTCGTTCTCGCGCATGTGGTTGAGCACCTTGCACACGAGGCGCGACGTGAGGTCGGCGCGCAGCGTCCAGGAGGCGTTGGTGTAGCCGATGCAGACCGCGAAGTTCGGTACGCCGGTCATCATCGCGCCGCGCCACACGAACTGCCGCTTCAGCTCGACCGGTTGACCGTCCACGCGCGGCGCGATGCCGCCGAAGGCGAGCAGTTGGAGTCCGGTGGCGGTCACGACCACGTCGGCCTCCAGGACGCGGCCGGACTTCAGCCGGATGCCTTCGGGGACGAAGCGGTCGATGTGGTCGGTGACGATCTCGGCCTCGCCCTTCTTCAGGGCCTCGAAGAGGTCGGCGTCGGGGACCGCGCACAGCCGCTGGTCCCACGGGTCGTACGAGGGCGTGAGGTGGTCGGCGACCAGCTGGTCGTCCTTGACGATGCGCTTGTTCAGGCCGGTGAGCAGCCGCCGGGCGGCCTTGGGGCTGCGGCGGCAGAACTGGTAGAGGCCGATGGTGAAGAGGATGTTCTTCGTGCGGACGACGCGGTGGGCGGCGCCCGCCGGCAGTACGGCGCGGATGCCGTCGGCCAGCCTGTCCCGCGAGGGCAGCGAGCCGATCCAGGTCGGGGTGCGCTGCAACATGGTGACGTGGGCGGCGCTCGCGGCCATGGCGGGCACCAGGGTGACGGCGGTGGCGCCGCTGCCGATGACGACCACTCGCTTGCCGGTGTGGTCCAGGTCCTCGGGCCAGAACTGGGGGTGCACGACCGTGCCGGTGAAGGAGTCGACGCCGTCGAACTCGGGGGCGTGCCCCTGGTCGTAGTCGTAGTAGCCCGCGCAGGAGTACAGGAAGTCGCAGGTGACGGTGGAGCGGGTGCGGCTGCCGTCCTGCCCGGTGTGCTCCAGCGTCACCGTCCAGCGGGCCGTGGCGGTGGACCAGTCGGCGCCGACGACCTTGGTCCCGTAGCGGATCCGGCGGTCGATGCCGAACTCGGCGGCCGTCTCCTTGATGTAGCTCAGGATGGACTCGCCGTCGGCCAGGACCTTCGACTCGCGCCAGGGCTTGAAGGCGTAGCCGAGGGTGAACATGTCGGAGTCCGAGCGCACACCCGGGTAGCGGAACAGGTCCCACGTGCCGCCCATGGACTGCCGCGCCTCGATGATCGCGTACGAACGCTCGGGGCACTCGGTCTGCAAGCGGTAGGCGGCGCCGACGCCCGAGAGACCGGCGCCGACGATCACGACGTCGATGTGTTCGACGTCGGCGTGCCCGGCCGAGGTGTCGCTACCGGTGGTGTCCGCGGTATCGGCGGTGCTTGAGTCTGCGGTGTGCGTCATGCTTTTCAGTGTCCGGAAGCACACTCGGCAGGAATTGACCCGGGACGACAGATCTTTGACCCTGGACGACATGTCCGTGATCAGATCGGCGGGGCTGCGCGGGTTCCGCGCCACGGTGGCGGAGCTCGGCGGTGACGCCGAGGCCTACGCCCGGCAGGCGGGCTGCCCCACGGCCGCGCTCGACGGGGACGACCTCCTGGTGCCCGAGGAGGCGATGGCCACGGTACTGGAGCTGGCCGCCGAGGATCTCGGCTGTCCGGATCTGGGCCTGCGCATCGCGGCCCGGCAGGATCTGGGCATGCTCGGCGCCCTGGCCCTGGCCATCCAGAACTCCGCCACCCTCGGGGACGCCCTGGAGTGCACCACGCGCTATCTCTTCGTGCACGCGCGCTCGCTGAGCCTCAGCCTCGAACCGGATCCGTACGGCACGCCGGGGGTCGCCGCCCTGCGCTACGGCGTGCGCGAGGGGGGCGAGGCGCCGCCCCAGGGCATCGACCTGTCCATGGGGTTCATGCACCGGGCCATCGTCTACCTGGTGGGCCGCCCCTACGGCCTGGGCTCGGTGGAGCTGCCGCATCCCCTCCTCGCCCCGCTGTCGGTCTACGAGGACTTCTTCGGCGTACCCGTGAAGGCGGACCGCCCGGCGGCGCTGCTGCGGGTGCCGCTCAGCCTGGCCGACCGGCCGCTCGGGGGCGGCAACGCCCATCTGCGGCGGCTCGCGCTCGCCTACCTGGACGAGCAACTGCCCAGTGAGAGCGCGGACATCGTCACCGGGGTCCGCGCGGTGGTCGGCCGGTCGCTGGGCACGTCCCCGCCCGAGATCGGGACCGTGGCGCGTCTCCTGAACGTCCATCCGCGGACCCTTCAGCGCCGCCTGCGCGCCGCGGGCACGACCTTCGCGGAGCTCATCGACGAGGAGCGGCGCAGCGCGGCGCTCCGCTATCTCACCGGCAGCGACCTCCCGCTCGGCCAGGTCGCCCTGCTCATCGGCCTCTCCGAGCAGTCGGCGCTCAACCGCTGCTGCCGGCGCTGGTGGGGCGCGACACCGCGGGCGGTGCGGGCGAGCGGCTACGAGGCCGCCGCACCGCCGGTGTCCTGAAGCAGCCGCGTACGGAAGAGGTCGAGCACCTCGTCGAGCGCCGCCCGCGTGGGCTGCCCCGGTTCGTCGATGAGGTGCTCGGTCAGGACGGAGTGCGGGGCCAGGACGCCTTCGGGGTTCGCGTCGCCGTCGTCGAGTTCGACGGCGGTGAACGCGTCGCCGAGCTCACGGCGCAGGAAGGCGAACCGGTCGCCGGGCACCAGCCGGTCGCCCTTGAACCGCGTGCCGAGGACCCGCAGGCCGTCCCGCTCGCAACGGCCCTTCACCACGGCGAGTTCGTCCTCCGAGATGTCGATGGTGCACGCACGGCGGCCGTTGACGGGCAGTGGGAGCGAGGGCTGGGAGAGGACGGGGGCGAGCAGCCGGTCGTCGGTGGCCATCGCCAGGGCGAATCCCCCGGTGAAGCACATGCCGACGGCGCCGACCCCGGGGCCGCCGCACCGCTCGTGCTCGTGCGCGGCCAGGGCGCGCAGCCAGGTCACCACGCGCGAGCTGCGGCCGGTGGCGAATGCGGTGAACTCCCGGCTCACACACACCTTCAGCATCGTCGACGCGATGTAGAGATTCGACTTCAGCGCGCCGTGGGCCTTGGGGTCGGCGTCCCGCCCCGGCGTCCCGAACAGCACGGGGAGCACGGCCGTGCACCCGATGGCGGCAACCTTCTCGGCGAACGCGAGGACCTTGGGCGTGATCCCCGGCACCTCCGCCATCACGATGACAGCGGGCCCTTCCCCGCGCCGCAGAACCTTGCGGGTGACGCCCTCGTGCGTGAACCGGCTCCGCGTGAAACCCGTCAGGTCGTGGTCAGTCACAGCTGTACCCCCCAGTCACCGCCATGATGGCAGAGTGGGACTCAACCCGGCCGAAGCGGCGATCATCGGTACGACCCTGGGCGCCGTCGCCTCCTTCTCCGGTGCCTGGCTCACCCAGCACGCGACGGACAGGCGCGAGCGCGAGAGCCGCGTGTGGTCGCGGTGCATGGACGTGTACGAGGAAGCCATGATCGCCGTGCACCGGGTCAGCGCCCTGCGTACGGAGTTATCGAGCACGGGTGACTGGCCGGACGGCACCGGCGCGGCGGTGAGCGACGTCCATGCCCTCGCGGCCCGGCTGGAGATCTATGCCACCACGCCTGTCCTCGACGCGCACTGGGCCGCCTTCCAGGCGATGCGTGCGTGGATCGACGCCTGGCACGACTGGGACAACCAGGAGGGGACCAACCCCCGGGTGAGCCGGACGGACCCGCTGTGGCGGGAATTCATCGAGCGCGTCGAGGAATCAGAGGATTTCGACCAACTGCTCCTGGGCATCCTGCGCGAGGAGGTGCACGGCACGAGGAAACGCAGAAGACCTTGAGGGAAGTGGCGCCCTTTCCGGCGCACGAGCACGGAAGGATCTCCTCAACTCACGGACCGTAAAGGTTTGTTGTGCGGTACCTCCCGGCCCGGAACCCTTCGTGGCTACCATTGCATATTCACCGTGCAAGAGCAGCCAGCCTCCGCACAGGGCGGTTGCTCGCTCTTGGGATCGGACGGGGGGACGAACCCATGCCGCATCACGAGCCGCATCAACAGCCGCACCAGAAACACTTGATCCAGATATTCCGGAACAACGATCGCATCGGTTCCGGTGTACGCCTCACCAGGCATTTCGCGCTGACTGCCGCGCACTGCCTGGGGGATGACAAAGACCATCGCATGCGCCCTGTCCTCCTCCGGCTCCCGGACGGCAGGCGCATCGAGGGCGAGGTCCAGCAATTCGATCTCCTCGCCGACATGGCTCTCGTGAAGATTCTTTTCCAGAAGGGCGAAAGTGTGCCCCTGCCCGGCATCCACTTCGACGTCGCCCGCGAAGGAGAAGCGTGGACCGCGGCCCGCAGGCCGTCGGGCAACGGCAGGCTGCGGGGAACCGTCAGCCACGTATCGGTCATCTATCAGAGCACGGGCGAACAGGCCGTCAACTGCCACCGGTTGCGGCACGACGGCTCGTGCGACGACGTACGGAAGTTCTCCGGAAGCCCCGTGGACCGTGGCGAGCCCGGCCCCGACCGTCCCTCGGTCGTCCTCGGGCTGCTCGTCGCGCGGCCCGCCACCACGGACGCGCCTCAGGGCACGCTGTTCGCCGGCACGATCGACGAGGCGGTGCGCCGATTCGACACCTTCAAGTTCCGCCCCGAACCGCAACAGCCGCTGTCCGACGCCGAACGCATCTACCAGGTGCGCCAGGACCACGAGGCGGAAGCACTGGCCCGCAAGGACCGCACGGTGCCGGCCGGACTGGCCGCCGTGACCAGCTATGTGAACCTGCGCTGGCACCGGCCCCGGCCGTGACGAGCATGCCGCACACCAGGGCGGCCCGTCTCCTGGAGGGGACATGACGACGATCGCGAACGTCAGCGAGGCGCTGGCGACGGCGGAGGACGCTCTTGAGGCGCACGGCACGGCCCGCTCCGACCTCAAGGAATCGGTCGCGGGCTACGTGGAGCGGCTCACCGACCCACAAGCGCCCTACGCGCTCCTTCGGCCCCACGCCCGCCAGCACATCAATCTCGCGCAGCTGCTCCTCGCCCTCGACATGAGGGAACGCTCGCACGCCCTCGCCGCGGTGACCCTGCGCCACATGGAGCTTGCCGAAGCGGACCAGGAGCTGTTCGCGGCCGACACCTGGAACGAACTGGGCTCGCTGCTCGCGGAGCACGACGATCTCGACCGGGCCCGCATGGTCCTGAACTACGCCCTCAACCGGGCTCAGCGCGCCGCCGCTCCCGAACTCGCCCGTATCCTCGCCAACTTGAGCGCCGTGAGTCTGCGGGCCGGGCATCTGGAGGACGCCAAGATCTGGGCGCAGAAGGCGGTCACCGTACTGGGCAGGTACTACGGCGGCGATCCGGAGGCGCGGCTCACCGCCGACTGGGTGCGGGTCGAGGTGGCGTCGATCCGGCGCGACACCGTCGAACTCAACCGCACCCTGGACGACTTCGCCTCTTCGGTCGACTGGTTCACGAGCTTCAAGGACGACGACGATCCCAAGGCTGTCGCAGCGCGCTCGGCGCTGGCCCAGGCGCGATTCCAGGCGGCCAAGGCGGAGCAGGACGAGGAGCAGATCGAGGCGGAGCTGAGCGCGTTGGAGATCGCCCACCTCCGGGCGGCCGCGCTCCTCGGCGCCGATCATCAGGAGACGCTCGTCGCCCAGGCGGCGCTGGCCACCGCGGAGTTCGACGCGGCCGACGGCACGGCGGCCTGTGCCTCGCGCAGGCATCAGGCCGTGTCCCTGCTCGACTCGGCCACCGCGAGCGCCGCGCGGACCCTGGGCCGTGACCACTCCCAGACGCTCGCGCTGCGTGCGGCGCTCGCGGACATGCGGGATGCCACCGCGCCGTCGGACGAACTCCCTTATCTCATCGAGCATGTCTACACGCCTCAGGAGAACAGCGCCCGCAACAAGGCCAAGGGTGACGCGCTCCGGCACGAACGCAATGTGATCAGGCTGGTCGCGCACGCGGGTGCGTCCTTCTTCCTGAAGGACCTGAAGCTTTTCCATCCGCAGGTCATCCACGCCCTGAATCAGGGGAGTTACTTCTACGCCATCATCAGCAGCCCCTGGAACAATCTCGCGATCTTCACCAAGCACGACGCGACGGCCGAGCGCCCCAACTCCCACAACATCGTGGACATCATCGCGGCGAGCGACTACTACTCGAAGACTTTCCTGCACGTGATAGACGCCTACCGCACGCTTCGCGAGACATATCACGACCGTATCGAGTTACGGCTCACGCATATCGACATCCCCGGTTCGACCCTGCTCACCACGGACCGCGGATTCTTCGAGCCTTACATCACGTCAAACCCGGAGCGCAGGACGCGGCGCAAGCTGAATGTGCTGGAGGTGGAGTTCCACAAGGACAGCCGGTATTACTCGGACAGCCGGGCCGAGTTCGACATCCAGTGGGAACTGGCCAGCACCCTCGATCAGTTCGAGGCGAGCGAGGAACAGCACAAGACGGCGTTGCGGGACGCGGTGCGCGCACAGTCGGACGACCGGTTCAAGGCAGATGGAGAGCGCCGCCCCTGATGCTGCGGAGCACGCCGGCCGAGCCGACGAAGAGCGGTCCCGGCAGGGCCTCCAGGTGCCAGAACTCCCAGCGCAGGCAGCGCTCGGGCTCCAGGACGCGGGGCTCACCGGTGAAGTCGAGGATCTCGACGCCGACCTGCATGTGGTGATTGGCCGCCGGGTCGGGGTCCGTGACGCAGGCGACGCGCGTGCCGGTCGCGCGCAGGCCCGTCTCCTCCTCCAGCTCGCGGCAGGCGGCGCCGACCAGGGACTCCCCCACTTCGAGATGGCCGCCGGGCAGCCCCCAGGTGCCGTCGCCGAAGGTGTTCGTCCGCAGGCCCAGCAGCACGCGACCGCCCGCACGGACGATCGCCTGGACCCCTACGCGTACCTGTGCCGTCATCGCGGACTCCTCATGTGTCCGGTGCGTCCGGGGGCGCATCCGGGTAAGTGCCGGTGAAGTTCTCGACGTTCCTGGCTCCGGTGACCTGGTGGGACAGCGGGGATTCCCGCTCCGCGAGCCTCGTGAAGAAGTTCCCGGTCCTGCGCTCGCCGCCGTCGTCGATGACGACGACCTCGCCGTCCGGGTCGATGAAGAAGTAGCTGCCCGTCCGGCTCCTGTTGCGGTAGACCCGAAGCGCGACCCGGCGCTCCCGGGCCGCCGCCTCGCACCGGTGGACGACGTCCTCGAACTCCTCGTCGCCCAGGGCGAGCCAACCCCGGTTGTCGGCGCCGTAGTTGGTCTCCGACATCTGGTAGACCTTCCATACGTCGGGCAGGCAGGCGTCCTCGATGAGGTTCAGTACGTCGGGCGCGCCCCCGACGTTCAGCCGCGTGACGACCGTGCCGAGTTTCACCTGGACGTGCGGGTGGTTCTTGCGGACCTCTCCGAGCAGGCCGAGCATCTTCTCCCGGTGCGGCGCGACGCCGGTGCGCAGCGCGCGGTGCTCCGCCGCGTCCGCGGACTCCAGGGGCAGCGCGATCCAGGAGAGGTGGGGCAGTACGCGCTCCATCGCGCGCAGGGGCGCGAGGCCGTTGGTGCTCAGCACCACTTTTGCCGAGCGCCCGTCCGCCTGGGGCCCGCGCAGTGTCCGCGCGAGCTCGGCGAGATAGGAGAGCAAGGTCGGCTCACCCCCGGAGATGACGACGCCACGCACACCCCCGTCCTTCAGCGCGGACGCGACCCGCAGTGCCGTTTCCCTGGACATGGAGGGGACCTCGTGCCTGGGGCCGAAGCAGAAGGGGCAGCTGAGATTGCACCTTCCGATGGGCCGCATGTCGACGAAGGCGGGGATGAGCATGGGGGGGACCTTAGCGACACCTGGGGCCCCGGCCACGCCGAATCCCCCAAGGGGGCGCACACCGAACACCTGCCCACGGCACGCGCCGGTCAAGCGTGCCCTCGAAGCGCACGCCCCCTGGCGCGCCCCTCGGCGGCCCTAGACGCAAGAAGGTTGAGCGGAGGGGGTGATTCCGGCCAGATTCGTACGGCAAAAGGGGCGTTATCTGGCTTGTCTTGTCGTGGACCAAGTAGATGCCCCAGGCATCCAATGGAACAGGTAAAGGGAGCCCCTCCGCTTGTGAGGTAAGTCCATGACGGAATCAGTCACGTCCGAACCAGTCGCCTTCCCACAGGACCGCACCTGCCCCTACCACCCGCCGGAGTCGTACGAGCCGCTGCGCGAGGCCCGGCCGCTCTCCCGGGTCAGGCTCTTCGACGGGCGTTCCGTCTGGGTGGTCACCGGGCAGGGAACGGCCCGCGACCTGCTCATCGACCCGCGCCTGTCCACCGACCGCGAGAACGAGGCGTTCCCCGCGCCGACCGAGCGGTTCGCGAAGATCAGCAACCGCCGTGTCGCCCTCCTCGGCGTCGACGACCCCCTGCACAACACGCAGCGCCGCATGCTGATCCCCAGCTTCTCGGTCAAGCGGATCGCCGCGCTGCGACCGCGTATCCAGGAGACCGTCGACCGGCTCATCGGCGCCATGACCGCGGCGGGGTCGTCGGCCGAACTGGTCGGCGCGTTCGCGCTGCCGGTTCCGTCCATGGTGATCTGCGACCTGCTCGGCGTCCCCTACGCCGACCACGAGTTCTTCGAGGAGCAGTCGCGCCGGCTGCTGCGCGGCCCCCGCGCCGAGGACACCGAGCGGGCCCGGGACGAACTGGACGCCTACTTCTGCGCGTTGATCGAGCGCAAGCAGCGGGAGCCCGGCGACGGACTCCTCGACGAGCTGATCCACCGCCAGCTCGCCGAGGGTGCGCTCGACCGCGACGAGCTGGTCAGCCTGGCGACGATCCTGCTGGTCGCGGGGCACGAGACCACGGCGAACATGATCTCCCTGGGTACGTTCACCCTCCTTCAGCACCCGGAGCAGCTCGCCGAACTGCGGGCCGAGCGGACGCTGATGCCCACGGTGGTCGAGGAGTTGCTGCGTTTCCTGTCCATCGCGGACGGCATGCTGCGGGTGGCGAAGGAGGACATCGACGTCGCGGGCAGCACCATTCGCGCGGACGACGGCGTCATCTTCTCCACGTCCCTCATCAACCGCGACGGCACGGCCTACGAGGCTCCGGAGGAACTGGACTTCCACCGCGCCGACCGCCATCACCTCGCCTTCGGGTTCGGCATCCACCAGTGCCTCGGCCAGAACCTCGCCCGCGCCGAGATCGAGATCGCCCTGCGGGCCCTCTTCGACCGGATGCCGAAGCTGCGTCTCGCGGTGCCCGCGCGGGAGATTCCGTTCAAGCCGGGCGACACGATCCAGGGGATGCTCGAACTCCCCGTCATCTGGTAGGTGGTCAACATGCGGGTCCATGTGGAAACCGAGCGGTGCGTAGGTGCGGGCATGTGCGCGCTCACCGCTCCGAGCGTCTTCACCCAGGACGACGACGGCTTCAGCGAGGTGCTCCCCGGCCGTGAGGACGGGGGCGGCGACCCCCTGGTGCGCGAGGCGGTGCGGGCCTGCCCGGTGCAGGCCGTCACCGTCACCGGCACCGGCACCGGCACCGCCGACGAAACCTGAGCCCCGCCCCCGAAGAGTCCCGCCCCGCGAAGGGCGCCTCAGCCCCGCAGCGTCACCGTGAAGCTCCGGCCGTACGCGTGGCGGGTGTCGACGTCGAGCCGGGTGCCGCCGTGCGCCCGGCTCACGCGCACCCCCGCGTCGGCCTTGACCTCCCGCAGAGGACGGCCCCGGAGCAGCACGCTGATCCTGGCGCGGTCCATCGTCGGATCGGACACCGCCACGCTGGTAGAGCCGCGCCCCTGGCGCCGCACGAGTACCGACGCGGGCCCGTCGATCCGCACCCCGGCCACCTCGTGGCGTCCCGCGGTGAAGCTGTTCGCGGCGGTCAGGCCGAGGCCCGCGTGGCTGACCGCCTGCAACCGCACGGTGTTCGCGAGGACCTTCAGCGGCTGCCCGCCCCGGTAGGACCCCAGCCCCGCCGCGCCCGCGTTCGGCACCAGCGCGTAGGCCAGGGAGATGGGACCGGCCCCGGCGGCCCGGTCCACCGTCACGCCCAGGACCGTGCGCGTCACCGGGGTGTCCGCGTTGGCGGTGCGCACGACCCGGCGGCTGCGGGTGACCTTGTCCAGGGCGATGCGCACCTTCGGGGTGTCCAGGAAGAGGTAGCCGACGGAGGTGCGCCGCGTGGCGTTGGCGTAGCGCAGCCAGCGCAGGTCACCCGTGCCCGCGCCGTTCCACGGGCGGCCGTTGCGCAGTTCCCCCGTGACGGAGACCTGGTCGTCCGGCGCCGCGGTCCGCGCGTCGACCGTGGTCGTCACGGCCCGCCCCGCGCCGTCGCCCACCCCCGCGGCCAGCACCACGACCTCCTCGTCGAGCAGGAACCACGACTTCGTCGCCGTCGCGTTCCGGTACACCACGAAGTCGTCCGGCAGCAGAGCGCGGTCGTGGAAGGCGACATCACTGGACTGCACGGCACCGACCGCGCCGTACGCCCCGAGGACCGCGCCACCGGAGTGCCGGTTGGTGCCGCGCGGGAAGTAGACGTACTTGTTCTGCGACTCGGACGAGGACGTGAAGTTCAGGGGGTGGCCTGGGTTGTCGTAGTACGGCTTCCCGTACAGCTCGGGGACCGTCCCGCGCCGCTCGACCGGCGCGGTGACACCCGCGAGGCCGTACGGCGAGACCGTGGTGAAGTAGTCCACCCCGTACGCCTGTGTCTGGTCCTGCCCGGAGAGGTAGAGGTAGTACGCGCCGTCCCCCTGGAACCACGGCATGAGGTTCTCGCCGCTCATGTACTCGTACTTGCTGATCCGGTCGGAGCTGCGTGCGAGCGCGAAGGCGTAGCCCGGTCTGCGGTGGACGGTCCTGTCCATGGCGTTGAAGGCGACGCTGCGCGCGGCGGGGTTCAGGTCGGCGGGCTCCACCGACGCGTCGCCGATGATGTCGGTGTAGCGCACGATGCTGACGGGCGAGACGAAGCCGGTGGGGTCGAGCGTGGCGCGCGAGGTGGCGCGGATGTGCTTCACATAGCTCTTCAGGGCGGTGGCGTCGGCGCCGGTGGACAGCGAGGAGAGGTCGACGACGGCCTCGACGACGATCGCGACGTCCACATAGCCGCCGTCGGGCCGCGACACCGCGCGCCCCTTGACGATCTCCATCATCCAGCCCTCGAAGATGAGCGGCGCGAAGCCGTCGCGCACCCACCTCTGGACGGTCGGCACCAGCTCCTCGCCGTGCGCGAAGCCGGTGCCGTCGAGGATCTTGAGGGTCTGCACGACCCGCGTGAGCAGGCCCTTTCCGTACGATCCGGTGTACGCGACGGAGGCGTGCTGGATGAAGGAGCCGTCGGCGTAATGGCCGTCCGTCACGCCGTGGCTGAGGTGGTAGGGGTCGACGGTGGCGAAGACCGTCAGCTGGTCGGTGAGGGCCTTGCGGATGCGGGCCTCGCCGCCCGCGCCGATGAGCGCGCCCTGAAGGATGCGGTTGGTGGTGATGTCGGCGAGGTTGGCGCCGGTGTGGAAGCGGGAGTCGAGGTTCACGTCCCCACCGGTGCCGTTGCGCAGGTAGGCGTCCATCGAGGCGACGTACGTGGTGATGAGGTCGGGCCGGTAGCTGCGCACCTCGTCGACGAGGAGTGCGAGGGTCTTGCTGACGTGCTGGGAGATGCCGATCTCCCAGTTGAACCAGTTGCCGTAGTAGCCCTTGGACTGGTCGCCGTAGTGGCGCTCGTGCAGCCATCCGAGGCCGTCGATCACGCGGCGCTGCACGGCGGTGTTGCCGTAGAGGTCCGAGGGGGTGCCCGGGGCGCGGGTCGCGAGGGCGATCTCGTACAGCCGCTTGTAGGCCGTGTTGAGGTTGGCGTCGTCCGTGCCGAGCGCGAGGCCGGCGAAGAGCTCGCCCGCGCCCGCGTCGTCCATCGACTTCAGGTTCGTGCGGGCGGCCTTGTCGACGGCGGCGAGCTTGGCGGCCGTCTCGGGGCGCGCGTTGGACTCGGTGGTCCCCGCGAAGATGCCCACGGTGTTGGCCAGGAGGCGGGCGCTGTCCGCCACGGCCTGCGCCGCGCTCACGGGCAGCGAGGGGACCACCGCCAGGAGGCCCGCGGCCGACAGGGCGGACAGCAGGCGTCTGCGGGTGATGTCCATGGCGACCTCCGCCGGTGAGTTGGCGTTCTGGCGTTCTGGCGGGCGGAGTCAAGCAGACGCCTTGGGTGGCGACAAGGGTCAGCGCCGCCGCCCTGTGCGACGGGACCGATCGGACCCGCAGCGACTAGGCTCAATGGTGTGAGGTCGCAAGAGCACACACCGGGACCGTTCGCCATCGTGGCCGTCGCGTCGTCCGCCGGAGGCATTCAGGGCCTCGGCTCGCTGCTCGGCGCGCTCGGCCCCGATCTGCCCGTGCCGGTGCTCGTGGTCCAGCACCTCGATCCGCGCCACCGGACCCTCCTCGCGGAGGTCCTCTCCCGGCGCACGGAACTCACCGTGAAGCTGGCCGAGGACCAAGAGCACGTCGTGCCCGGCACCGTGTATCTGGCGCCGCCCGACCGGCACCTCCTCGTGGGCCCTGAGGGGATACTCACCCTGTCGAACAGTAAGCTCGTGCACTTCGTGCGCCCCTCGGCCGACCTGCTCTTCGAGTCGGTGGCCGGAGCGTACGGACCACGGGCCATCGCCTGTGTGATCACCGGCACCGGTGTCGACGGGGCGATGGGCGTGGAGGCCGTGAAGTCGCGCGGCGGCACCGTGATCGTCGAGGACCCGCAGAGCGCGCAGTTCGCCGGGATGCCCGGCGCCGCGGTCGACACCGGAGCCGTGGATTTCGTGCTCCGTATCGAGGAAATCGCCGCGGCCGTCCGCGGCCTCGTCGAGGACAAGAGGCAGTGATGAGCGATTCGCCCGGCGCCGGGACAGAGCAGGATGCCGGCCCGGGGGCGCTGGGCCATCCGGAGCCGCCGCACGTGACGGAGCAGGCGCGTGAAGCAGAGCGCGAGAGCGAGACCGAGCAGGTGCGTGAAGCAGAGCGCGTGAGCGAGACGGAGCAGGAGCACGAGACGGAGCGGGCACGGGGGGCGGGGCGGGCCCGTGACGCGGAACGCGACCAGCCCGTCGATCAAGGTCTGGAAGACCTCCTCGACTTCCTCCGTGACTCGCGTGGGTTCGACTTCACCGGATACAAGCGGTCCACGCTGGGCCGCCGCATCCGCAAGCGGATGAGCGACGTCGGCGTGCCGGACTACGGCGACTACCGCGATCTCCTGGAGACGGACACGGACGAGTTCCGTGCACTGTTCAACACGATCCTGATCAACGTCACGTCGGTGTTCCGGGACCCGGACGCGTGGGGGCTCATCAAGCGCGACGTACTGCCCGCGCTGGTCGAGGCCGCCGGGGACGACGACGAGATCCGGGTGTGGAGCGCGGGCTGCTCCAGCGGCGAGGAGGCGTACTCCCTCGCCATCCTCTTCGCGGAGGAGCTCGGCATCAAGGAATGCGTGCGCCGCGTCAAGATCTACGCCACGGACGTCGACGAGGAGGCACTGCGCGACGCCCGCCTCGGCCAGTACCCGGCGAAGGCTCTGGCGTCGCTCGACAAGGAGCTGCGCGACAAGTACTTCGAGCGGTACGGCACGCAGCACGTCTTCCGGACCGATCTGCGTCGCCGGGTCATCTTCGGGCGGCACGACATCACCCGCGACGCCCCGATCTCCCGCCTCGACCTGCTCGTCTGCCGCAACACGCTGATGTACTTCAACGTCGAGGCCCAGACGCAGATCCTGGACCGCTTCCACTTCGCCCTGAGGGAGGGCGGCCATCTCTTCCTCGGCAAGGCCGAGATGCTCCTGAACGACGGGGACCGGTTCGACGCGGTCAGCATCCGTCAGCGCGTCTTCCGGCGCCGTGCCGGCCACAGCCTGCCGCCTTTCGCGTCGGCCCCGGTCAAGGTCCGGGCCGCCGAGACGATGGCGGAACAAGAGGCCACGCGCACCAGGCAGTTGTACGACCTGATCCTCGACGCGTCGCCGGGAGCGAGCGTCGCCCTGGACGGCGACGGCACGGTCATGCTGATCAACAACGGAGCCCGCGCCCAGTTCGGCCTCACGTCCAACGACATGGGACGCCCGTTCCGTGACCTGGAGCTCTCCTACCGGCCCATCGAGCTCCGCTCCCTGATCGACCAGGCCATGCACGAGCGGCGGACGCTTCAGGTGCACGGCGCCGAGCGGCGCCTGGGCAACGCGCTCCAGTACTTCGACATCGACATCCAGCCGATCCTGGGCGGCCCCGGCACGCCCCTCGCCATCAACATCACCTTCACGGACGTCACGCAGGCCACGAAGCTCAGGACCGAGATCAAGCGCGTCCGCGAGGATCTGGAGACGGCCTACGAGGAGCTCCAGGCGACCAACGAGGAGTTGGAGACCACCAACGAGGAACTCCAGTCGAGCATCGAGGAGCTGGAGACCACCAACGAGGAACTCCAGTCCACGAACGAGGAGCTGGAGACCACCAACGAAGAGCTCCAGTCCGGCAATGAAGAGCTCGAGACGATGAACGACGAGATGCGCCTGCGCACCACGGACCTGGACGAGGCCAGGGCCTTCCTGGAGGGTGTGGTCACCAGCATCGCGGCGGGTGTGGTGGTTCTCTCGGATGACATGCGGGCCAGGAGTTGGAACCGCGGCGCTGTCGACCTGTGGGGCCTGCGTCCGGACGAGGTGCTCGGCGAGTCGTTCTTCGCCCTGGACTTCGGGCTGCCCACCGACCATCTGCGCGAGGTCATCCAGCAGTGCGTGGCGTCGGGCAAGCGGGCCGGGCCCGTGTCCATCCCGGCGGTGAACCGTATCGGACGCCACATCGAATGTTCGGTCATCTGTTCCCCGTTCGACGCCCACAACGGCGGCGTCGTCCTGCTCATGGAAGACCTTTCGACTGAAGGCGGCAACTGAACCGGTACGCCGTACTCTGTGAAGATGAGCTCCAGGCAAGGCAGTTCCGGACTGCCGGGCGGGCTGGCCGAAGCCGCCTGGCAGAGAGCCGAGCGGGCGTCGGAACGCGCTGTGCAGGAATCGGTGAACGCCGAGCGGCACGAGCGGCTGTTCGTGGAGAACGGACGCGACTTCCACGCGGCGATGGCGACTCGGCACCGAGCGGTCGCCGAGCGCCATCTGACCACGGCCCGCCTCCAGCAGGCGTACGCCGCCAGGTTGACGGAGGCGGAGAGCAGAGGTGGTGGCCTGCGCCCTCTTTTCATGGCGGGAGTAGCGGAGGCCTGCGGGACCCTCAGTGCCGCGCTCACGCTCGTCGGGGCCGACCTGGGCCAGCTCGCGGTGGCCGCTTCGGACCGGCCGTCGCGCGGCGCCCAGGATCTGGAGTACGTCCTGACCGCGGGCCCAGGCCTGGACGCGTTCCGCGACCGGCGCGCGGTATACGCGTCGGGCGCCGCACTCGAGAGGCGCTGGCCCGGTTACGGCTCCGGTATCGCCGCCCTCGGCCTGCATGCGGTCGCGGCGCTGCCGTTGAAGGTCTCGTCGGACTGCATAGGGGTGCTCAGCGTCTACGATCCCCCGCCGGCCCTGGCCAGGGCCGGGAAGTTCCGCACGGTCGCCGACGCGTTGGCGGACGGCGTACTGATCGGCCCCGACTCGGATCCCGGGCTCTACGGGGGCGCGGATCTGCGGGCCGTGGTCCACCAGGCCGTCGGCGTGCTGACCGAGCAGACCGGCGGTTCGGTCGCTGACGCCCTGGCGCTCATCAAGGCGCGGGCCTTCGCCCTGGGCGTGCCCCTGGAATCGGTGGCGCGGCGCGTCATCTCCGGGGACCTGGATCTCCGATAGCCCTCGCGCACCGGCCATCAGTACCGCTACGACCCCATGGAGCCCTGCCGTGTCCCGGCGCGACCGGCGATGTGCGGCGGAGCCGCGATGCCGGGCGGGAGCAGCGGGTCGGCGACCGGGGTGCCCCAGCCTGCCGTCAGGGGAAGGTTCCCCGCCCAGATGCCGAGCTCGGCGTCCGGCCCTTCGCCGTCGTCCGGCGGGCCCACGCTCGTCTTGACCGAGGCCTCCTCCAGGGAGAGGGCGAGCAGCGTCGTCGCGGCGAGCTCCTTGCGGCTGGGCCTGCGGGCGTAGTCCCACTGGCCGGGCGCCGCGTGCTCGGTGAGCAGGCGCAGGCCCGTCAGCTTCTCCTCCGGGTCGGTCACCTTGCGCGGGACGCCGTGGATCATCGCGCTGCGGTAGTTGACGCCGTGCTCGAAGACCGAGCGGGCCAGGATCAGGCCGTCCACGTGCGTCACGGTGACGCACACGGCCGCTTCGGGGTCGGCGGCCAGGCTGCGGCTGGCGACCGAGCCGTGCAGATACAGCTGGGTGTCGTCGCGGCCGTAGACGGTCGGCACCACCATGGGGTGCCCGTCGACGACGACGCCCAGATGGCAGATGAACCCCGCGTCGAGGATCGCCTCCAGGTCGGCGCGGTCCAGGCTGCCCTGTTCGCGCAGGCGGCGGTGGCGGGTGCGGTCGGTCTGCGGAAGCTGCTGGCTGATGGTCACGCCTCCGCAAGCTACCGATATCGCGCGCGAAATGCCACACCTCAACGAATTGCAACTGGGTACGCGGCGACGTACGACGAAATCCGCAGCACGTGACGCATTCGTCCAACCCGGCCGCCGAGAATCCAACAACCCCCGCCGCGTGGGTGTTGTGACGCCCCGCCTCCCCGCTGTCTGATGGAGGCCATGGATCTCCCCTACCTTGAGGACGTATCCCCCGGCACCGGCAGCCTCCCGCCCCGCGCGTGGTATGCGCACTCGGATGCCGTCTCCCTCTCCTTGAACGGAAGTTGGCGCTTCCGGCTCTCCCCGTATGCCGACGCGGCCGACGAATCCTTCGCCTCGGACGGCCATGACGCCGGGGCCTGGGACACCGTGGCGGTGCCAGGACACTGGGTGCTGCAGGGCCACGGCGCGCCCCTCTACACGAACGTGGTCTATCCCTTCCCGGTCGACCCGCCCCGCGTACCCACCGAGAACCCGACCGGCGACCACCTGCGCACCTTCGACCTGCCCGCGGACTGGCCCGCGACCGGCGGCGGCACACTGCGCTTCGACGGCGTCGAGTCCTGTGCCCGCGTCTGGCTGAACGGCACGGAGCTCGGCGAGTTCAAGGGCTCACGGCTGCCGCACGAGTTCACGGTCGGCCACCTCCTGAAGCCGTCGGGCAACGTGCTCGCGGTCCGCGTCCACCAGTGGTCGTCCGGGTCGTACCTGGAGGACCAGGACCAGTGGTGGCTGCCGGGCATCTTCCGTGACGTGACCCTGCTGCACCGCCCCGACGGCTGCGCGCTCGACTTCTTCACCCATGCCTCGTACGACCATCGCGCGGGGTCGGGGACACTGCGGGTCGACTCGGACGTGGACGGCCGGGTCACCGTGCCCGAGCTGGGGATCGATGTCGCCACGGGCGATTCCGTGACGGTGGCCGTCGAGCCCTGGACCGCCGAGACGCCACGGCTGTACGACGGTGTCCTGGCCACGGCGGGCGAGCGCGTCCCGCTGCGGATCGGCTTCCGCACGGTCACCGTCGAGGACGGGGTCATCAAGGTCAACGGCCGCCGCATCCTGTTCCGCGGCGTGAACCGGCACGAGTTCCACCCCGAGACGGGCCGCGCCCTCGATCTCGCCACCATGCGCACCGATGTCCGGCTGATGAAGCAGCACAACATCAACGCGGTCCGCACCAGCCACTATCCGCCGCACCCCGCCTTCCTCGACCTCTGCGACGAGCTGGGCCTGTGGGTGATCGACGAGTGCGACCTGGAGACGCACGGCTTCACCGAGCAGGCCTGGCGCGGCAACCCCGTCGACGACGACCGCTGGACCCCCGCCCTCCTGGACCGCGCGGCCCGCATGGTCGAGCGCGACAAGAACCACGCCTCGGTGATCATCTGGTCCCTCGGCAACGAGTGCGGCACGGGCCGCGGCCTGACCGCCATGGCACGCTGGATCCGGTCACGGGACGCGGGCCGGCTCATCCACTACGAGGGCGACGCGTCCTGCGCGGACACCGACATGTACTCACGCATGTACGCCGACCACGCCGAGGTCGAGCGCATCGGCCGCCGCGAGGACCCGGACGAGCCGCAGTCGCGCCGCCAACTCCCCTTCATCCTCTGCGAGTACGGCCACGCGATGGGCAACGGCCCCGGTGGTCTGAGCGAGTACCAGGCGCTGTTCGACGCCCATGAACGCAATCAGGGCGGCTTCATCTGGGAGTGGATCGACCACGGCCTCACCCACCCGGAGTTCGGCTACGCCTACGGCGGCGACTTCGGCGAGGAGCTGCACGACGGGAACTTCGTCTGCGACGGCCTGGTCTTCCCCGACCGGACGCCCTCGCCGGGGCTCGACACGTACAAGCGGGTCATCCAGCCGGTGCGGTTCGCGTACGACGCGGACACGGGGACGGTCCGGGTCACCAATCTGCACGACTTCACCGATCTCTCCCATCTGTCCTTCGAGTGGACGTACATCGGCGACGACGACGCGGTGTACGCGGCGGGCGACCTCGCCGTTCCGCCGGAGCTCGGACCCGGCGAATCCGTCGACCTGAAGCTGCCGGACGCACCGCCCGCGAGCCGTCACGCCGAGACCTTCCTGCACCTCACGGCGATGGTGGACGTCAAAACGAACTGGACGAAGCTGGACCATGGAGTCGCGCGCGGCGAGTTCCGCGTCTCGGCGCGCCCTGTCCTGCCTCCCGCAGTCGGTGAACAGCCGCTCAGGGACGGGGACTTCATCACGCTCGGCCCCGGCACCTTCGACGCCCGCACCGGCGAACTGCGCGGCCTCGCCGACATCTCCCTGCCCAGCGCCCCGCGTCTGGACATCTGGCGGGCCCCCACGGACAACGACAACGGGGCTTCCTGGCAAGGAGGACAGCGCAACGGCCTCGTATGGCGGGAGCTGGGCCTGCACCGGATGCAACACCGCACCGAAGCGGTGGAGTTGACGGACGAGGCCCTCACCGTCCGCACGCGCGTGGCGCCCGCCGCGCGCGACATCGGCCTGCGTACCGTCTACCGCTGGACGTCCGACGGCACGCGGCTGCGCCTGACCGTTGCCGTCGCGCCCGAGGGCGAGTGGACGGCACCGCTGCCCAGGCTCGGCATCCGGCTCGGCCTGCCCGCCGCGTACGGGCACGCGCGCTGGTTCGGCGGCGGGCCCCACGAGGCGTATCCGGACACCGCGGCGGCGTCCGACATCGGCAACTGGTCCATGCCCGTCGACCGCATGCAGACCCCCTACGTGCGCCCGCAGGAGAACGGCGCCCGCGCGGACGTCCGTCGGGCCGAGCTGCGGGCGGGCTTCACCGGTGCGGGGGTGCGGGTGACCGGTGAGCCCGCCTTCTGGTTCACCGCGCGCCGCTGGACCACCGAGCAGCTGGACGCGGCGGCGCACCGCACGGATCTCGTCCCCGGTGACACGGTGTGGGTCCATCTCGACCACGGGCAGCACGGCATCGGCTCGCAGTCCTGCGGCCCCGGGGTACTGCCGCAGTACGAACTGCACGCCGCTCCGGCCGAGTTCGCGTTCACCTTCGCGCATCAGCCCGCGGGCTCACGGTCTCCCTGGTCGAGCCGGTAGGGCGGATAGACGTCGGTGAGCAGCAGGCCGTAGGCCAGGACGCGCGCGGCCCAGCGGTGCAGGCCGAGGTTGAGGTCGTGCATGCCGTGGGGGTAGTGGCCCTTGAAGAGCAGGGTCACGGCCGCGTAGAAGGCGAGGAGCCCGGCGAGGCCGACGTTCAAGCGCAGGCCGCCCGTGAAGAAGCCGACCACCAGGAGCTGCGGCAGGATCAGGAGCCAGCTCTTGACGAGAACGAGCCCCCGGGAGAGGTGCTCGGGGTGGGCGATGTCCAGGCGGGCGGGGTAGTCGGCCACGTCGTGCAGGGTGAAGGGCGGATAGCGGTCGGTGGCCAGCGAACCGTACGCGTAGTACTCGACGCGCCACGTCCAGCGCAGCACACCGACGGTGTAGCCGAACAGCGCCCGTGGATAGCTGCCGGTGATCAGGATGGCGAAGAACGCGACCACGGTGGTGAAGAACAGCCCGATCCACAGGAAGAACAGGGCGACGTAGTGCGGGATCACGAGCAGCCACTTCACCAGCCAGAGCCAGCGGGAGAGCACGGGGTCGTACTCCCCCTCCAGGCGGACCGGGCTGGCCGGGCGCTTGCCGAGCGCGGCCGTGGTGGGCATGGCGGGCATGGCGGATGTGGAGGACATGGCGGTCGACTCCCCTCGGACCGGTGCTTGCAGCACTCCTTGCCCACATGTACGACCGTGCGCGGGCGGCGGCAAGGAGTGGCGCGGCGTCCGTTTTCTTCAAGACGGGCGCGGAGCTGCTGCCTAGGCTGCGGGGCATGAACACGAACATCACACCCCGCTTCGACCTGGTCGGCATCGTCGTCCGCGACATGGCCGCCACGCTCGCCTTCTACCGCCGCCTCGGCCTGGAGTTCCCCGAGGGTGCCGAGGCCCAGCCGCATGTCGAGGCGGCGCTTCCCGGCGGTCTGCGCATCGCCTTCGACACGGAGGAGACCATCCGCTCCTTCGACAAGAACTGGGAGCCGCCGCAGAGCTCGGGCCGCATCGGGCTCGCGTTCCACTGCGAGACCCCCGCGGGCGTGGACGCCGTGTACGAGCAGCTGACCGGCGCCGGACATCACGGTGAGCTGAAGCCGTGGGACGCCTTCTGGGGCCAGCGGTACGCCTCCGTGCTCGACCCGGACGGCAACGGCGTCGACCTGTTCGCGCCGCTGTCTAGCCCGGCCGCGGGCTGAGCAGCTCGCTCAGCGGCATCCCCGTCAACTCCTTGACGTCACGCGCCAGATGGGCCTGGTCGGCGAAGCCCGCGACGACCGCGGTCTCCGCGTACGCCAGGCCTCCCCTGGCCAGGGCGAGCGCGCGCTGCAGGCGCAGGACCCGGGCCAGCGTCTTGGGTCCGTAGCCGAACGCGGCGAGTGAACGCCGGTGCAGCAGGCGGGCGTTGATGCCCGCCTCGTCGGCGGTCGCCGCGATGGAACGCCCGGCGTCCAGGGCCTTGACCACGTGCGCGAGCAGCGGGTCGGGCGGTTCGCCCGCGCGCGCCAGGGCGAGGGACTCCAGGACGGCCGCCGGATCGCGGGCCGCGTCCATGCGCTCGGTCAGGCGGCGCGCGTCGGCCGAGGGCCACAGGTCGGCGAGGGCGACCCGCCGGTCGCGCAGTTCGTGCGCGGGCACGCCGAGGAAGGCGGGGGCGGTGCCGGGGTAGAAGCGGATGCCCACGTAGCGCGCGGCGGCCTCCTGTGCGGGGCGGTACGCGCGCGTGTCGGGCCCCGCGACCAGAAGCCTGCCCCCGGTCCAGATCAGGTCCATGCAGCCGTCGGGAAGCACGGGGTACACGGGGCCGGCCGCGCCGCCGCCGGCGCGCGTCCACAGGACGGCGCCCGCGACACGGGACGGCCGCTCCGCATACTCGACGGTCTCGTACGACACGCCTGCAAGACTACGCCGGTCAGGGTCTACGCGACCGGTGAGCGGTGCTCCTGGGGGCTGACCCCGTACACCCGCTTGAAGGCGCTGGACAGCGCGAACGCGCTGCCGTAGCCGACGCGGCGGGCGATCGCGCCGATCGTCTGCTCGCCGTCCCGCAGCAGGTCGGCGGCGAGCGCGAGCCGCCAGCCCGTCAGGTACGCCATCGGCGGCTCGCCCACGAGTTCGGTGAACCGCCGGGCGAGCGCGGCCCGCGACACCCCCGCCTTCGCGGCCAGCGCGGCGATCGTCCAGGGGTGCGCCGGGTCGTCCTGGAGCAGCCGGATCGCCTGCCCGACGACCGGGTCCCCCATCGCCCGGTACCAGGCGGGGGCCGCCGCCTCCGGCCGGGAGAACCAGGCGCGCAGGGTGGCGATCATCAGCAGGTCGAGCAGCCGGTCGAGCACGACGTCCTGCCCCGGCTCGTCCTTGGCGATCTCGTCGGCGAGCAGCGGAGTGAGCGGGCAGTCCCACACCTCGGTGGGCAGGATCAGGAGCGGGGGCAGCGCGTCGAGGAGCCTGCCGGTGATCTCGCCGCGCGCCTGGTAGGTCCCGATCAGCATCTCGGCGGCGCCGTCGAGGGATTGACCCCAGGTGCGCCGCCCCAGGTCGCGGTACTGGTCGGCCGGGGTGTCGCCGAGGGGCACGCAGTGTTCGCCGGGCCGGATCTCGACGTGGGGCTTCTTCGCCCGGTCGTCGGCGACGGTGTAGTGGTCGGGGCCGCGCGCGACGGCCACGTCGCCGGGACGGATCAGCTGGGGTTCACCCGTGTCGGGCACGATCCAGGCGGTGCCCCGCACCATGATCATGACCGACAGCGGTGCCTCGTCCGCGATGCGGACGGACCAGGGCGGGTCGAAGCACGCACGGATCATGAAGGCTCCGCGTGCGCGCGGGCCCTCCAGCAAGCCTGCGAGTACGTCCATGCGCGAAGCGTAGACGCACGCGTATGGGGGTGAGTCCCTGGCGGATGGCTCCTTGTGGCGCGGGCCAGTTCACTGAAGTCATGACAGAGAACGCGTTGAACACGCAGGACATGACGGTGTTGGTCACGGGCGCTTCGGGCAAGACCGGACGCCGGGTCGCCGAGGCCGCGGAGGCGGCGGGCTGCACGGTGCGGGCCGCTTCGCGGTCGGGCGCGGTGCGTTTCGACTGGTACGACCCCTCGACGTGGGAGGACGCGCTGCGGGGCGCGGACGCCGCGTACCTCGCCTACCAGCCGGACGTCGGCGCGCCCGGCGCGGGTGAGGCGGTGGGCGCGCTTGCCCGGCAGGCGGTGGCGCTCGGCGTGCGGCGGATCGTGCTCCTGTCCGCACGGGGCGAGGACCAGGCGGAGCCCGCCGAGCGGGCGCTGCGGGAGTCCGGGGCGGAATGGACGGTCGTACGGGCGAGTTGGTTCGCGCAGAACCTCAGCGAGGGTCCGCTGCTCGACGGCATGCGGGCCGGGGAACTGGTGTTCCCTGCCGGGGAGGTCCTCGAACCGTTCATCGACTCGCGGGACATCGCCGATGTGGTGGTGGCGGTGCTGCGTCCCGACTCCGGTTACGCGGGCCGTGTGGTGGAGGTGTCGGGCCCCCGGCTCCTGTCGTTCCGCGACGCGGTGGCCGAGGTGGCTGCGGCTGCGGGGCGGGAGATTCGGTACGTGCCGGTGTCCGCCCGGGAGTATGCGGGCGCGCTCGCGGAGTTCGGGGTTCCGGAGGAGGAGCGGGAGTTCCTGGTCGAGCTTTTCGAGACGAACCTGGACGGCCGCAACGCGCATCTCTCCGAGGGGGTGCGGGAGGTCCTGGGGCGGGCGCCTCGTGACTTCGCGGAATTCGCCCGGGAGCATGCGGAGGCGGGCGTCTGGAAGGCGTAATTCTCCCCGACCCCGCCCCTTCCCGAAAACCGTGCCTGCGCCCCGGACCTACCTGGGGCTCCGCCCCAGACCCCGTACAAG